>JBGPJM010000025.1:0-37290 GCA_041485385.1 Phycisphaerae bacterium | reverse complement strand
CTGAACATGTCGCACCCGGCGGCGGTGAATGGGTTTGTGAGGGAGGCTTTGCGGGGGTGCGCGGTGACTGGGGGACGGGGGGACGGGGGGACGGGAGACGGGAAGACGGGGGGATCGCGCGAGAGTTCACGGCGCAAGGTGGGTCTGCTCGATCCCTTCGAAGGTGATCTTGACGGGCTTGATGAGCCCCTGCTCGTCGAACTCCATGCAGTCGATGCAGACGACGCGGTGGTTGCCGTCGGTCTCGCCGAGCGGGCGGCGGTGGTAGACGATGTACCAGGAGTCGGTGCCGGGGAGCCTGATGATGCCGTGGTGGCCGGCGCCGGTGGCAACCCCCCCCGCCGGGTCCTGCTGGAGGACCTTGCCGATGCGCGTGAACGGGCCGAGGGGTGAATCGGCGATGGCGTAGGCGACGGAATAGTCCGGCCCGGTCCAGCCGCCCTCGGACCACATGAAGTAGTACCTGCCCTTGCGGAGGAACATGAGCGGGCCCTCGACGTAGCCGTCGGGGGTGATCTCTTTGAACGTGGTCCCGTCGGCGAAGGGCTCGACGGCGCGGAAGTCGGGCCGGAGGCGGGCGATGTTGCAGTGCTTCCAGCCGCCGTAGAGGAGGTAGTCCTGGCCGCCCTCCCCCGCGCCCCCCGGCCCGCTCTCCCCGCGTTCGTCGCGGAAGACGAACTGGTCGATGGGCTGGGCGCCGTTGTGGAAGCGATCAACGAGCGGCTTGCCGAGGTAATCGGTGAAGGGGCCCTGCGGATTGTCGGCCATGGCGACGCCGATGCCGCCGAGCTGCTGGTCGTTCTGGATGTCGTTGGCGCCGAAGAAGAGGAAGTAGCGCCCGCCCCGCTCGGCGATGGCGGGCGCCCACATGGCGCGGCGGGCCCAGGTGACGGCGGCCTTGTCGAGGATGCGGGGGTGCTTGGTCCAGTGGACCAGGTCCGGGGAGGAGAAGGCGTCGAAGAAGGTCTGCTGGTCGTAGGGGGCGGAGTAGGTGGGGTAGATCCAGAACCGATCGCCGAAGACGGCCCCCTCCGGGTCGGCGTACCAGCCGGGAAAGAGAGGATTGCCGGAGCGGGCTGGGGGGGCAACTGGGGCGGCGCGAGGCGACGGTGACGCGGGGCTGGAATGGCATCCGCCCCCCAGCGCGGCGGCGAGGAGGAGGGACACGATGACCGCGGCGAATCGATGCAGAGGAGTGTTCATCGCGAGAGTGAGTTTACGAGAGTGGCGTGCACCCGCGAAGACGTGCGCGGCGATCAAACACACCGGTGCTTGAGGATCGCCCCGCATTTCCTGAACCACTCCGCCTGCTCGGCGCTGTACCTGGCGTCGCGGAGGTCGACCAGGTAGAAGTCCACGCCCTCGACGGCGGCCCCGCGCAGGTCGGCGTGCCGGAGGTTGGCCTTGCGGATGTCCTCCGGCGCGCGGAAGTCCTGTTCGCCGAGCTCGTCGGTGTAGAAGCCGGTGCGGCTCCCTTCCGAGGCGATGAACGAGGAGACCAGGCCGCTGCGCGAGGAGCCCATGTGGAACGTGGAGCCGCGGAAATCGGTGTTGCGGAGGTCGGCGCCCTCGAGGTCGATGCCGGCGAGGCCGCAGCCGCGGAACTCGGCGAAGCAGAAGTTACTGTTCTCCAGGAAGGCGCCGGTGAGGTCGCAGTCGGTCAGGAGAGCCCTGGCGAACTCGCCCGCCGGCAGGCTGATCTCCTGCAGGTCGCACTTTTCGAGGGTGGCGCCGCGGAAGGATGCGCCGTGCAGCCTGCACGCACGGAGCGCGAGGCGGGCGAGGCATGCGTGGTCGAAGTGGGCGCCGGAGAGGTCGGCCCCGGCAAGGTCGGCCGCGTCGAGGCTTGTGAGCGACAGGTCGGCCCGGACGAGCCGGGCGCCGGCGAGAGTGGCGCGGTTGAAGGACGCCGCACGCAGAGAGGCACCCTCCAGATTTGTGCCCGCCAGGCGGGCCCTGTCCAGCTCCGCGCGATCGGCGACGCACGAACTCATGTCGGCCCGCGAGAGGTCGGCGCCACCGAGCTTGGCCCCGGTGAGGACGGCCCGAGTGAGCGAGGCGCCCTCCAGGCACGCGCCGTGCATCCGTGCGCCGGTCAGATCGGCGCCGCTGAGGTTGGCCCGCCGGAAGTTGGCGAGCGAGGCGCACATCCCCACGAGGGGTATGCCCGCCCACCGGATGCCCTCGAGCTCGGCGTGGTTCAGGAATGCCGGGCCCTCCCCCGCTAGACGCCACTTCACCCCGGCGGCGTGGAGGATGCTCGCGGCCATCGCGTGCGCGCCCGGCGGCGGCCGCGCGGCCGCCCGGTGCAGGCAGTCCAGCAGGCCCTCGTGCGCCCGCACGGCGGCCGCGCACGCGTTGATCAGGTCACGCGGCAGCTTGGCGCAGAGAAGGTGCGCACCGCCGGCAACCGGCAGCCGGTTGATGAAATAGTCGGTCGCGAGCAGGAGGCGGATCGGCTCGTGGCGGATGAACCTGTCGACCGTGCGCGGACGCGGATCTCCCTCCACCGGCGAAGGGCGCCCCCTGGCGAGCGAATGCCAGCAGGCCTCGCGCGCGGTGCGGAGAGGGCCCGCGTGCAGCAGGTCGCCGATGGCGTCGCGGAGGATCGTGTCGAGGTCCGCGCCGAGCAGCCGATCTCCCTTCAGGAGCGTCTCGAGCACGAGGGCCCACACCTCGGGATTGCCCAGCAGCCGGGAGCGGTCGGCGAGCGAGAGCACGTGCGGGAGGACGGCACGGGCGCGGGCCTTGTCCGCGGCGAGCACGTACTCGATCAGTTGGTCGTCGTCCCATGGAACGAGCGACAGGCTGGCGTATTGGCTGCGCGGCACGTCCCACAGAGGACCCGTGCAGATGACCTGCTCGCCCTTCTTTACCCCTTGGCGGAGCCGCTCGTGCTGGTGTTCGTCGATGAAGCGCCAGCCGCCCTCGCGCGGGAGCAGGCTCCGGAGGTAGGCAAGCGCGGTGGACTTGCCGCTCCCGGGAGGGCCGGCGATCTCGATGACGCGGCGTTCGCCGCGAGCGAGGATGCCTTGCATAGCAAGGTCGATCGGCTCCGGGGTGCGCGAGCCCTCGGCCAGGACCATCGGGCGGACCTTGGCGCTCTCGACCATGCACCCAATGGTACCGTCGCAGGGTCGGTCTCCAGCGGCCGGTCAACGCAAGAAAACGACATAATATGCTGTAGAATCAGGAGTTATGGAATGCGACCACCGAATCGCCATACGCCCAGGTAGCCCGCCGGGCCTGATGACGCGCGGGCGCATCGCGCCGGACCAGGCAGCCGCGGCGGCCGCGGCAAGGTGGTCCCCGAGACGGGGTAGGTCCCGTTTGCGCGCCAAAACGGGGTAATAGGTGCGGATTCTCTTGCGGGTGCGCGGCCGGCACGTACACTTTTGAACAAGGCCCTGGGCCTTGGGGGGATCCATTTTGGCTTGGGGACTTTGGATTTTGGATTGGCGAGGGGAGGGGGCGGCCGCTCGCCTTGGCTGCCCCCAACCCCTGGTCAGTGCCGTCACACCCGAGCGCCCCGACTGCGCGCTGCCACTCCACGCCTCAACGCCTTCCCATCCCACATCCCACATCGCCCTGGGCGTTTCAGGGTTTGCGCCCATCTTGGCGGTCACTAACCACACTCAACCCACGGCGCCACAAGCACTTGCAGCAGATTCACCCCTCAGAAACTGGTCCAAAACTCTCAAAAACACTCCAAAACACTCGAAATCTCTCCAAAACTCTCCAATTCTCCCGGTGTTTTCTCGAAAACTCTCGACTTCTCTTTTCATCTCAGCGCCTCCGCGAGACCTCGCAGGGAGCGTTTTCGAGTGCGCGCACATATTGGCGGCCGCTAACCGCATCAACTCACGTCGCCACAAGCACTTACAGCAAAAAACACACCCCCGGAGAAGTCGCAAAAAGTCGCAAAAAGTCGACGGAAGTCGAAGAAAGTCGCGAGAAGTCATGCCGAAGTCGACGCAACCCGCTCCGAAGTCGCGGCAAGTCGTCGCAAGGATCGATTTTCGACGTGGGGGCGCCGATGCGCGGGTTTTTGATGGATAAATCGTTGTTGAATAACGACTTACGCTCGATTTCGCCCGCCAAAAAACCTCAAAAAACTCCAATAAACTCACCCGGAACCTCAAAAAACTCCCATGGAACCTCAAAAAACTCAGGCCAAACCTCGAGGAACCTCGCCGAACTCGGCGACTCGCGCCGTCGCCCTCTGCGGCTAATGGCCCTGGGCGATGAGCTGGCGGGCTTTGCTTTCGACGGGTTCGGTGGCGCCGCCGTAGTTGGCCAGGACGGCCAGGGTGTAGCCGGCGTCGAGGAACATCTTGAGGTTGGCGCTGATGCCGTCGAAGCCGCCGGAGTGGCCGACGATGCGCCCGGCGGGGGAGCGGTCCACGCCGAAGCCCAGGCCGTACTCGGTCGAGGAGACCTCGGGGTGGGCGGACCAGAGCTGGTCGAGGGAGGCTTGCTTGAGGACCTTGCCGGAGCGGAGGGCCTGGTCGAAGCGGAGGAGGTCGGCAACGGTGGAGTAGCCGCCGCCGGCGGGCCCGCTGCGGATGACGCTGGAGCGAAAACACGGAAGGCGATGGGCGCGGGCCACGGCGCCTCTGCGCGGCGGGGTGAGGAGAAGGGAAGGGGGGAGAGGAAGGAGGGCGCCGCGAGTGGTGGCACCCGATCGGAGTCGCTACTTCTTGGTCTCGATCGCTTTGCGGGCGAGGTCGGCGGCCGTGTCGAGGGCGTCGGTGGCGGGGCAGACGACGTCGGGCTCGACGCCGGTGCCCTCCCAGTTGGTCCTGGAGACGGGGTTGTGGGCGCGCCTGTAGGGGATGTTCACGACGAATCGGTCGTTGAGGCGGGCCGGCCGGGTCGGGTGCGCCCCGCCGCCGGTCTTCTCGCCGACGATCGTCGCCCTGTCCAGGTTCTGCAGGTCGTAGCAGAACTCCTCGGCGCAGGAGAAGGTGCGCGAGCTGGTGAGGACATAGACGGGCGTGCCGGCGGGGAAGCGTTTGCCGGGGACGTCCTTGAGCGACCAACTCTGGCCGACGGTCTTGCCGTCGCGGTCGATCATGTCGTTGAGGTGGGCGGGCTCGTCGAAGAGGTAGCCGGTGATGAAGCGGACCATCTCCGGGTCGCCGCCGCCGTTGAAGCGGAGGTCGAAGATGAGGGCGTCGCAGTGGGAGACGAAGGCCAGCGCGGCGGCGGCGGCGTCCTTGGCGCCCTGGTCGGGGCGGAAACCGTCGAAGCGGATGTAGCCGATGTTGCCGCCCCCCTCCAGGACCTCGACCTTCTTGAAGCCGAAGTTCTCGCGGGTCAGCTCCTGGAGCGCGGGGCCGCCGTGCTCCAAGTCGGCCGAGGGGGGCGCCACGCGGACGCGCAGGTGGAGATCGTGGCTGACGGCGCGAAGGTCCTCGGAGAGGCGCCGGGCGAGGGAGGCATCGTCGGCGAGGGAGTCGTATTCGCCCGCGGCGAGCTTGGCGCGGACGGACTTGGCCATGTCGGCGGCGACGTTGGGGTAGACGTACTGGGCCTCGAGGGCCGCGGCGGCGGCCTCGACGGTGGCCGACCGCAGCTCGGCGGTGATCGGCGCTGGCGGGTCGCCCGGGCCGGAGGAGGTGATGAGGACGGTGTCGAGCTTGCCGGGCTGGGTGGTGCTGAGCTGGAACTCCATCTCGATGGTGTCGCCGCCGGTGATGCCGACGCGAAGGGTGATGCCGGACGCAGTGGATGCGACGACCTGCTTGACGGTGAAGCTGCCCCATTGGCGGCGCATCTCGGCGACCCGGGAGACGCGCTCGGGGATGGCGGGGCCGGCGGCGCGCTTGTCGGAGGCGAAGGAGGTCTCGAAGCTGGACACGGAGTCTTTGGACCCGTCGTTGAGCATGGAGAGGAAGGCCGCGGCGACCTTGGCGGCGGGGGTGTCGGCGAGCGCGGGGGCGGCGGCGGGCTGGGGAACTGCGCGGAGGGGGACCGCGCGGGCGGGGGCCGGGGCGAGGGCGAGGGCGGCGGCGAGGGCCGCGGCGGGGACGAGCTGGGCGAGGATCTTCATACGTGCTCCTGTCTCGTTTCCTTGTACAACCGGGGACCTTGGCGGGTACCGATCGGTATAGTACGAATCGTACTATTGTTGGGATGCGGGCGGCGCCGGTTTCCGTCACGGGGCGATCGGGTGTACGCTCCGGGCGTGCGGAAACGGCGCTACAGCGAGCTGGAGTGCTTCACGCTCGGGCTGGTCTGGCAGCTCGGGCCGTGCAGCCCGTACGACGTCCGCCGGCACATGCTCGGCTCCCCCTCGACGCAGTGGAGCGCCAGCGCCGGGGCGATCTACCCGCTGGTGCGCCGGCTGCACCGGCGCGGGTTGTTGAGCGTCAAGGCCAAGCGGACCCGCAAGCGGGCGCGGCGCGTGTACCGCGTCACGCCGGCGGGGATGGGCGTGCTGCGGGGCTGGATCGGGCCGCCGCTGGACCCGGAGGCGATCACGGCAGTGTACGACCCGCTCCGCTCGCGGGCCCGGTTCCTGGCGGCGGTGCCGCGGGAACAGCGCCGGCGGTGGGTGGCGGCGGCCCAGGCGGCGCTGGAGGAGGTGGCGGCGCGGATCAGGCGATGGGACGAGGTGTACGGCTCGTCGGGCGACCCGATCGCCCCGTTGATCACGCGCCACGGGGAGCTGGATGTGCGGGCCCGGAGCCAGTGGCTGGAGGAGCTTCGGCGGGGGATCGACGAGCACCGATAACCCCCCCTCCCCGCCCTTTCCAGCGCGGGACATAGAGAAAGAGGGGCGTGCGCCGGGGGTGGGGGGTAACTTTTGCCGTTTTCGCCGGTATAAGGGCCGCCGGGTTGTCCGGCGAAACTCGCGGCCTTTTATTCCTACTCAGCGCTGCGCGGCGTCAGGGAGGTGAGGGGTAGTCGGGCTCTTCTGGCGTCCAGCGTGTCCCTGGTTTGGGCGGCGGGGTCCTCGACCGGAGCGATTCACCGTGTGGAAATGGATCCTGGGGCTGTTTCTGGCGGCGGTCGTGGTCTGCGGCGGCGGGGGGTATTTCGTCGCCAAGTCGCCGCAGTTCAAGGAGATGCGCGCCAAGTACGGCGGGCAGAAGAAGGGGACGGAGGTGCGTCTGGAGCCGGCGGTGAAGGGGAACCTGATCCGTTCGATCAGCGCTCCCGGGACGATCGAGGCCAAGACCAACGTGAAGATCAGCGCCCAGGTGTCGGCGCGGATCACGGCGCTGCCGTTCCGCGAGGGGGACGACGTCAAGAAGGACGACATCGTGGCGCGGCTGGACTCGCGCGACCTGCAGGCGTCGCTGGAGTCGACGCAGGCACAGAAGCAGAGCGAGGAGGCGCGGCTCACGGGGGCCCAGGCCGCGCTGGCGCTGGCGAAGACCGAGGTGGAGCGGCAGCGCAAGCTCGCGGAGACGCGCGACGTGGCGGTGTCGTCGCTGCAGGCGGCGGAGACGGACTTCCTGCGGGCGCAGTCGACGCTGGAGGTCGCGCAGCACTCGATCGAGATCGCCGACGCCAACATCCGGAGGGCGCAGCGCGACCTGGAGAACTCGACGATCCTGGCGCCGATGGACGGGACGATCACGAAGCTGAACTCGGAGGTGGGGGAGCAGGTGCTGGGGACGTTCAACAACGCCGGCACGGTGATGATGGAGATCGCGGACCTTTCGGTGATGGTGCTCAAGGCGAGGGTGGACGAGTCGAACTGCACGGGCGTCAAGCCCGCCCAGAACGCCAGGGTGTACATCAACGCCTACGCGGACCGGGTCTTCACCGGGACCGTCGAGCGGGTGGGCCTGCAGCGGCAGATCGACCGCGACAACACGAGCTTCATCGAGGTAGAGATCCTCGTGCAGACCTCCGCCGGCGAGCGGCTCAAGACCGGGCTGACGGCGAACACGGACATCGAGGTCGAGACGTACTACGACGTGGTGAAGGTCCCCAGCCAGGCCGTGGTGGACAGGCGGGTGGACGAGCTCCCCAAGGAGCTGGCCGATTCGCAGTACATCGACAAGAACCGGCCGTTTGCGCGGGTGGTCTTCAAGGTGGCCGACGGCAAGGCCGTGGCCACGCCGGTGAGCGTCGGGCCCAGCGACCTCACGCACAGCGTGATCCTCGGGGGCCTGGACGCGGGCGACCAGATCGTGGCCGGACCGTTCAAGGTGCTGGTGGACATCAAGCACGGCAAGGAGGTCGTGGAGATGGGAACGGCGCCCAAGGAGGGGGAGAAGGGGACGAAGAAGCCGGACGGCGGGAAGGCCGCGGCGGGGGGGAGCGGGAGCCGCGGATAGGCGCGGATAAGACAAGGCATCTTTCCCACAGAGAACACAGAGGGGCACAGAGAAGAGAGAATGCCGGGACGGTGATGGAGAGTCCAGGAGGTCTCCGGCTGAACAAAATGAGAATCGATTGGTTCGGTCTGCCTCTGTGTTTCTCTGTGCTCTCTGTGGTGAGCTCTTCGCATGACGATCGAGATCCGCGAGCTTGAGAAGGTGTACAAGATCGGTGAGGAGCGGGTGCACGCGCTCCGCGGGGTCGACCTGACCATCCGGCGCAACGAGTTCGTCGCGATCATGGGCGCCTCGGGCTCGGGGAAGAGCACGCTGATGAACATCCTGGGCTGCCTGGACAAGGCCACCAAGGGCGTCTACCACCTGAACGGGAGGCCGACGCACAAGATGGGGCAGGCGGCGCTGGCCTCGGTGCGGAACAAGGAGATCGGCTTCGTCTTCCAGTCCTTCGAGCTGCTCCCGCGTGCCTCGGCGCTGAAGAACGTGATGCTCCCCCTCATCTACTCGCGCCGGCACTGGTGGGGGGCCAGGCGGCGGGCGAAGGGTGCGCTGGAGCGGGTTGGCCTGGGCGACCGCATGCGTCACCGGCCCAACCAGCTCTCGGGAGGGCAGCGGCAGCGCGTGGCCGTCGCGCGGGCGCTGGTGAACGAGCCGAGCATCCTGCTGGCCGACGAGCCGACGGGGAACCTGGACAGCCGGACCAGCGAGGAGATCATCGGCTTGTTCAAGCAGCTGCACGACGAAGGGCAGACGATCATCATCGTGACGCACGAGGAGGACATCGCGGGGCACGCGCACCGCATCATCCGCCTCAAGGACGGGATGATCGTCTCCGACTTCCCGACCGCGGAGGACCCGATCCACCGCGACTACCTGGACCGGGCGCTGCACGCGGCCCAGGCGGCCGCCGCGGCGGCGGAGATCAAGGGGAGCGCCGGCGCGGCGCCGGCGGAGAACGGGCACGCCGGAACCGGAGGGGGGGGCGGAGGGGGGCCCGGAGGGGCGAACGGGCTGAAGCCCGTCAGCAGCGTCGAGGCCAAGCGGGTGGTGAAGGCGGGTGAGGCATGATCCTGCTGCGGGTGCTGTTCCAGACGGTCTTCCTGGCGATCAACCAGATCTGGGCCAACAAGGTCCGCTCGCTCTTGACCACGCTGGGGATCATCATCGGCGTCGCGGCGGTGGTGGGGGCGGTGGCCATCACGACGGGGTTCAAGGATTTCGTCCTCAAGGAGTTCGCGACGGTGGGGGCCAACAAGGTGTGGATCTTCCCGCGCCGGCCGCCGGAGCAGCGCGACCGCTTCAACTGGCGGCAGATCCGGCTGACGGTGAAGGAGGCGGACGGGCTCATGGCCAACTGCCCGTCGTTTGCGCGGCTGACGCCGGTGGGGGACATCACGACGTCGGTGGAGTACGGCCAGCGGATGAAGCCGTTCGTGCCGGTGCACGGCATCCGCCCGGTGTGGCACGACATCGAGCAGCGGTTCGTGACGCAGGGGCGGACGTTCACGTCGATCGACGACGAGAACAAGCGGAACGTGTGCCTGGTGAACGACAAGGCCATCGAGGAGTTCGCGCTGCCGACGGACCCGGCGGGGCAGGTGATCCTGGTGGACAAGCGTCGCTTCACGATCGTCGGCGTGGTGGAGACCAAGCAGGTCAGCCCCATGTTCGGCGGCGACGAGGCCCGCTCGGAGATCTTCGTCCCCTTCAGCGTCGCCGACATGATGCGCCCGGACCGGGGCATCTACATCATCGCGCAGACCAAGACGCCCGAGCTGTTCGAGGACGCCAGGGCGGAGGCCACGTTCTTCCTGCGGCGCTCCCGCCATCTCAAGCCCGACGACCCCAACACGTTCGGCGTGGAGGCGATCGAGCAGATCATCAGCCAGTTCAAGAAGATCGCCGCGGGGATCACGATGTTCACGGGGCTGGTGGTGTCGATCTCGCTCCTGGTGGGCGGGATCGGGATCATGAACATCATGCTGGTGAGCGTGAGCGAGCGGACGCGGGAGATCGGGCTGCGCAAGGCGGTGGGGGCGCGCCCCGAGGTGGTGCTCATGCAGTTCCTGGTCGAGGCGGTGGTGCTGTGCCTGGTGGGCGGCGGCGTGGGGCTGGCGTTCGGCCAGGCCTTTGTCCTGGCGGTGTCCAGCGTGCCGATACTGCACCTGGAGGCCGCGGCGGTGCCGGCGTGGGCGGTGGGCCTGGCGATCGGGTTCAGCGCCCTGACGGGGGTGGTCTTCGGCATGTTCCCGGCGATCAAGGCGGCGCGGCTCAACCCGATCGACGCGCTGCGGCACGAGTGAAGATCGTCACTACAGAGAACACAGAGAAGCACAGAGAAAAGGACCAAGGCGGCGGGGCTGATGCAACCAGGTTCTGTTTCCTTCCCTGTGTCCCTCTGTGTTCTCTGCGGTGAAACGCCTTTGGGGGGAGCCCTACGAGAACAGAGCCGATGAGAAACGCACGACGCTGCCGCCGCCTCTTCACCGCCTCGATCCTGTGCGCCGTGGCGGGGTGTGCCAACCCGTTCGCGACCTACGACTCGGACCGCGGGGTGCGCGTCGCGTCGGAGCGGCTGCGGCGCATCGACAAGATCGACCTGCAGCCGTACGCGCTCCCCCCGCCGCAGGCGCCGGCGCCGGATGCGCCGCTGGAGAAGCCCAGGAGCCGCTTCGAGGGGCTCGAGAAGCTGGAGATGCCGCTGGAGCAGGTGCGCGCGGCGACGCTGGCGAACAACCTGGACCTGAGGGTCGCGCTGGTGGACCCGGCGATCGCCGGCCAGTCGCTGCGAGCCGAGGAGGCCAAGTTCGAGGCCGTCTTCCGCCCGCAGGCGCGGTACCGGGAGGACGACAGCCCCACGCTGAACACCACGGCCTCCAACCAGCAGAGCGCGCTGGGCCTGGGGGCCGCGGTGGATCTCCCGCTGCGGACCGGCGGGCGCGTGAGCGTGGACGTCAACGAGGACCTGAACGAGACGAACAACCCGTTCGTCACTCTCAACACGGCCTACTCGTCGTCGGTGGGCTTCTCGATCAGCCAGCCGCTGCTGCGTAACAACGGGCGTCGGACCAGCACGCACTCCATCCGCATCTCGGCGTACCAGGAGCAGATCTCCGAGGCGCGGACGAAGCTGGAGGTGATCAGGCAGCTGGCCGCGGCGGACCGCTCGTACTGGCGGCTGTACGCCGCGAGGCGCGAGCTGGAGGTGCGCCAGGGGCAGTATGACCTTGCGGTGGAGCAGCTGCGCAAGGCGCAGCGCCGTGTGGACGCGGGGGACGTGGCGGAGGTGGAGGTGCTGCGGGCGCGGGCGGGGCTAGCCTCGAGCCTGGAGGCGATCATCGTCGCCGAGAATAATGTGCTCAACCAGCAGCGCGAGCTCAAGCGGATCGTGAACATCCCCGGGCTGGAGATGGAGACGCCGGTGGCGATCATCACGGCCACGCAGCCGGCGCCCGTGCAGTACGGCTTCGACGCGCCGAGGCTGGCCGACGTGGCGGTGGACAACCGCATGGAGATGCTCGAGCTGGAGCTGCAGCTGGCCTCCGACCTCAGCACGATCGACTTCCAGAAGAACCAGGCGCTGCCGCTGATCACGCTGGACTACACCTACCGCATCGACGGCCTGGGCGCGACGCTGGCCGACTCGCACGGCGTTCTGTGGCGGAACAGCTTCGAGAGCTGGAGCATCGGGCTTTCCGGGAGCGTGCCCCTGGGCAACGAGGCGGCCAAGGCGCGGGTGCAGGGGGCGATCCTGACGCGCCTGCAGCGGCTGTCGACCAGGGAGGCCCGGCGCCTGGCGATCCGGCAGGAGGTGCTCAACGCCATGGACGCCGTCGAGGCGGGGTGGCAGCGGATCCTGGCGTCGCGCCAGTCGACCATCGCGGCGGCACGGACGCTGGGGGCGGAGCAGCGGCAGTTCGACGCCGGGGCACGCACCAGCACCGACGTGCTCGACGCGGCGACCAGGCTGGCCGACGCGCAGTCGTCGGAGATCAGCGCCCTGACCGATTACGAGATCGCGCTGGTGGACCTGAGCTTCGCGACCGGCACGCTGCTGGGCGCCAGCGGGGTGGATTGGGCGCCGGCGGACCCGCGTCCCGGCCCCGCGAAGTAGCGGACCATCGTGGCGCCCACGCGAACGACCCGGATCTTTGCGCCCCGCGGCTACCCGCGCTGTAGACCTTGCCCTTGGCACGCGCTCTATTTCGCCCGGGCGAGCGCCGCCGAGATGCGGAGGAAGTCGGCGGCCAGCTCGTCGATGCGGCGGACGAGCTCGGGGTCGGTCACCTGGTCGCCGGCGATCCCGTCGCCGCCGGAGTACACGAACCTCGGCACGATGACGCAGCGGAAGTCGAGCATGAGCGCGTTGGCCAGGCCGAGCTGGGCCATGTAGCTCAGGTGCCCGCCGCCGGTGTAGAGCAGGCCGACGACCTTGTCGTTCCACGCGTCGCCGGTGAGCTCCAGCAGGTTCTTGGCCGCGGACGACGCGGCGTAGTTGTACACCGGGAAGGTCAGCAGCACGCCCGCCGCGCCGGCGATCCGGGCGGCGAGGTCCTTCACCGAGCCGTGCCCGTACGCCGCGCCGCCGTCGCAGAGCGGCAGGCCCAGGTCGCGGAGGTCGATGAGGTCGCACGGCGCGCCGAGCCGGAGGAGCGTCTGGTGCGCGCGCCGGGCCAGCACCAGCGACCGGCTGGAGGCGCTGAGGCTGGTGGAGATGACCAGGGTGTTCAAGTGGGGGACCTCCGGTGAAGCGGTGGGGGGGGGATTCGAACCCCCGAACGGCTTGCGCCGTTACCGGTTTTCAAGACCGGCGCATTCGACCACTCTGCCACCCCACCGGGGCCCGATTCTAGCGTGGAACTGCGGGTTCGGGCCGTGTCGCTCAGGCCTTCGCCTCCGCCGGCTCGCCGACGGGGTCGCGCACGCGCTGGTCCGCCAGGAGCGAGTTGACCATGACGACGGCCTCGCGGTTCGTGGAGACCCGGGGAGAGGCGCCGGCTCCATCGTCGGTGGGCGGCCCTGCGGCGCTTGCCGCCTCGACCCCCCAGGTCGCGACGATGAGCGGAATCCCGGGCCGCTTCCGTAGCAGTGTCTTGCCGATGCGGCGCGTCTGCAGCCCGTTGGAGGGCTCGACGCTCGACACGACGATGAGTCCGACATCCGGTTCCTGGGCGGCCGCGATCTTCTCGCTGAAGAGGAGGGCGGCCGAGACGACGATGACGCCGAGGCCCTCGCGTTTCAGCAGGTGGGCGAGCAGGGCGGCCGCGGCCTCGTCCAGCTCGTCACTGGCCGGGATGCACGCGACGCGGGCGGTGGGCGGGTGTCGGTTCTCTGGAGGGGGTGGTCCTTCGTGATCGGCCAGCCAGTCGATGGCCAGGTCGCGGGCGGCCACGGCGATCCGCGCGGCCTGCGTCCTGGTGATCAGCGCCCGGCGGAGGTCGGCCCGGGCCGCGGCGAGACCCGGGATGACGATCTCGTCGAGGACGTCCGCCGGGTCCCGCTCGGGGGCCACGGCGGCGAGGATCGCGGCGGCCTCGTCCTCGTCGCGGCAGAGGAGCCGCTGGTAGTAGCGCATGGGCTCGGAGAGGACGGGCTCGTCGCCGAGCAGGACCGAGAGAGCGTTGAGCTGCGGGACCTGGCGGGCGAACACCACCAGGCAGGCGGTCATGGGCACGGCGAGGACAAGCCCCATGGCGCCCCAGATCCAGGTCCAGAAGATAATGGCCAGCACCATCCCGATGTTCGACAGCCCGGTGCTGGACCCGAACAGCCAGGGTTCGAGCACGACGTTGTGCACGATCTCGAGGACGGCGAACACCGAGATGACGACGACCAGGGGGTACCAGTCATCGAAGACGGCGATGGCCAGGGCCGCGGGGACCGCGGCGCCCAGCCACGGCCCGAGTATGGGGATGAAGCGGAGCACGCCGGCCATGAGCCCCCAGAGGGCGGCGCTGGGGAGCCCGACCAGGAACATCGCCGCGCCGACGGCCGAGGCGTGGATCGTGTTGATCAGGAGCTGCGCGCGCAGGTACCTCCCGACGCGGGCGCCCGCTTCCTCGAGGGTCTGGGTCGTGAGGCCAATCTGGTTCAGGCCGGCGAGACGGATGATCCGATCGCGGATGCTCTCGCGCGACATCAGCATCATCACCACGAGCAGGATCACGATCGCCCCGGACGCCAGCAGCTCGATGATCGCGCGCCACAATGAGCCGGTGAGAGGGGCGGGTCCGCGGGCTTCCGGGAGCGCGGCTTTCGCGGGCGGTGCCTCCGTGGGCGGGGTTTCCGAGGGCGGGGCGCCGGGCGCGGCCGCGCCGGGGGCGGCGCCGGGCGCCGGCGGCGGCTGGTCGGGTTTCGTCGCCGGCTGGCTGATCTCCCGGCCGATGCCACTCAGCGTGTCGGCGACCCGACCCATGAGCCCCTGGGGTCCGGACTGGACCGCCCGGACCTTGCGGACAATCGTGTCCCGGTAGGTGGGCAGATCATCAGCGAACGCGACGAGTTGCTGCTCGACCAGGAGCGCCAGACCGCCGGACGTGGCCGTCAGCAGCACCGTCGTGATCACGACGGCGAGCGCGCGGCTGCGGACCCGTCGCTCGATGGCCATGACGACCGGCGCCAGGACGAACGTCAAGAGGATCGCGAGGCCCACCGGCATCAGCACCGGGCGCGCCAGGTACAGAACGGCCACGGCGGCCAGCGCAAACAGCGCGCTCCAGGGACGGGACGGCGCCTCCGCGTGTTCTGGGTCCATCCGAGCACCTCAGCAGACCGCCCAGAGGGACGCGTGCCGCGGCGTTGCCGCCCCTCACCTCGCCGCGGCGCTCTGCGCTGCATCCGTGTTCATGTTACGCGGAGCTCGCGAGCAACTGTGTTAAGGCGTTCTCATTGCGGCGACCGATACCCGGCGTGATGCCCGCGCCGGCGTTACTCGGCCAGGTCCCAGGATTCCAGGAAGGAGCCCGTGGGCCAGAGGTACCAGTCGTCGCCGGTGATGAAGCCGGTCTCGCCGTCGAGGACGAGGATCTCCTTGGCGCGGATGCCCAGGCCGTCGACGCTCCCGTCGATGGGCCAGGTGCAGAAGTGGCCCTGCTTCTTGCCGGCGTCGTCCTCGAGCTTGCCGTGGGCCAGGAGGGAGGCGTTGGCGGCGCCGAGGGCCTGCATCCATGCTCCGTTGGCGGGGCTCTCCGGGTTGTCCGCGTCGGGGGGGAGAGCGCCGAAGTGCTCGGTCCAGAGGAGCTTGCGGAAGTCGCCGAGCTGCTTTATGCACTCGGCCTGTTTGGTCAGGTCGGGCCAGAGGGCGATGCAGATCTCGCTGTCGCGCCCCCCCTTGAGGCTGCGCTCGTTGAGGTTGGCGCTGCCGAGGATGATGTAGCGGTCGTCGACGATCATCATCTTGGAGTGGACGTAGATCATGTAGCGGCGGTTCTTCCGGCAGCGCTCGACGCGGTCGCCACCGGTCTTCGGATCGCCCTTGAGGTTGTCCCAGTTGGCCAGGTAGCCGATGGTCACGTACTTGGTCCAGTCGCCGGTCCCCTCCTGGACGGTCCGGACGATGTGCTCGATGGACCGCCACTGGAAGTCGCGCTGGTTCTGGGCGCCGCCGTGGGCGCTGGGATCTCCCTCGGGGAACATCGGGAGCAGGATGTAGACGTGGAAGGGGCGGCCGAGCGAGGCGTGCTCGAGAATGCGCCGCGCCAGCGCATCGGGGATCTGGTTCGCGACATTCGGGCGCTTCTCGTCGCGCCGGGTCCACTGCTTGCCGCTGCCGATGAAGAACTGGGTCTCGATGTAGACGAACTTCTCGGCCTGTGCGATCGCCCGCAGGTACGAGTCCTGGATGCTCCGCTCGTACTTCTTGCGCTCGATGGTCCAGAGGAACTCGATGCGATCTTTCTTGTGGGCCGCGGGGGTTTTGACCGGCTTCTTGGAGCCCCAATGGTCCTTGGTGATGCTGCGGAGGATCTGGCCGTGCCATGTGCCCTGGTGGGGCTCCCATTGCGGGACGAAGGTCTTCTTGTCGAAGAGCTTGTCCTTGAAGAAGTTCAGAACCTTGGCGATGGCCGCGTCGTTCTTGTCGCCCGAGGCGGTGAAGGGCCACCAGCACGGGTCGAGGTTCCAGCGGCCGACGAACTCGCGGACGACGTCCCACGCCGCGGGCCCGGTGACGCTGGAGTGGATGTCGTGCCATGCCTGGCGCGGGTGGAAGTCGTCGCTCATGATGTCGACATGCGTCTTGGTGGAGTCGATGGGTGTGTCGGCGCCGAACTCGCTGCTGTACCACTCGTGGATTCCGCGGTCCACGTTGGTCACGTTCAGGAGTGGTTCGCACCCCGGCTCGTCCCAGTTGACCGGGTGATTGGGCCAGTCGAAGCGGCCCTGGGTCAGGTCGAGACCGCCGAGGAACGCGCGGAGGATGTGGCGCTTAGGGTCCCACGGGCACGGGGCGTCCAGGACGACCCACTTCTGGTGGTGGCTCCAGCCGAAGCCGATGTCGCCGTCCTCACCCGTGCGATTGCTGGCCCGCCAGAGCAGGTTGTCGGGCTTCTTCATCTCCTTCTTGAAGATGTCCTCGCCGTCGTCGTTCTGCGAGTCCTTGGCGCCGATGAAGGTGTGGTCCCAGGTGTGGATGGCGACCAGGCGGGCGCTGTCGCCCTTGGCCCAGTCGACGAGGCGCTGCCCGATGCTGGCGCCGCTGGACGGGTTGAGCTGCATGTATGGCTGGAACGACCAGTCGGCGATGAAGATGAAATGACGGGCCTGGTCGATCGCCTTGGCGAGGTCGGCGAAGTACCCGCCGGTGCCCGCGGTGTCCGTCGAGCCGTTGTTGTAGAACGCCACCTGCTGTCCGGAGTGCCAGTGGTAGGTGGCCTGCGTCTCCGGGACGCGCCGGTCGTGCCGCGCCACGTACCAGATGCCCGACCGGACGGTGGCGTCGCCCTTCAGGGACGCGCGGATCTCCCAGCTGTCCAGTTCGTCGTCCTCGCCGGCGCTGACGGGGCTAAACGCGTAGGCCTTGCCCCCGTCGGGCTGCTCGACGACGATGGACACGACGGTTGCCGCGGCGCCCTCCTTGCCGACCTCGACGGTGTCGGTGGCGGAGGTCTTGCGCAGGAACTGCCGGACGGCGCCCTTGGTCTCGTGGACGACGCCGGTGATCGTGCCGATCACGGTGTCGCCGTGGTCGCGGTAGTCGACGTGCTTGTCGACCTCGTGCAGCTCGATGGTGACGTTCTCGCTGGGCTCGAAGCCCTGGATGAACAGGTCGAACTTGGCCATCTCCCGGTCCTTGACCGGGCCGTCCGCCCATCTGAGCTCGATGGTCTTCGACATGCGCGTCCTCCTCAGGCCTCCGGCGCCTTGGGCGGGCCGACTTCCTGCTGCTTCGTGCCGTCCTTGACGGCGTCGTACTCGAAGAAGGGCCGGCCGATCGGCAGCACGAGCACGGTCGCCTCCTTCTCGTCGGAGACCGTCGTGATGTGCGCGTTCGGCTGGTTCTCGATGCGGCAGATGTAGTTGCCGACCTCGACCTTGCCGTCGAAGCGAGCCAGGCCGTCGGGATCGGTCTGGTGCGTTCCGCCGACCTTCTCGCCGGCGCTGTCGTCGCTCTCGGCCCTGAAGAACTCGACCGCCAGCCCCTCGATGGGCGTCTTGTGGAAGAAGACCTGAACCCCCAGCCAGGCCTTGTCCACCTTCAGCAGCCTGGGGCCCCGCACGCGGATGACGTGGATCTCCTCGGTGGGCAGGCCCGCCTGCGACCACTTGAGGGGGATGAAAACGATCCCCGGCTCATCCGTGTCGTCGAACATGTAGTTCTTGCCGTCGGCGGTCTTCTTGGTGCAGCCGACGTCGTCGCGGAGGTGGGTGTTGATCTTCTCCGGCACGTCCGTCCCCCAGTTGAACTTCGCCAGGTCCTGCCACTTCATCCCCGCGCCCCTGGCCAGCGAGTCGATCGATTCGTCCGTCTGGACCTTGTGCGCCTCGATCTCGGCGATCTGCTTGAGCGACGAGCCGCCGGGGGCGGGCGTGCCGTCCTCGACGAAGGACTTGTCGCCCATGTCAACGAAGTGGAGAGTGTCGACGAGGCGCGCGTCCTTGAGGTCGCACGTGACCTCGAACTCCCCCCCGTCCCCGGGGTCGATGTCGCGGATCTCGATGAGGCCGCTGCCGACGGTCGTGTAGTAGTTCTCCTCGCCGTCCGGGTGCGTGACGCGCAGGCGCACGCCGGAGAGGGGGCGGCCGTTGGCATCGTCGATGACCTTGAACTTAATCCAGGTCTTCTGTCGGGTCGGCTTCTGCGACGGCGGCGGCGTCTCCTCCTGGGCAGTCTTCTCCGTCGTCACGACGGACGCCTGCTGCTGGCTCTGGGTGGCGCCGGCCGCCAGGCGCAGCCGCCCGTGCACGAGCTGGCGGGAGAACTGCTCGGTCACCTGCTCGTCGGAGAGGCGGTGGGCGTCGAGGCCCAGGGACTCGGACCGCATGGCCGCGCGGATGACCGAGAGGTTCGATTCATCGTTTGCCAGGCGCGAGACCAGGCCGCGTGCATCGTCGACCGATCTGAACCACACGACATCATCGGCGGCGTCGCCGGCGCGGACGACCTGGAACACCTGCCGCCCTTGCCGCAAGAGCCACATCATCGCCGGCCTCGTCCCTCGCCGGCGGCGGAAACATGCGTGCGTGCGGCCCAGTGGTGCGCGGCGGCGGACATCCGCCTGACAATCTAGTCTGGAAACGATGCCGCCGCAAGAGACTTCGAGCGCGCGGGCCGCCGCTAGCGGCACGGACGGTCGTGCAGACCGCAGGCGCCCAAGTCGCACGCGGGCGAGGCGGCCGTCCGCCCCATGAGGCGGTACCGGTTGGCGGCGATGACGCGGTACACTCCGCCGAGCAGGTGCCGCAACCCCGGAACGTGGCAGATCCGGGCCAGGCGGCCCAGCGGCCCGCGCGTGGCGATGGCCTCGGCGACCGCGCCGACGCCGCGGAAGACCCGGCCGTCCGGGCGCACCAGGTGCATCGCGCGCCGGCATTCCTCCGTGGTGAGGCCGGGGAAGGGCTCCAGCGCGCCCGGTTGGTTGTAGTCGGCGAGCTCGATTGCCCCGCGGCGTGCCAGGCCCCGAAGGCGGGCGGCCCCGCCGACGCAGAAGCGGCAGGCGCCGTCGTAGAGCAGCACGGCGCGGCCGCCGCGGGGCGGGTTTGTCCTTCCGGGCGGGCGGCGCTGCGCCCGGTCTGCGTGATTCGGCGCCGGCGGCATGTTCAAGGATAGTTCCTTCGGGGGCGTGCACTCTCTCGGCGCTGCTACAGTGGGCGCGACCCGCAGGCACCCCACGTTGAGCCCGAACGCATGAAGGACCTCGAATCATTCCAGCTTGGAGAGTTCCTCGAGGCGGTGGCGGCGAAATCGCCCGCGCCGGGCGGCGGGGCTGTAGCCTCGGTCGTCGGCGCCCTGGGAGCGTCGCTGGCCCAGATGGTCGTCGCGTATTCGCTCGGCAGGAAGGGCCTCGCGGGGCACCAGCCGGCGCTGGAGCAGGCGAGTGGTTCTCTCGCACGGGTCCGCGCCCTGCTCCTTGGGCTGGCCGCCGAGGACGCCGCGGGGTACGCGCTGCTCAACGAGCTGCAGCGACTGCCCGAGACCGATGCCCGGCGCGCGGCCGAGCTCCCGGCCGCCGCGGCGGCCGCGATCCAGGCCCCGCGAGACACCGCCGCGGCGTGCGCCGATCTTCTCCGACTGATCGAGCGGCTCGCCCCCATCACCAACCCGCACCTGCGGAGCGATCTGGCCATCGCGGCCATGCTCGCCGAGGCGGGGGTGCGGGCCGGGTGGTGGAACGTGCTGGTGAACCTGCCGCTGGTGGAGGACCCTGCCCAGCGGGAGGCGACCCGGAAGTCGGTGCAGGAGCTGGTCGACGTGTCGGCCGCCCGGCGCGCGGACGTCGAGCGGGCCTGCTCCGCCGAGCCGGCCTAGCTAGCGCATGCGTAAACTCCTCCGATGTACTGCGTTGAAACACGCGACAACCCGCGGATCGCCTCGCTCATCCGCATGTTCCGCGACATGAGCGCCGCCACCGAGCCCACGGAGATCCTCCGTCATCTCCGGCGCCACGCCCGGCGCACCACCGAGGCCTTCACGGGCCTGATCAACATCTCCGCCCGCGGCCTGGAGCCGGGCTTCTACAAGATCACCCGTCTGTGGCTCGTCGACGACCCGGGCAGCGAGGACGCAAACCCTTGGCGGGATTGGGCCCACCTCCCCGCCCACACCGGCGGCTTCCTCGGCGAGGTCATCGGCTACGACTACCCGGAGCTCATCCACCACCTGTCCGTCACCGGCGACTCCGTGCTCGGCGACGACCTGGCCGGCTTCCGCTCGTGCATGGTCATCCCGACGTTCCACGAGGGGAGGATCCAGCACTGGTCGGTCTTCCTGCACCCCGATCCGGAGGGGTTCAGCGTGGAGGACCTTGAGCAGCGGATCCTCACGACCAACCTCGTCGGCTCGGCCGTCCGCCACCTGGTGGCCGCGAAGGAGATCCGCGCCCTCAACGAGGCGTTGCTCTCGCAGTTCGAGCAGGTGGCCAGGGTGCAGCAGTCGCTCTTGCCGGAGCAGATCCCGCAGATCCCGGGGCTGAAGATCGCCACCAGCTACCTCACCAGCGACCAGGCCGGCGGCGACTACTACGACTTCTTCGAGCTCCCGGGCGAGCGGTGGGGCATCCTCATCGCCGATGTCTCCGGGCACGGGGCCGGGGCCGCGACCATCATGGCCATGCTGCACGCGATCCTGCACGCCTACCCCGATCTGCACCGCGGCCCGGCGCAGGTGCTGCGTCACGCCAACCACCGGCTGTGCGCCGCGCGCATGGACGGCAGCTTCGTCACCGCGATCTTCGCCGTCTACGACCCCGCCGATCGCTCCTTCACGTTCTCGCGCGCGGGGCACCCGCAGCCGCTGCTCAAGCACGGCGGCAGCGGGGCGATCTCGCGCCTGGAGGGCGCCTCGGCGCTCCCGCTGGGCATCATGGACGACTACGAGGTGGACGAGTGCCGCGTCGTGCTGGCACCCGGCGACACCGTGATCCTTTACACCGACGGGATCACCGAGGCGTTCAACCTGCGCCGTCAGATGTTCGGCATCGACGGCCTGGACACCGCGATGGTCGCCTGCTCGGGCGACCCCGACTGCGCCGTGGACAGCATCCACACCGCCCTGTACAGGCACACCAGCTCGCGCACGCGGGCCGATGACCAGACGCTGGTCGTGCTCCAGGCCGGGCCGGAGAAGCGAACGTGACCGCGCCCGCCCGGTCCCCCACCGACTGGTTCGACCGGCCCCCGCCCGCCGACGCCGGGCTCCGCTTCGCCTGCACGATGTGCGGCAACTGCTGCTCGGGCCCGGAGGGGTACGTCCTGGTCGACGACGACGAGGCCGCGGCCCTGGCCGCCCGTCTGGGTGTTCCGGTCGCGGCCTTCCTGCGCGACTACACGCACATGACCGAAGAGGGCCGCTCGCTCAACGAGAAACGCACGGGACACGGACTGGACTGCGTCTTCCTGGATCGCGACACGGTGTCGGGGAAGGCGATCTGCGGTGTGTACGAGGACCGGCCCGTGCAGTGCCGCACCTGGCCCTTCTGGCCCAGCGTGGTCAAGTCGCAGCCGGCGTGGGAGCGGGCGAGGCGCACCTGCCCGGGGATGGACAAGGGGAAGCTCCACCCCCCGCAGCAGATCAGGATCATGCGGGACTCGCTCAAGATCTGACAACCGCTCAAGGGTGGTCGATGCAGTCCGATCCGCAGGACAGGGCGATCGCGGCGGAGTGGCTGGCGGCCGCGGCGCGCCCCGAGGTCGCCGCGGCGCTGGGGCGTGTGTATGAAGAGGTCGGCGCCGCGATCACGGCCCGCGGGCCGGCGTGCTGGGCCTCGGGGCGGTGCTGCAACTTCGAGCGGGCCGGGCACCGGCTGTACGTCACGGGTCTGGAGGCCGCCTTCACGCTGGCGCGCCTGGGCGAGCTCGATCCGCCGCGGGGCGGGCTCTCGCTCCCCCAGTTGGGCGAGGCCAGGGCACGGGGCGGGTGCCCGTTCCAGGTGGCCAATCTCTGCGGCGTTCATGCGATCAGGCCGCTGGGGTGCCGGGTGTACTTCTGTGATCGCTCGGCGCAAGAGTGGCAGCAGGAGCTTTCCGAGCGCGCTCTGGCCGACATCCGCCGGATCCACGACGAGCACGGCGCGCCGTACCGCTACGGCGAGTGGCGCGCAATGCTGGAGCTGGTGCTGGGGGCCCGTGCCGGCACGTGACGGCCGGGAGGTGGGGGGTTCAGCCCGGCGGCACGGCGGCCGTGATGTCCTCGGCCGCCCACGAGCCGCCGATTTCCCAGTGGTACCGCACCACGTGCCCGCCGGCGTCGGCGCCGACGATGTTCAGGCTGCCGGTGGGGGTGGCGTGCCCGGTGATCCGCCCGATCGGCAGCGGGGCGCCGTTGATCAGGTCGCTGATCGGCGTGACCGTCCACAGGTCCTGGCCGGGGGCCCACCAGTAGATGATGACGCGCCCCGCCCCGTCGATGCCGGCGATGTTCAGGCCGCCCCAGCTCGAGACATAGCTCGTGATGCTCGACGGGGTGAGGGTCGAGCCGGAGAACTGCTGCGTGAGGTTGCTGGTGATCCAGTTCCCGCCGAAGGAGGGCACCCACCAGGTCACGGAGACCTCGCCCGCGGAGTTCAGGCCCGCCAGGTTGATGCCGCCCCAGGAGGTGAGGTAAGCGGTCACCCCGCCGCTGAGCGGGGGAGCGCCGGTGATGGTGCTGAGGTTGTCGGTGCGCCAGAAGATCAGGCCCGGGGCCCACCAGATGACGTGAATGCTGCCCGCGCCGTCGAGGGCCGCGATGTTCGCGCCGTTCCAACTGGTCACGTAGCTGGTCAGCTCGCCGACCAGCGCGGGCATCGTCTCCCCCTGCGCCTGAAGATGGCCGGCGAGGTTGGCGAACGACCAGCCGTAGTTGCCGGCGCTCCCGGTGCCGTCCTGGAAGAACAGCACCAGGTCGCCGTTGGGCACCAGGCCGGCGATCCGCATGTACCCATCGATGCCGGCGAACGCGGTGATCTCATTCCCGGGCACGCTCGCCCCGGCCACCGAGGTGGTCAGGTTGCGGTAGCTCCAGGCGGCGCCCGCGTCCTGCGTGTAGAGGATCAGGCCGGACTCCGAGCGGGCCGCGGCGTACACGAACCCGTCCTTGGGGTCCACCCACGTGATGAGCTTGCCGGTGATCTCGGGCCCGCCCGCGGCGGCCACGAGATCGCGCCCCGCCCACCCGCCGGCGCCGTTCTGCTGGAACACCACCGGCCGCCCGCCCGCGTTGATCGCCGCCGCGGTGATGCGCCCGGTGCCGGTGGAGCTCACCAGGATCTGCCCGCCCCCGTGGGCGATGTAGGTCATGTCCGAGCCCTGGTTGATCTGCGCGCGCGTGACGCTCACCTCGACGTTCTCGTCGGTGATGGTGAACGAGCGGGTGGTCGTCTGGCCGCTGGAGAGGTGCGTGAACCGCACGATGTAGTCGCCGGCGGTGACGGGGATCTGGTAGTTGCCGGCGGCGTCGGTGGTGTAGGTGCCCACGATCGTGCCCGGCGCGCCGGCGAGCCCGATCTCGACCCGCACCCCCGAGACGCCCTCGCCGATGCCGTAGAAGCTGTTGCTGTCGCCGTCGTCGTAGACGACGCCCAGCAGGAAGATGCCGGCCGGCGCCGCCTGCACGCCGAACTCCTCGGTGTGGTAGTCGAAGAACGGGCCGATGTTCGTGAACGCGAAGCCCGGGCCGAACTCGTCGTAGTGGAACGAGCTCGTGAAGTTCTCCTGCAGGCTCAGCACGTTCTTGCGGTGGTCCAGCGAGAGCAGCCACGCGGCGTGCACGGCGTCGATCGAGTTGTACCCCGCGGCGATGTTCTCGCCGGCGGTTCCCTCGTAGCCGGCGTTCTGCGCACGCTCCGTCGGGCCCAGACCGTCGGGGTTGACGTGGTCGAAGAAGTCGCGCTGGGCCATGTCGAGGCTGTGGGCCCGGGCGGCGATCGTCAGGAACTCGTTGAGCGCCAAGGGCTCCTGCGCAACCAGGCGCGCAAGCTCGCCCGCCGTCAGGCCCGCCGTGAGGTCGATCCCCAGCCGGGCGCCCTCGGCCATCGGGTTGGCCCGCGCGCGGTTCACCAGCTCGGCGAGGTAAATCTCCTCGGCTGTCCACGAGAAACCGGTCAGCAGGGTGCGGGGCTCGAGCGATTCAAGCAGCATCGACGGCGTGGGGGCCGACGATGTCCGCCCGCCCCTGGACCGCTTGCCGACCCTCGCGCTCTCCAACGTACCCGATCGGAATTGGAACATGGCTGTCTCCGCAGTGGACCGACATCAACATCGGTCTATGACGGAGGCGGCTTGGCGCGAGGATGGGCAAGAGGGGCGAAACGCGGGCATGCCCCGATCTAGAACGAAAGGGTTCTCGCGCTCCGTCCGAGAAGCCTCCGCACAACGTTAGCGGCCGTCGCTATCGGATCCACGCGATCGGATCACCCCGATACGGTGGCCCAGCCGGCATCACCGCCGGTCACGACCAAGGCGGATCCAGATGAGCCGCCGAAAGCTGCGCGCGGCCTCGGGCGCCCGCTGCGCCAGCGCAGGCGGGCGGCGGAGCCAGCCTTCTGCCGCCCCTCGAAGAGTCTGAATGTGGGCGACCGGGCTGAGCATCGCCAGGCGGTGGGCCCAGGCCCATCCCAGCAGCGCGCCGCACACCCCGCCCAGCCCCGGCCCGCGTCCATGTCGGCGGGCCAACCAGATCCAGTTGCGCGTGGCGAGCCGGTGCCACCGCCCGCTCTTGCGACGCGCCACCGGGCTCTGATGCCACACCGTCCACGACGGGTCGAAATGCAGGCCCCATGTCTCGCCGGCCTCGCCGGGCGCGGCGGCGCGGGCCCGGCCCAGGATCTTGAGCGCCATGTCGACGTCGTTGCGGTAGAGGAAGAACGCCGGCTCGTACCCGCCGACCGCTCTCCACACGTCGCGCCGGATCAGGTTCCCGCACCCCATCACCGGCCATCGGTCGGTCGCCGCGCCACCGAGCACACGATCGGCAAACGACCACTCGCTCCGGCCGGTCTCGGGGTGCCTGGGGTGCAGCGCGACGGCGCCGATGTCGGGGCGCCGGCCCAGGAGTTCCAGCCCGCCCTCGACGGCTCGCTCGTCCGGCCAGGCATCGTCGTCCAGCACCAGGACAACCTCCCCCGTGGCGAGCTCGACGCCGCGGTTGAATGCCGCGACGCCGATGTTCCTCTTGAGCCGCTCAACGTGCACGCGCGGGAACTGGCGCGCCGTCCGTTCGGCGGAGCCGTCGGCCGACGCGTTGTCGACGACGACGACCTGTGCGCCGGCCAGGGCGGGCAGGCGAGCCAGGCGAGCGAGTGTCCCGCTGAGCATCCCCCAGCGGTTGTAGCTGAGCACCACGACCGAGAGGGTTGGCAGGCTCACCGCCTTCGCGCTGGCTTTGCTCTCGACCACCCGCGCCCGGGCGTCCGGCGCCGGGGGAACGGGGGGGGCGGGGGCGGCGCGGTGGGTGAGCGGGGGGGAGCCGGGCGCCGGGCGCGCCGCCGCCGCCGTGCGCACCGCCGCGGAATCGGTGCCCGTCGGAACGGGGGGCTCGTCGGCGGCTGCCGGTGGCACGTCGCGCAGGGCGGCCCTCGCGGCCAGCCACGTTCCCCTCATACCTGTCGCCGCCGCACGGGCCAGCGTGCGAAGGTGATTCGCCGGGCGCACCACGAAGCCCGGCGCCCGCCAGCCCCCCTCTCCCGCGCACACCCCGGCGGCGATCTCGACTTGGAGGCGACCAAGCAGCCACGAGCGTGGGCGCCCCTTCGCGGCCACGACGGCGACGTCGGCCCCGGGCCCCAGCAGCAGCCCCACGATGACCGAGCCGGGACCGCCCGATGGTGCGCCGATCACCCTCAACCCCGCGCCCGCGAGCCGGCGCGTCAGGTCTTCCAGCTGCTCCTGTGAGAGCCCGAGGTCGCGCGGGTGCTCGATCAGCGCCCGCCCTCGCCGGACCGGGCCGCGTGCGTCACGGAGACACTCGGCGAGCTCGCCGAAAGGGTGGAACCCCTCGAACCGGAGCGGCCCGCCGCGTGCCGGGCCGGTGAGGCGCCCCGCGGCGCAGTCGGCCAGGCCGCGGAGGTGCAGCCGGGCCAGATCAGCCCGCCCCATCATCTGCTGTCCCACGGCGCGGAGCACCTCGTGCATCGCCCGGCGGAGGCGCACTGCGAGCGGCAGACCCAGCGCCCGCGCAGGGCCCAGGGCGTTGCGGGCAACGTAGTACCGCGCCGTTGTGGCGAAACGGTCGAAGCGGGGGTGAACGGCAATCGAGCCGGGGACCGCGCCGATCTTCTTCCCCGTCGCGAGCGCCAGCCGGATGCACCACTCAACATCGTCGCAGCTGAGAAAGACGTCCGGGAGGAGGCCCGCGGCGTCGATCGCCTCTCGCCGGACCAGCGCGCTGCACGAGGCGACGTAATCGACCACGAGTGGACCGCCCCCCTCCAGGCCGGCCAGACCCCTGGCCGCCGGGCGCAGCCGCCCCGTCCGACGGTCGACCATCCCGCCGACCTCGAAGACGCGCCCCGTGAGGGGGTCCGCCAGGGCCGAGCCCGCCGCGCACAGGCCGGCATTCTGCCGCAGCGCTCGGACCAGCGCACCCAGGGTTTCCGGATGCACGCGGACGTCGCTGTCGATCAGCCAGAGGAACTCCGGCCGCCCGGCCGGGGAACCGGGCGCGGCGGGCGCGTCGTCCAGGCCGAGCACGCGACGGAGGCCGGCGTTGAAACCCCCGCTGCCGCCCGTGTTGCGCTCCAGCCGGACGTGCTCGACAAGCAGCCCCGCGGGAATCGCGATCGTCGCGAGCGGCTCCTCGGACGCGTTGTCCACCACGAGCACGCGAAGTTCGATCCGGCATGGTGCCAGGTCGAGCCCGGCCAGGTCGCGCAGCAACAACCCCAGGTCATCGCGCCGGCCATGGCACGGGACGACGGCGGCCACCGAGGCCACGGCCGGGGCCCCGTGCTCCGGTTCCAGGTCGATCCGGACGGGCCTGGAGAGCAGCGGCGTGGATATGTGCGCGGTGATGTTGGGCGGCGGCGCCGCCTCGGAGATCGTCGAGCCCACGGGTCGAGTGTAGCGATGGTGGCGCCCGGGACGCTCCCGGCCTGAAAACCATCTCATCCCGGGATCATCCAGGGCTCAGCCCCGCAGGTCACCATTGTTCCCGCGTGGCAATGGGCAACGCAGGGGGTACACTTTGTCTGTGCGGGGCCTCGCGCCCCCACGCCCACCGTTTTTAGGAGAATCGAAGATGGCGTTGCGCACAGCTCGTCGCAGGCCCGGGGATCGTTTCGGACCCGGATCGTTGGTAGAACCTCTCGAATCCCGGATGCTCTTCGGCGGTTCGCCGTTCCCCAATCTGACCGACCTCGAAAACCAGAACGACACGGTCGTCCGTCTGAATACCAACTACGGCGATATCGACATCGAGTTGCTGGACACGGTGACCCCCATCACCGTGACCAACTTCGTCCACTACATCCGCGATGGCGACTACGACGGCACGTTCTTCCACCGGCTCGTTTCGGGGTTCATTCTCCAGGGGGGCCAGGCGAGGTTCCTCGATGGGAACACGGGGGGCGTGCGGAATATCCCGACCGACCCCACGATCATGAACGAGTTTCAACGATCGAACGTCGCCCGAACACTGGCGATGGCCAAGATCGGCCCACCCCAGGGACAGCCGCCGACCCCCGAGACCATCAACTCCGCCACCAGCCAGTTCTTCTTCAACCTGGCCGACAACTCGACGAACCTCGACAACCAGAACGGCGGGTTCACGGTCTTCGCCCGCGTCATCAACGACGCGTCCTGGGCCGTCGTCACGACCATGGCCGGCCTCCGGACGATCAACGGCGGCGGTGGCTTCACCACGCTGCCGGTCAACGCCAGCTACATGGACGGCCAGCTCATCACCGAGGCCGACCTGGCCACCATCCGCGATGCCGAGATCATCAAGGCCGCCGGCACCACGATCTTCTACACGCAGCACTTCTACTACCCCGAGGGGTTCGCCGGCAGCACGATCAACGAGTTCCTCCCCATCGGCAACGCCGGCGACACCGCCGTGCTCTACCAGGTCATCGTGCGCTCGGAGGTCATCAACGGCGACATCACCACGACGGCCGGCTGGTACCGCGACCGGGTGATCTCCACCGGCACTATCGCGCCGCACACCCGCGGCGGGATCACCATCTCCCAGTTCGGGCCGGGCGGCGTGCCGGGGACCAACGACCTGGTCCCGCAGGGCGTGCCCTACGCCATCGAGGTGCAGGCGACCGGGCAGCTGGCGGTGAACCTCAGCCACTACGACTTCGGGACCTCCACCGGCGAGTCGTTCGTCGGGAACTCCGGGCCGGCCACCATGTGGGGGTTCGGCGACCTCCGCAAGGAGAACGGCAGCGTCTTCGACTTCCTGGTCTGGCAGAACGCCGGCAGCGCGCCGGCGAACCTGCAGATCACGTTCTATTTCCAGACCGCCGCGCCGGTCACGCTCAACGTCACGACCGCGGCGTTGCGCCGCGGGGGCTTCGCCTTCCAGAACGTGACGCAGATCCCCGACCACACCAACTTCTCCGCGCGGATCGTCTCCGACGTGCCGATCGTCGCCGCCCTCAGCCACTTCGACAACCGCGGCGACCAGCAGGGCTCGACGGCGCTGGGCGTCCCCGGCAACGGCTCCGAGTTCGGGATCGTGCCGATGGGTTCCGGCGGCGCCGGCACCAACCAGATTCTGACGTTTCTCAACGCGAACCTCACTGCCTTGGTAGTGTCGGTTGACCTCATCTACCAAAGCCCCTTCTTCGAGGATCAAGGGCGCTCCACTCTGGTCATTCCAGCGCAGAGTCGCAGGAGCGTCGACCTGACAACACTGGGAAACACCCGGATCAACAGCGGAGAGAGGTTCTCCGTCCGCTACCGCACGGCTCCGCAGGGCGCCGCCGTCTACGCCCACGCGGCGCACAACGGGATGACCGACGCGGTCTCCAACCCCTTCGCGATCGAGGCCGCCACCGGCATCCTCTTCGCCGAGGGGTTCATGGACCCGGCCCGCGCCGGGATCAATGTCTTCGAGACCCTCTCGTTCTACAACCCCAACTCGGTCTTCTTCACCGGGACCAACACCAACGCCGCCATCACCATCTCGTTCTTCTACACCGACGGTTTCCAGTTCGACCACACCGCCAACATCGCCGGCGGGCAGCGCCTCGACCTGGACCTGCACACCCTGCAGGCGATCCTGGACGAGGGGACCATGCACAGCCGGTTCTTCTACTCGATCCGCGTGACGTCCAACGTGCCGATCGTCGGCCAGATGTTCCACTACGACCTCACCCTCGGCGGCGCGCAGGCCTCCGGCGGCTTCTCCACCAACGGGACAAACTTCGGGACCATCACCAGGCTCGACGCGCTGTAGAGCGGCTTATCCCCGCACGCGGTTGTCGGCCCGGCGCACGGTCCGCGAGGCGAGGCGCAGCGGCAGCTTCATGACCGCGCCGATCGGGCGCGGCAGGGCGTCGATCATCCTGTGCACGGCGCGCGAGAGCCGCACCGCCGGCTTGGCCTCGTACGCCACCGTCACCCGCTCCAGCTCGGCCCGGGCGCCGGCCGCCTCGGCCTGCGCCTCGGCCAGCCGGCCGGCCGCGCCGAGCCGCTCGGCCGCGCGCCCGGCCTGTTCGCTGTCGAGCAGGGCGCCTAGGGCGGCCTTTTCGTGCGCGTGCTCCAGGCGCTCCTGCTCCGCCAGCGCCCGCAGCGCAGCGAACTCCTGCTCGTGCCTGGCCAGCTCGTCGGACAGCCTGGTGCTCAGCTCCTGCTCGCGCCGGGCGCCCTCTTCACGCTGGCGGGCCAGGTCGGCGATCACGCCGTCGCGCTCCCGGACCAGGTCGCCGGCCCAGCGCCGCAGGTCGCGCACGACGATGGCCTCGAGGGACTCGTCCAGCCAGTTCGCGTCCGACCGGCGCAGCATGGCGTTGGCGATGACCAAGAGCTCCGGCGCGTGCCGCACGAAAAGCCCGCGGTGGTTCTCCACGAGCGCGCGGTAGAGCCGCTCGTGCCGTTGCCCGGCCTCGACGATCATGGTGTTGTGGCTGTGCCGCCGCCAGATGAACAGCGGCTCGCGGACGCGCACGCCGCGCCATCCCCGCTCCACGAACTTCAGCCACAGGTCCCAGTCCTCGTACCCCTCCTTCATCGTCTCGTCGAACCCCCCGACGGCCTCGAAGCACGCGCGCCGGACGAGCGTGGTCACCGGGTGCAGGTTCGTGACCATCATGAGCCGCGAATCCCATTCGGGGACGGCCCAGACCATCGTGTGCAGCCCGACCAGCCGCTCCTGGCAATAGGCGTGCGAGACGCTGGCCAGCCCGGCGCCCACGGGCGCGTCGTCCGGAATCGGGCCGCCCCCCGCCGCGCCCTCCTGTTCGATGATCGCCGCGTGCAGCCGCGCGACGAATGTGGGTTCGATCCAGTCGTCGGCGTCCAGGAACGTCAGGTACTCGCCAGCCCACTCCCCGCCCCGCTCGCGGGCCTCGCGGGCCCCCCGGTTCCTCGCCGCGCTCAGGCCCGCGTTCTCCTGGTGGACGATGAGCACGCGCCCGCCGTCGTCCCCGGCGCAGGTGTCGCACTCCCCGGGGGTCGAGCCGTCGTCGGACCCGTCGTCAACGACGATCACCCGCACCTCCGCGTCCGCCTGCGCCAGGCAGGAGCGCACGGCCTCGGCCACGAAGCGCCCGTGGTTGAAGCAAGGGATCACGACGGTGACTCTCGGCGCGGACATCGGGGCCCCCAAGTGGGTGATCATCGCGGGCGCGCCCGCCCCCCCTGCTCAACCCGACGCACCGGCGAAGAGTCCCATGTTCGTGTGAACGCGCACGAGTGTCTCACACGCCGTGGGACGGGCGTGGCGTGGTGAGGATAGCACGGGCGCCGGCCCGACCCCGCCGCCGTCGCCGCACACCCGTGTGGGTCCTGTACCCCGCCGGGGAACATGCGATACTTCCCCACCTCATGCACGGATTCTGGACATTCGCCCGCCGCATGCTCCGCCACCGCCGCCTGCTCGTCCCGGCCATGATCATGGCGGCGATTTCGGCGGGGGGGCTCGGGGCGGGCCTGCTGGGCATGCTGACCGTGCTGAAGCAGCTCTTCCCGGAGCAGGCGCAGGCCGCCGGCCAGGCCCCGCCGCCGTTGCAGACGTTGCGGGTGCTCGGCGCCGGCCTCAGCGACCGCCTCCACAACCTGACGGGCCTGCGCCTGCCCCCGGAATGGATCCACGCGCTCCCGGACACCCGGTTCACCTCGGTGGTGTGGCTCATGGCGGTGCTGGGGGTCCTGACGGTGCTGGGAGCCGCGGCCAACTTCCTGCACGCCTACCTCTCCCTGACCGTCATCAGCCGCACCATCGCCGATATCCGGCGCGACGTCTTCCGCCGGGTCGTGCACCTCCCGCTCAAGACCGTGCTGAAGGTGGGGACCAGCAACCTGACCAGCCGCATCATCTACGACACCGCGACGCTCGGGTCGGGGTTCAACGCGCTGCTCAGCCGCGCCGTGGCGCAGGTGACCAAGGGGGCCGCGGCCCTGCTCGTGGCGCTATACGTCAACGTGTGGCTGACGGTGGTGGCGCTGCTGGTGGCCCCGATTGTGGCGACGATCATCCGGAAGCTGGGGAAGCGCATCCGCCGGGCGTCTCGCACCGCGCTGGAGGGGCAGGCGGGGCTCTACCAGATCGCCAGCGAGGCGCTCGGGGGCCTGCGGGTCGTGAAGGTGTACACGACCGAGCGGGCCGAGGCCGGCCGATTCCACCGCACCAACAAGGCAGTGGTGGCCCAGGAGTTCCGTGTGCGGACGGCCCGCGCGCTGGCGAGCCCGCTTGTGGAGACCATCACGCTCTTCATCCTGGGGGCACTCGTGCTGTTCGCGGTCAAGCGGATCGATCGCGGCCTGCTGGACGCAAGGGATGTTCTCTTCGTGCTGGGGGCGCTGGGCGTCGCCGGGGCCTCGCTCAAGCCGCTCACCAACATCATGAACGACATCCAGCAGTCGGCCGGCGCGGCCGACCGCCTGGCCGAGCTGCTGGCGCTCGACACCGAGCCGGGGCACGGGCACAAGCTCGCGGCCATCCCGGAACACTCCGAATCAATCGAGTTCGAACGCGTGACGCTTACCTACCCTGGGGCGGGGGCGCCGGCCCTCAGCGACGTGACGCTGCGGATCCCCTTCGGGCAGACCGTCGCGTTCGTCGGGCCCAACGGGTCCGGGAAGACCACCCTCCTCTCCCTGATCCCTCGCCTCTTCGACCCGGACAACGGAGCAGACGGCGCGGGGAGCGGCAGGGTGCTGATCGACGGCAACAACATCCGCAACTATTCCGTGCGCTCCGTGCGCCGCCAGATCGCCGTCGTGACGCAGGAGACGGTGCTCTTCGCCGGCACGATCAAGGCCAACATCGCCTACGGCACCGAGAGCTCGGTGGTGACCGACGAGCAGATCCGCTGCGCCGCCAGGCGGGCCCGGGCCGAGGAGTTCATCCTGCAGAAGCCCCTCGGCTACGACGAGCCGGTGGGCGAGGACGGTGCGGGGCTCTCGGGCGGCCAGCGCCAGCGGATCGCGATCGCCCGCGCGATCCTTCGCGACCCGCGGATCCTCATCCTCGACGAGGCGACCAGCATGATCGACTCGGGCAGCGAGGAGAAGATCGCCGAGGCGATCGCCGAGTTCGTCGGCAAGAGCCACGGCGGCCGGACGTGCCTCATCGTCGCCCACCGTCTGAGCACGGTCCGGAACGCCGATCGCATCGTCGTCATGGACGCCGGCCGCATCGCCGACCAAGGGACCCACGAGGAGCTGCTGGCCCGCTGCGAGGTCTACCGGCAGATCGCCCGGAACCAGTTGTTCGACCGGGGATCCTGAATGCCCGGGATGGGGCGGCAGACCGGCGAAAGGGGGGAGGCGGGGCCGCGGCCCCGGCGTCGGGCCTGCTCAGCCGCGGAGCGAGCCCAGGTCGATCACGAAGCGGTACCGCACGTCGCTGCGGAGCATCCGCTCGTACGCCTCGTTGATCCTCTGCATCGGGATCAGCTCGATGTCCGACACGATGCCGTGCTGAGCGCAGAAGTCGAGCATCTCCTGCGTCTCGCGCAGGCCGCCGATGAGCGAGCCGGCCAGCCGCCGGCGTTTGAAGATCATGCTCATGACCTCCAGCGCCGGGTGGGGGCGGTCCGGCGCGCCGACCAGGCACATGGTGCCGTCGCGCCGAAGCAGGTTCAGGAATGCGTTGAGGTCGTGAGCCACGGCCACCGTGTTGAGGATGAAATCCAGCGAGTTGGCCCGCTTGCTCATCTCGTCGGCGTTGCGGGAGAGGACGACCTCCTGCGCCCCCAGGCGCCGGGCATCCTCGGCCTTCCCAGGCGAGGTCGTGAAGAGCACGACCTGCGCGCCCATGGCGCGGGCGAACTTGACGCCCATGTGGCCCAGTCCGCCCAGGCCGACGATCCCGACCCTGTGGCCCTTGCCGACGCTCCACTGGCGCAACGGGGAGTAGGTCGTGATGCCGGCGCACAGGAGCGGCGCGGCCGCCGCGGGGTCGAGCTTGTCGGAGATGCGGAGGACAAAGTGCTCATCGACCGTGATCGCCGTGGAGTAGCCGCCGTAGGTGAGCGGCCCGGCGCCGTGCTTGTCCGCGGAGTTGTAGGTGAGGGTCATGCCCCCCTCGCCCTCGCAGTAGTTCTCCAGCCCCTCCCGGCAGCCGGGGCAGACGCGGCAGGAATCGACCAGGCAGCCGACGCCGGCCAGAGCGCCGGGCTTGAGGTTCTTGACCTGCGATCCCACGCGCGTCACCCGCCCGATGATCTCGTGCCCCGGGACGCAGGGATACGTGGTCATCTTCCACTCGTTGCGCGCGAAATGAAGGTCAGAGTGGCAGACGCCGCAGAAAAGAATATCCATCTGCACATCCCGCGGCCCCGGGTCGCGCCGGGTGATGGTGAACGGGGCGAGCGGGGTCGTCGCGGACTGGGCGGCGTAGGCGAGAGTCTTAGGCACGGCGGGCTCCTTGCGACGCGTAGCGCGAGCGATCGTAGGTGCGGGCCGCGCGGAGCCTAGCGGCAGTGCCGGGCTCGCGATCAGCCAAAGGGTCAGTCCCCGGCGCTCCGTCCTACGCTCCCCCCATGCGCAAGCCCGGCACCGATCCTGAGAACGTCCAGATGTCCGACGTCATCTGCGACTTCTGCCACGCCGAGTGGACCGAGCAGTCGCCGTTCATCGAGGGGCACCAGGGGAGCATCGTCTGCGGCAACTGCCTCACCGTCGCGTACACCGATGTCGTGCTCCTGGGCAACAACACCGGCCCCGCCGGCTACCAGTGCGTGATGTGCCTCGAGAACCGCCCCGACCCGGCCTGGCGGAGCCCCATGCAGCCGGAGGCGGTGATCTGCAAGCGGTGCATCAACCTCGCCGCCGGGACGCTCTCCAAGGACAAGGACTACGCCTGGAAGCGGCCCGAGCGCTCGTGAGCCCCCCACTCCCACCCCGTCTCACGTCCAGCCCAGCCACTTCAGCATCGCGCGCGTCGGGGGGATGATCGCGTGGGCGTGTGTGCGGTCGAACTGCGCGGCGTCGGCGCGCGAGAGCCACGCCGCGTCGATGTACTCCCAGTCGCACGCGCCCGATGATTGGCACAGCGTCCAGCGCGGGTCGATCTCCCGCGGCAGCTCCACCCTGAGCGAGACGATGTCGCTGGCCCCCAGAGTGTCCCGCGTGACCGCCACGGGCACGGCCCCCGAGGCGTCCACCTCCAGCCCCAGCTCCTCGCGCACCTCCTTCATCATCGCGCGCCGGATGTCGGCGAGCGCAAGGTGCGTGACGCCCTCCGGCGGGGCGTCCACGCCGCCGCCGGGCGCCAGCTCCCACATGCCGTCGTAGACGCGCGTCTCGTAGCCGCGACGCCCCAGCAGCACGTGCTCGCCCCCGCGCCGGTCGCGCCCGAGGATGACGCCGTTGACCCCCAGCAGCTGCACGCCCGTGGCGACCTCGGGCTGCGCGGCCAGGTAGCGGAACCGGTCCCGCACGCACACGATCGTGTCGCCGCCGGCCGCACACGCGGTAACGCGCTCCACGCTCAGGATGCACCCGTCGAAAAACCGCGGGTTCGCCCCGTGCAGCCGGGCCCAGGCCGCGTCGACGGCCCGGTCGATCTCGGCCGGCCGGACCGGGGCGTCGTGGATCTCGACGCGCAGCTCGCCGGGCCCCGCGCCCAGCGGGATCACCATGGCGCCGGGGATGGTTGATTGATCGCTCATCCCCCCAGCAGGTTGTCCAGGCCCGGGATGTTGGGCAGCCCAAGGGCCTCCGCCTCTTTGGCGATCTCGCGCTGCGCCATCGTGCGCGCCTGCTTGATGGCGTCGTTGGTCGCCTCGGCGATGAGGGATTCGGCCATGGCACGGCTGCCATCGTCGCCCAGCCCCGCGACCAGCGCGGCGCTCAGGCGGACCTCGATCACCGTCATCTGCCCGCTGACGGTCACCTGCACGGCCCCGCCGCCGGCGCTCCCCGCCGCCCGCATCTCGCCCAGGCGCAGCCTGATCCGCTCGCCGGCCTGCTTCAGCCCGTCCTTGTTCTTCATGAGGCCCGCGAGGGCCCCGGCCATCTTCAGCTGATCGAACACGTGGTCGTTCCTTCTGTCGCGGCGACGGTGCGCCGCGCCGGGGCGGTCACGGCTTGCGACGGATATCGATGATCCTCGCCTTGAAGAGTTCCTGCGCGGCCTTGACGAGCGGATGCTCGCGGGCATCCGGGGACGGGGCGGCGGAATCGGTCGCGGGGTCGGCCGCAGGGACGGAATCGGCGGCAGGCGCGGGCGGCGGCTGCACAGGCCGCGCCAGCGGCGGGATGACGGGCGCTGCGGGCATCACGGGCGTCCGCGCCCCCGGCGCAACGGCGGCCGTCGCTGTTCGAATGGGCGGCGCGGCGACCCCGGAAGGGGGGGCGCTGCCGGCCGCCCCTAGCGTTTTTTTACCGGCTGGCTCCCGTTCCTCCCCCCCGCACCGGCGGCCTCGCCGCGCCCGGTGACCAGTGCCGCCGCGTCGGCGAACCTCTCCGTCATCGCCAGCCGGACGATCGCCGCGTCGACCATCGCGCGCGGGGCCGAGCTGGTCCGCATGCCGCGCTGCACGCTCTCGCACAGGGCGATCATGTGCACCAGGCCCGCCGCGTCGAACTTCGCGGCCTGCTGCACGCTCTCGCGGCGCTGCTCGCCGGTGATCTCCACCAGATCGGTCTCGGGCCCGCAGGTGGCGATGACCATCAGGTCGCGGAATCGCTCGGCAAGGGCCGAGAGGAGCTGCTCGCCCGAGCCGCGGGCCAGCAGCTCGTCGGCCTTCTTCAGGGCGGTTGCGCCGTCGCCGGCGCCCAGCGCCTCGACGAGCGAGTTGATGAGCTCGCGGTCGGGGAGGCCCAGGAGCCGCTCCAGCAGCCCCGCGGTGAGCTTCTTCTCGCCCGAGGCCATGAGCCGGTCCAGGATCGACAGCGCATCCCGCATCGAGCCGTTCCCCAGCCGCGCGACCATGTGCACCAGCTCGGGCTCCGCGGCAACCCCCTCGTCCTTGATGACCCCGGCCAGGTGCTCGCCGATCTTCGCGGTCGAGATGTTGCGGAAGTCGAAGCGCTGGCACCTCGACAGGACGGTGTCGAGGACCTTGTGGGGCTCGGTGGTGGCGAAGATGAACTTCACATGCCCCGGGGGCTCCTCCAGCGTCTTCAGGAGGGCGTTGAAGGCCTCCCGCGTCAGCATGTGGACCTCGTCGATGATGAAGATCTTGTAGCGGGAGCGGGAGGGAGTGAACTTGACGTTCTCGATGATGTCGCGGATCTCCTCGAT
>JBGPJM010000024.1:0-37667 GCA_041485385.1 Phycisphaerae bacterium | reverse complement strand
GCGCAAGCACGGCGAGCCTTTCGTGCGGAGGCCGCGGGCGGTGCGACGGTACTGATGCGACGAACGCTCCCCCCGCCCGCTGCGCGAGGCGGCTCGTCGGGACGATCTCCGCGCCACCGTCACATTTTCCGGGGCAGTGGAATGTCTCCGGGACGAAGAGCGCACACCGACCCACACCGCACTCTATCGGACCATTCGATCCAGGAGATGCCCATGTCTGCCACCCTTACGCTTCCGGACACCCCGCCCTTCGCCGCGTTCGGCAAGCAGCTCAAGCAAGCCGGGTACGGCATCGTTCGTACCGCCGATGGCACCGAGTACGTCGTCATGGAGGCCGACCGGCTGTACCAGCTCGAGAGCATCCTGTCCGACCCTGAGTTCCTCGGCGCGCTGGAGCGGGGCGTTTCCGACGCGGTGCGAGGGCGCGTCCGGACCCTCCAATCCGGCCGCACGCTGCAGGATCTTGCCGAGGGCTCGCTCCCCTGCGATGCCTCAATGGCCTCGGCGGTGGAGCGGGGAGTGGACGACGCCCTTGCCGGACGCGTGCGCACGCTTAAAGACGGCCAGTCGCCGGCCGACCTGTTATGAGCCGGCCCTGCCCTGCCTATCCACCTTGCCCAGCGCAATGAGCGTGTGATCTTCGGTCCTACCCCTCGACGCCCAGTGGGGGACGTGAACCGAGAACGCGAGCCACGGCGGGGGCATCGCGGGACCTTCGACAATCTCGTGGTTGATGCGCACCTCGGCGGATCGCTGCCGCGCTCCATCCCTGCCCGGAGCTTGCCGATGGCCTTGAGCACCCGCGCCATGTGCGGATCCGGCGCCTGCTGCGCCCCGCCGAGCGGCGTGCCCTGATACGGGTCAAGGTCGAGCCGCGCCCACAGGCGGTCGTAGGCTGCCCTGACCGGCGCATCCGCACCGCTGGCTCGTTTGTAAGCGTTGATCGCCTCTTCGCTGATCGCCCACGACATCGCGTGCCTTCCTCGCATCCTGCCCCCCCGGCGCGACCAACTGTACCAGCGGGCGCCGGAGCGCGGAAGGACGACGGGCGGCGGGATGGGCACCCGCGGCGGCCGCGGCAGGGAGGCACCCGAGACGGGGTATGTCCTGTTTGCGCGCCAAATCGGGGTAATAGGTGCAGATTCTCTTGCGTCCCAACCGCGGCTCCGTACAGTGATCTGGGATGTCGGATATGTCGGATCTGGGATGGGGGAACGTGGGATGGGGAAATGGGACACGGAAACCGGGCGATGTGGAGAGCGCGGCGCTCGCCGGCTTTGCTCTGCGCCCGCTGCGATCCTGCGAGAGCTTCCCCGCCTTCCCATCCCACATCTCCAATATCTCCAATCCGACATATCCGACATCCCACATATCCCACATGCTCGTCGCATCCCACATCCCCGATCCGACATCCCACATCGGTGGGCGTTTCAGGGTTCCGGCGCGCACAAACGCGACCGATCGCGCGCAACCCATTGCAAAGCAACGACTTACACGCGTCCGGCCCGCCGGAGGAAGTCCAAAACTCTCCAAAACACTCAAAAACTCTCCAAAACTCTCGCAGTTTTCTCCAAAACTCTCCAAAACTCTCGAAATCTCTCGACGTCTGATTCTGGGATCAGGCCGTTTCGAGGCCGGGCGCATGTTGGCGGCCGCAAACAGATATCAAGTCCATACACCACAAGCACTTACAGCAAAAAACCCCGCCGAAAAAAGTCGCAAAAAGTCGCAAAAAATCAACGAAAGTCAACCGAAGTCGAAGAAAGTCATACCGAAGTCAACGCAACCCGGTCGGAAGTCGGGCGAACGCGGCGGAACCGGGACGGACTCTGGAGACTCAGGACGCGGAGACGGGGAATGGGACAGGGGGAGCTCGGGCGGGAGGCTGATGGCATGTGCCGGCACGTAAACTCTGCCGTGGTCTACCTGGACAACAACGCTACGACGCGCCCCGCGCCGGAGGTCGTCGAGGCGATGGTCTCGGCGCTCACGGCGGCGTGGCACAACCCCTCGAGCGTCCACCGGGCCGGTCAGGAGGCGCGGGCGCGCGTGGAGCTGGCGCGACAGGCGGTGGCGGCGCTGATCGGGGCCAAGCCCAAGGAGATCACCTTCACCTCCGGCGGCACCGAGGCGATCGACCTGGCCGTACGCGGCTCGATCCTGGCGACGGGCAGGCGCGTGCTGGTGACCTCGCCGGTGGAGCACGCCGCGATCCGCGACCTGGCCGAGTCGCTGAAGGAGCGGGAGGGCGTCGAGGTCCGGTGGGCCGCGGTGGATGGGCGGGGCGTCGTCAGCCTCGACTCGCTGCGGAAGGTGGTCGATGCGAGTGTTGGAGTCGTGTCGATCCAGTGGGCCAACAACGAGACGGGGGTGGTGCAGCCGGTGGAGGAGATCGGGAAACTGTGCCGCGAGAGGGGCGTGGTGTTCCACTGCGACGGGACGCAGTGGGTGGGGAAGATGGAGGCGGGGACGGGGGACGCGGGGACACGGGGACGCGGCGACGCGGAGAGGGGAACACTCTCAGCGTGGTGCGATTTGCTGACGTTTTCGGCGCACAAGTTCCATGGGCCCAAGGGTGTAGGCGTGCTGTGGGCGCGGCAGGGGGTGCGGCTGGTGCCCCGCCTCAGCGGCGTGCAGGAGAAGGGGCGGCGCGGCGGGACGGAGAACGTGCCGGGGATCGTGGGCGCGGGCGTGGCGGCGAGGTTGGCCGCGGCGTGGCTGAGGGATCCGGGTGAGCGGGACCGGCTGGCGCGGCTGCGCGACCGGCTGGAGGAGCTGGTGGTGCGCGGCGCGCCGGATGCCCGGGTGAACAGCGTGGGTGGGGAGCGGCTGTGGAACACGACGAATATCGGCTTCCCGCGCCTGGAGGCCGAGGCGCTGCTCCTGATGCTAAGCGAGCGCGGCGTGTGCGCCTCGGCGGGCGCGGCGTGCAGCTCGGGTTCGCTGGATCCGTCGCCGGTGCTGCTGGCCATGGGCGTGCCGCCGGAGGTCGCGCACGGCTCGCTGCGGTTCAGCCTGTCGCGCGAGACGACCGAGGCGGAGATCGAGGAGGCGGCGGGGATCGTGGTGGAGTGCGTGACGCGGCTGGGGGCGTCGACGGCGGCGGTGGGGTGAGGGGATGTCGAGAGCACGCTCACCTTCTCCGACCACGACAACCATCCGCACGTCATCTACCTCCCCCCGGTCGTCGTCCCACCCGGCGGCGCCGCGCTCGACGCCGCTGGAGTCCTTGTGGCGGGCGCGGAGGAGATAGTTGGCGTCGGGGAAGAGGGAGTTGCGGCCGGCGTGCGTGTCGCCGGGGTCCTGGTCGGAGAAGGGGGCGGTCTTTGGTTCAGCAGCCGACGAAGAAGGCGGTCAGGAAGTCGAAGAAGTCCTGGGAGTTGGTGATGCCGTTGGTGTTGAAATCGGCGTTGCCGGCGAAGAAGGACGCGAGGAAGTCGAAGAAGTCCTGGGAGTTGAGCGTGCCGTTGTGGTTCCAATCGGCGGGGCACGGCGGCGGCGGCGGGAGGACCGTGAGGGTGGCCGCGGGGCTGACGACGGCGCCGCAGGGGTTGACGACGGAGACGTCGTAGGTTCCGGAATCGGCGGGGGCCGCGGCGGGGATGGTGAACGAGCGTCCGACTGCGCCGGGGATCGCGGCACCGTTGTGGCGCCACTGGAGCGAGAGGGGCGAGGAACCCTGGACGGTGATGGAGAACGTGGCAGGCTGGCCTTCGGCGACGGAGGTGTCAGAGGGGCCGGTGAGGACAGCGGGCCGGGCGGCGTTGAGGGACCAGCAGACGGTGCGTTGGAGGATGTCGCGGGCGGCTGCGGTGGCGGTGAGGAAGCTGCCGTCCTCGAAGAACAGGAAGGCGCGCCTGGCGGGGGCGACGTACCCGCCCAGGAGCTGTGCGCCGGCGTCGGCGACGAGGATGGTCGCCTGCGTCGGGTCGCCGCTGCGCGTGGCCAGGATGCGTGCGCCGGGGCCGAAGTTGCCGCGCCCGGTGCTCATGTTGGCGCCGGTCTGGAAGACGGTCATTGCGCCGGCGGGGAGGCCCTGGGTGATGGGGTGGGAGGTGTCGGTGATGTTGATCGCGGCGGCGCCGGCGACGACGATGCCGTCGTCGGAGAGGGCCTCGCGTCCGAGGCGCAGCAGCGCGTTCTCCCAGAACAGCAGCGGCACGTTCACCGTCCGGAACTCGCCGGCGATGTTGGCCGAGGAGATGGTCGAGGAGACGATGACCAGGTCGTACTGGGCGCCCAGCGCGGCGGCGGTGGGCCGGTTGGCCGGCTCATCGTCGTACGGATCGACCGTGTAGCCGAGCGAGCGGAGGAGGTCGGTGGCGGCCGCGTCGGCGGCGACGGGCGGCATGGAGGCGCCGATGAGCGCGATCGACGGGATGGAGCCGACGTGGATGAAGCCGGTCTTCTGGACGACGGCGATGCCGGCGGGGCCGGCGACGCTGAGGCGCACGGTGTAGACGCCGTCGTCGGCGTAGGTGTGCGACGGGTTCTGGAGGGTGCTGCTCGTTCCGTCGCCGAAGTCCCATGACCAGGAGGCGGGGGAGGGGACGGTCGAGGCGTCGGTGAAGGTGACGGCCAGGGGCGCCTGGCCGGCGGTGACGTTGGCGGTGAAGTCGGCCGCGCCGACGTACTTCACGCGGAGGACGCTGGCACCGCGGTCGATGGGCGAGGTGTAGTCGAGGTCTTTGTAGAGGTCGGTGAAGTAGAGGCCGTCGGGCCCGGCGGCGAGGCCGACGACGGAGGCCTTGCCGGGGCCGTTGTACTCGATGAGCGTCGTGGGCCCGCTGATGCGGTTACCCGCGGCGTCGAGGACGAGTTCGCTGATGCGCTTGCCGAGGGCCTGGGGGCCGGTCTCCCAGGTGGGGCCGGACTCGGAGAGGAAGAGGTGGTCCATGCGGTCGGAGGGGAAGCCGCTGCCGCTGAAGGTGCCGGGCTGGATGAAGACCATGTTCACGGGCCCGTGGGCGGGGTTCCAGTTGTAGATGGCGTAGTTGTTCATGCTGGCGTCGGAGCCGTCCCAGAGGTAGTTGCGGGCGCGGACTACGCGGGCGAGGCGGTCGTTGCTGGGCCCGTTCTCGAGGTCGTAATGGAAGCCGTCGGCCGCGCGCCAGGCGCCGCCGAAGGGGTTGCGGAAACCGTAGGCGTAGACGTAGTCGCGGGCGGTGATGCCGTCGGAGGCGTTGTAGAAGGAGTTGTCGGGGGGCGCGGTGCCGTCGGGGTTGATGCGGAGGATCTTGCCGCGGAAGAAGGCGAGGTCCTGGGCGGTGGCGGTGATGAATCCGTCGCCCATGTGGACGTAGAGCTTGCCGTCGGGGCCGAAGGAGAAGTTGGAGATCTGGTGGGACTGGCCCTGGGTCTCGCCGGTCATGTTGAGGATGGTGGTCTGGGTGGTGGCGGTGCGGCCGCCGTTGGTGCTGGTGAAGCGGACGACCTTGGGGTAGTGGTTGCCGCTCGGGGGCGCGGAGTCGTAGAGCATGCCGGCGTAGACGTCGCCATTGGCGGGGTTGACGGCGACGCCGGTGCAACCTTGCTCGCCGGAGCCGGGGAAGATGCCGGAGGGGTTGTAGTTGAGCAGGCCGGTGGCGTAGTCGTGGACGGTGCCGTCGCGGTAGACGACCTTGATGGCCCCGTAGAGCTCGGTGACGTAGAAGATGGGGGCGTCCGGGCCGGGGAGGGGGGCGGGGACGAAGGCGATGTTGACGGGGAGCTGGAAACCGGTGGCGACGACCTCGACGCGGAACCCGGGCTGGAGCACGGTCCAGGGGACGGGCCCACCGCGGGCGAGCTGGGAGAAATCGGGCGTGGTCTGGCCGGGCGCGCCGAGGTAGGTCGCGCCGGGGGCGCTGATCCAGAAGTACTGATCGGTGCCCGGCGCGGCGCTCAGCGCGGGGACGTAGACGACGACCGCCTGGCCTTCATCGGCGGTGAACGAGAGGTCGGTCTGCGGGAGCAGGACGTTCCCGGCGAGCCCGCCGGCGGAGACGTGCAGCCGAATGGGCACGTGCTGAGACAGGGGGGCCGGGTTCACGAGCTGGTTCGAGACGCCATTGAGGGCGTGGAACTCGAGGATCGTCTCGCCTTGGGGAGATTCCAGCCGGATGAACGGGGGGGGCGAGGCGGGGGGGAGGATGGCCGGCTGGCCGCCGACCGTCTGCGTCCAGGCGGCAGGCGGGACGTCGGCGGCGTCGTCGCCCAACAGCGGGAGGACGACGGTGAGGGCGGCGGTGTGGAAGAGGCGCTCTCCCCACTGGCTCCACTCGGTGGCGGCGTCGCCGCTGCTGTCGCGGTGGCGGACGCGGAGGCGGTACTGGGTGTCGGGGAAGAGGGAGGTTCGCCCGGCGTGCGAGTTCTCGAAGGTGCCGTCGCCCAGGTGGGTGTGCAGGCGCTCGACGCCGCCGATGCAGGAGGTGACCCAGACGCGCTGCGAGGGCGTGATGGTCCAGATCTCCCAGTCGGAGCAGACGTGCGTGTCGCCGGGATCCGGGTCGGAGAAGGCCGACGATTCCATGTGGACGTCGCCGGGGCTGACGATCTGGTTGTCGAGGGCGGGCTCGGTGACCGTGGGGGTGTTGGGCGGATGGTTCACCATCCGGGCGGAGGCGAAGGAGAGCCGCTGGGCCGGGCCGGCCAGGCACACGAGGATCGCGAGGTACTTAAGCATGGTGAAGCTCTCCGCGCGGGGCCCCCCTCCGAGATTCCCCTCCGGGATGGCTCACACTGTCGAGCGCTGTGGGCCCAGTGTAGCCCAAGCCGCGAGTTGGACCAAAGGACGTCGACGTCGGGCCGACCGGGGCGATGGTGCGCCCCGGCGAGGAGCGGTCAGGGGCAACCGGCGAAGAAGGCGGTGAGGAAGTCGAAGAAGTCCTGGGAGTTGGTGACGCCGTTGTGGTTGAAGTCGGCGTTGCCGGCGAAGAAGTCGGTGAGGAAGTCGAAGAAGTCCTGCGAGTTGAGCGTGCCGCTGCGGTTCCAGTCGGCGGGGCATTCGCAGATGTCGGGAATGCCGTTGTGGTTGGTGTCGGCGAGGGTGCCGGCGGCGATCTCGCAGGAGTCGGGGATGCCGTTGCCGTTGCAGTCCATGGCGGGGTTGGCGGCGATGTCCTGGGCGTCGCCGATGCCGTTGCCGTTGCAGTCGTAGTCGCCGATGCGGAGGAAGTAGACGTCCTGCTCGCCGTTGTAGGTGGTGGCGTAGGCGAGGTCGACGCCGAGGTCGTCGGACTCCTGGTCGTAGTAGTCGCCGATCTTGTTCTGCTGCGGCCAGCCGATGGTGCTGTTCCAGACGGGGCCCAGGGGAACGTTGGGCGCCCAGGTGACGCCCTCGTCGAACGAGAAGGTGTAGAAGAGCTGCGACAGGCTGGAGGAGTTGGTGTTGCGGGTGTCGTTGAAGGTCACGTCGATGCGGCCACTCAGGGCGACGGACATCGAGGGGAACCACTGCCAGTGGGTGGGGCTCTGGGCGTCGTCGTTGACGCGGACGGGGGCGGACCAGCTGGCGCCCTGGTCGGTGCTGCGGGCGAACATGATGTCGCCGGGGTCCGTGCCGGAGGGGTTGACGAGGGCGCAGACGTAGACGTGCCCGCGGCGCCCCCCGGCGGTGCGCATGACGTCGACCCAGGCCTGGCCCGAAGCGCCGCCGGGGTTGCCGGGGAAGCCGGGCGAGACGGGGCCGCCGAGGTTGACGGTGCGGGTGAGCGGGAAGGTGGGGGTCGCGGCGGGGTCGCGGGCGTTGTCGGAGCGGTAGAGGCCGAGGCCGCCGGTGAAGGCGCCGGCGGTGTAGACCTCGCCATCGGGCCCGACGGCGATGGCGCCGCCGCCGACGTTGATGGGGGGCATGACGGGCGGCGGCCAGGGGAACTCGTTGCCGGTGGTGTCGCGCCCGAAACTGTTTGTGCCGCAGCAGCTGAAGCTGTTGTTCCATTTCTCGTAGATGTTGCCGTCGCCGATGCCGCCGGTCTTGTCGATGACCATCCACTCGCGGTCGCCGCCGTTGGCGAGCACGGGCGGACCCCAAGTGGCGCCGTGGTCGAAGGAGGCGAACACCTCGCAGCGCCAGCTGGTCGTGGTGTCGGGGATCGTGTCGTAGAAGAACGTGCCCTGGCGGTTGGATTCGAGGACGGGGTCGGAGCGGAAGTTGCCTGGGGTAAGGACGCCGGGGAAGGTCCAGGTGCGCCCGCCGTCGCGCGAGTAGGCGTAGCCGGCCTGGCGGAAGTTGGAGGCGACGCTGTCGAACTGGCGCCAGCCGATGGCGATGCGGTTGGGGGCGGTGGGGTCGACGGCGAGGGAGGGCTCGTTAGCGGCGTCGCCAACGATGTTCATGCCGCCCGCGTCGACGTTCACCTGGCGGCTGAGGGGGAAGCCGCGGGGCCAGGCCGGGGTGTTGACAACCGGGACGGCTATGCGCCGGGGCGCCGGGGGCGCCGGGGGCTGGTCGTAGCGCTCGGGAGGAGGTGGATCGGCGGGAGAGGTGGAGGGGGCGGCGGGCCGGGGAGACTGGGCGAGCGCGACCGCGGCGAGGAAGCAGCCGGAGGCGTTGGCGGCGATGGCGGCGATGGTGCGGCGGGGCATGGCGGTGCTCCCTTGGGGCGAGGGGTCAACTTACGGAGTGGGACACACTCACAGTGTGCAAGCGCGGGCTGGGGACGCAAGGCGTGCATGGCGCGCCGAGGTCAAAGCGGGAAGGAGAGGGCCGCGGACAGTTGTCCGCGGCCCCTGACAGCAAGGGAGGAGAACACGCTTCAGCATCCGGCGAAGAAGGCGGTCAGATAATCGAAGAAGTCCTGGGAGTTGGTGGCGCCGTCGTGGTTGAAATCGGCGGAGCCGCCGAAGAACGAGGCGAGGAAGTCGAAGAAGTCCTGGGAGTTGACGGTGCCGTTGCCGTTGAAATCGGCGGGGCAGGCGCCGGTGGGGACGGGGAGGCCGGGGACGGAGATGGAAGCGGGCTCGCCGGCGGCGCCGGGGCGGAAGAGGCCGATGGAGGCGTTACCCGTGGTGGGGGCGGCATTGGCGGTGAAGCGGAAGTTGTAGAGGGTCCCCCAGCGGAGGGCGTTGGCGTTCTGGTTCTGGGCGAAGGTCTCGGTCGACCAGGAGATGCTGGCCGAGTTTTGGCTCATTCCCCAGTCGGTGCCGCTGTAGGTGATGTTGTTCACGCCGTCGCCGTCGTGATAGAACGTATCGTGGAAGCCGGTGCTGGTGACCAGTACGCCGGCGGGCATGGGGAGGGAGAAGCTCTGGCCGGAGCGGTGCGAGTTGAGATTGTGGACGGCGTACTCGTAGTTCCACGTGCCGTTGCCGTTGTCGGTGGCCTTGGCCGAGACGATGAAGCGGGCGGTGAGCGTGCCCTCCTGGTAGTCGGCATTAACTTCGGCGACGGCGGGGTCGATGTCCTGCCAGGCCCGGATGGCAGGGCTCATGCGGGCGACGTCGGCGACGAAGCTGGGCGTCGCGGCGGCGCTGGCGAAGGCGATCTCGCGGTAGGAGGCGTTGTTGAGGCCGTTGCCGGCCAGGGCGTCGTCGGCGGTGATGTACTGGACCTCGCCGAAGTAGCGGGCGCCGGAGTGCATGGCGGGGTCGATGTCGCTGGTTACGACCTGAAGGCGCCGGGCGATCGAGGTGGTGCCGGCGGTGGTGGTGAACGGGTAGGGGTAGGCGCCGGTGGTGGCGTTGACCTGCGACCTGGGGCCGAGGATGGATTGGTTGCCGTTGGTGCTGGCGCCGTAGGGATCGGAGCAGCCGACGCCCAGGACCTGGCCGAGGTGGCCGTTGCAGGTTCCGCAGATGCCGTCGTTGACGGCGCCGAAGGCGTGCTTGACGAAGGACTGGCCGACCTGCTCGAAGCGGCCGTTCTCGAGGCGGTACATGGCCTGGTAGATGACGGGGTGCTGGTTGGTCGAGGAGATCCAGAGCGCATCCTGGGTGCCGATGTTGCAGGACGTTGCGCCGATCGCGTAGGCGGTGATGCTGCCGATCGGGGTGTACCGTATCAGGCTGTTGAGGTCGCCGACGATGACGTCGGGGCCGGGGGCGGGCGGGGGCGGGGGGTCCTGGTAGGAGGTCGTGATCGTGAAGGCGCCGGTGGCGCCGTTCCACCCCGACACGCGGATGTAGTACGTGTTGCCGGCGGTCACGACCGCCTGGATCGTGGACTGCGTGCTGCTGCACGAGTCGTCGTTGCAGGCCAGCTCATTGCCGGCCGTCCCGGGGCAGGCCGAGTGCAGCGACAGGACACTGTCGTAGCTTGCGCCGCCGCAGGTCGTGACGGTGAGCTGCTGGGTGAGCGCGGGCGTGACCTTGTACCAGACGTCGGGCGTGGTGGTTGAGACTCCGCAGCTGGGCGCCCCGTCGTTGGTCGCGCCGACGGTGGTGCCGGCGTAGCTGCCCGGGACGGCGATCAGCGTGGCGGAAGAGCAGGTGTTGGACTGGGCCAGGGCGCCGGTCGCGCCGGCGAAGAGCACCGTGATTGCGGCGAACGAGACACTCGGTGAGCGGGTGCGCATCGTGAGACCTCCTCGGGATATCTGGACGAATCGGGAAGACGGCAACAACAACCACGGCCGGCGCGGCGTGGGCGCCGGCTCGGGCGTGAACACGGGATGCCCCGACGAGGCCGCGATGAGCAGCTATCGCAAGCCTAACTCATAGCGGAGAGAGTTGCAAGACAAACTCGGCAGCCGTCCGTGTGGATTTGCCACGGCCGGGAGTCCGGTGGCCAGTTCGGCGGGAGAGACGTCGCGTCAGGGAACGGGCGTGCGCTGGGGGACACCTAGGCCGTGCACGTAGACGAGCTGGCCGCCCAGATGGGCCGTGTAGCCGATGACGCCGCCGACGCCGATCGAGGCGATGATGGCCAGGGCCCCCGCGGCGTTGCGTGTGCCTCGCCGGTCGATGAAGGTGATGGCGACCAGCCCGCCGGGGATGAGGGGCCACATCCACCCCTTCTCCCCGAGCTCCTGATGGTCGTGGAGGAGATCGGCCTGGGCCGCGGTGAGGGGCGGGGTGGCGGCCTGGACATCGGGCCGGGCGGCCTGGCCGGCCTGGCCGGCGAGGAACGCGCCGAGGGAGGCGATGGCGAACCAGGCGAGACAGACGATCTTGAGGTTGTACGACTTGAAGCCCGTCATCGCCAAGGCGATGAGAGGGAGCACGCCCAGGGCGCACAGCGCAACGGGGAAGTGGACGAGCAACGCGTGGCGCGAATGGGGGTCCTGCCAGGTGTGGAGGAGCTGCTCAATCATCGTCGGGATTGTCCGGCTCGGACGGGACGGTCCCCTTGCTACCCGCGGCCTTCTCGAGGCGGTTCACGCGGCGCAGGTGGTCGGAGAGCCGGCGGAGGGCGGCGTAGCTGCGCATCTGGTCCTTGTAGGGACCGGCCGGCGAGCCGAACCAGGTTTCCCCGGGAGGGACGTGGCTGAACACGCCGGACTTGGCGAGGAGGGTGGCGCCGGCGCCGACGGTGAGGTTGTCGGCGACCCCGACGTGGCCGGCGATGACGACGCCATCTCCGACCGTCGTGGAGCCGCCGATGCCGGTCACGCCGCAGATGATGACGCACCGGCCGAGGGTGACGTTGTGCCCGATCTGGCAGTGGTTGTCGATCTTGGTGCCGTCGCCGACGATGGTCGGGCCGAACTTGCCGCGGTCGACGGCCGAGCAGGCGCCGATTTCGACGGCGTCGCCGATCTCGACGGTGCCGATGAGCGGGATCTTCAGGAGGCGCTGGCGGTCGGGGGAGGGGACGTAGCCGAAGCCGTCGGCCCCGATGACCGTGTTCGGCCACAGCTCGCAGGCGTTGCCGATCGTGCAGCGGTCGAGGACTCGCACGCCCGGGTGCAGGGTGGTGATCGACCCGATGGAGACCTCGTCCCCGAGGAAGACGTGGGCGACGAGCACCGAGCCGTCGCCGATGGTGCAATCGGCGCCGACGATGCAGTGCGGGCCGACGTGCACGCCGTGGCCTATGGTCGCGGAGGGGTCGACGATGGCGGTGGGATGGATGCCGGGCTGGAACAGCTTCTTGGGGGGCATGAACAGGCGGAGGACGGTGACCATCGCCACGTCGGCGTTGTCGACGATGATGAGGGCGCGGGAGGAAGGATCGTGCCCGTGCACCTCCACGCCGCGGGTGACCAGCGCGCCGGAGGCGGCGCTGCGGGCCCAGTGCGCGGCGAATTTGCTGGAGCGGATGAACGTGAGGTCGCCGCGCGAGGCGCCGTCGATGGCGGCCAGGCCGGAGATCGGGAGGTGGCTGGGGCCGATGAGCTCGGCGCGCAGGGTCGCGGCGATGGAGCCGGTGGTGTGGCGGGACGGTGCGGAAGACGACCCGCTGTCGGGGCTGGGCATGGGGTCGGCTCGGGAAGGTTGGGCGGGGACCGTGCTCACTTGTCGTTCTTCTTGACGGCGGGGGCTGGGGCGGGGGCGCCGGGCTTGGTCGCGGCTGGCGGGGCGGGCTGCGGCGGCGGGGCGGGCTTGCCGCCGGCGGCGATGTAGGCGTTGTTCATCATCGTGATCAGCTCCTGCGTGACGTCGTGGGCCGGGTCGACGTAGAGCATGCGCTTGAGCGTGATGGCGCGGGAGACCTCGGCGTAGGTGCCGTCGGGGATCTTGATACCCTGGTCGGAGGCGAGGACCATGGTGTAGGCGTTCCTCAGGGCGAGCTGCTTGCACGCCTCGGAGATCTTGTCGTAGAGCTCCTGGAGGATGTCGGTCTTCATCTCCGTCAGGAACTTCTCGGAGTACTGCCTCTCGAACTCGGCCTGGAAGGCGAGCTTGCGCAGCTCCTGCAAGGCGGCGACCCTGGCGGGCCCGGCGGCCATGGCGTCGATCTCAGCCTGCTTCCCTTTGAGTTGATCGACGAGCTTGTTGACGTTCCCCTGGAGCTCCGTTTTCTTGTTGTCCAGATCCGTCTCCCTTGCGGAACGCTCGTCCAGGCCGTTGACGACGGCCTGGATGTCGACAACCGCGATGACGGGGGGGACGGGTGGCTTGAAGGCATTGGAGATGGCGCGGGCGCTGACCCCGGCCGCGCCGATCGCGATGGCGGCGAGGGAGAGCCAGAACAGGGGGCGGGTCGGGCGGGTCATCGATGGGTCTCCGGTGTGCGGGAGGGACAGGCCGCATGATAGGGTGGAGGCGATGGTCAGTATCGTGCCTGTTCGACGATGAACCACCAGATGTGCCAGCCGGCGTAGAGCGAGAAGAGCGAGGTCGCCGCGGCGACGAGCTGCTTGCGCCGACGGAGGGAGCAGGTGCGCCGCCGGTAGATCGCGAGCGCGAGCAGGCCGAGCCCGCCGCCGATGGCGAGGGTCATCGCCCATCCCACGCGGGCCCAGGCCATGAAGCCGACGGCGGCCCAGTTGAGGGACCGTGGGCCACTCGTGGAGCCGGCGAATCCGGTGCGGTTGGTAGCGATCCAGCCTTGTATTGCGGGGGCGCTCAACGTCGCGGTGGGGGGGGCGGTGAGCGTGTAGACCTGACCGGTGACGGGCGCCGGGCTGCCGGCGGCGGCGCCCTTGATCGTGAGGCTGTTGATCGTCACGCGGAGCGGCGTGTGTGAAGCGAGGTCGTACGCCTGGTGGGCGAAGCGCACCGAGTTCATCGTGCCCGCCAGCGCAAGCCAGCCGAAGGCCAGCAGGAGGAACAAACGGAAGCCGCTGAGGGGCGACGAGGCCTGGCCCTGGAGGGCCAGGGCGAGCGAGCGGCCGCATTCCGGGCAGGCCGAGATCCGGACGCCGCGCAGGTTGTAGCCGCAGGATGGGCACGGGGCGTCGGCGCCGGCGAGAAAGGCGGTGAGAAGGTCGATCCGGGGACCGGCGGCGGGATCGGGAGGGGCGGCGTTCATCGGAGAGTCGTACGGGCGAGCGACGGGGCGGTGGCAGGGGGTCGGGACGGGTGGGCTCACCAGGCCGTGCCGCACTGGGGGCAGCGGGTGTCGCGCAGGCCGGTGATGTCGTGGCGGCAGCGAGGGCAGCGACCCGAACGGATGAGGGGGGCATAACGCGGGGGGATGAACTCGGCGGCGGTCCACCGTTCGCCGCACTCGGGGCAGCGGTTCTCGCGGAGCCCGTTGATGCTGTAGCGGCACCGGGGGCAGCGCCCGGAGCCGAGCAGGCGGGCGCGCCGGCGGGCCTCGCGCTGCGCGGGGGTGAGCGCAAGCCAGGCGAGCCGCTCTTCGAGCATGCGACCGAGCGTCCTCAGCGTGACGATCAGCCAGGCCAGCGAATGAACCAGCAACCCAACGAGGAACAGCGTCAGGATCGAGCGGACGACCTTGCGGATATCGAAGGGGAGCTCGGAGATCACCACGCCGCCGTTGGAGGCCACGGGTGCGAGCGTGCCGGCCGTCTCCCGCCAGAATCGCTCGGGTCGTGCCGCGGCGAACTGGACGTAGAGAGACTGCACCTGTGGGACCTCAGCGGGCGCGATGCCGGTGCCGCTGACGGTGATGCCCTGGACGGTGCGCGAGGCCAGCGGATGGCTGACGGCCGAGCGCGAGCGGTACGAGTACCAAGCCGCGCCGAGGACCGTGTCGGAGGTGACTTCCGTGCCGGGGCTTACGACGGCGAGCTGTCCGCGCCGGCGCAGAACCGTGACGGCCCCCTCATCGGGCGCGCCGCTGACGAAGGTCGGGCCGCCGGGGGGTGAGCTGCGGTAGGTGAACGGGCCGGCGCCGGCCGTGAGGAGCCGAAGGAACAGCAGGATGAACACCGTCGCGAAGGGCGTTCGTGAGAACCAGATGGACCAGCGCCAGGCGGAACGGGGGCGGCGAGGGGCAAGGTCCATGAAGAACTTCCCTCTTTACCCCCCTCACCCCTCACCCGCAGCGGTCGCGCGGCTTCCGCTGCATGGTACGGGCCGATGATCGGCAAGCGCGGGGACGCCGTCCAAGGCCGCGGCTGGCGGGCGTCGCGGCACGTACGTATATTCGCAGGACGGCACAGTGCGGTGGCGGGAAAATAATGGAGGCCTCCGGATGGCGACGAAGAAACCAGCGAAGAAGGCCGCGAAGAAGAACAAGCCCGCACGGAAGGCCGCGGCCGGGATGAGGAAGCCGGCGAAGAAGTCCGTTGGCGGCGGCGCGGGCGGGAGTGGGGGGGGTGGGACGGGGTTTCAGAAGAACCCGTTCCCGGTGGCGACGGGGAAGGGGGCGTCGGCCGCGCAGATCGGGGCCGACCTCGTGGCGCTGTTCAATGCCGGGAAACTGCGGGAGATCGAGGACAAATGGTGGGCGCCCTCGATCACCTCGGTGGAAGGCGTGGGCGTCAACCTGGGTTGGGCGGGGCGGAAGGCGGTGGAGGCAAAGAACAAAGGATGGACCGAGCAGCACACGATGCACGGGGGCTCGGCCGAGGGACCGTACCTGGGTTCCTCGGGGTTCGCGGTGAAGTTCACGATGGAAGTGGGGGAGAAGGCAACGGGGAAGCGGACGCTCATGGAGGAGATAGGCGTCTATTCGATCAAGGACGGAAAGATTGTTCGGGAAGAGTTCATGTATGGACGTTCAACACCGATCGAGACGCCGGCCGGGGTCGAGGCTTCTGACGGTCAACGGTTGGCGGAGGGTTGAGCTCGCGGCGGCAGCCGCGGGTCCGGAAACATTCGAATCTGGCGCGGAATTCTCGTGTTGGAGAACAGATCGCCGCGGATGTGCGTATCTATAGGTGACGCACACAACGACGCCTTCTCCTTTCTCATCTCCTCCAGCCAAAACGCTCCCTTCCGGGGGCGTTTTCGGTTTTTGTAGGCGATCGGGTCAGGCCGGGCGGCGGCGAGCCAGCTCGGCCCGAACGACCTGCACCGCCTCGGCGATCGCGTGATTGAGGTCGTTGTTGACAATGAACGCGTCGTAGACGCCGCAGGAGCGGGCCTGCGCGATCTCTCGCTTGGCCTCGGCGAAGCGTCTCTGGATGCTGTCCTCGCTCTCGCGCTTGCGGGCGCGGAGACGCTGAAGGAGGACGTCTTCGTTGGGGGGCAGGATGAAGATGGCGAAGGCGCCGGGGATGCGTTTCTTGACGTTGATGGCGCCCTGGACGTCGATCTCGAGTATGACCAGGCGGCCGCGGGCGAGCTGCTCGTCCACCCACGCCTTGAGCGTGCCGTACCGCTTGCCGAAGACGTTGGCCCATTCCAGGAAGGCGTCCTGGGCGACGAGGCGGTCGAACTCAGTATCGGAGACGAAGCTGTAGTCGACGCCGTCGACGTCGGCGTCCGTCTTGGCGCGGGTGGTGGCGGAGACGCTGAAGACCGAGCCGGGGAAGGTGCGCTCGACGGCGCGGGTGAGGGTAGTCTTGCCGACGCCCGAGGGACCGCTGATCACCAGGAGCAGGCCGTCGTCGGTATCGGTGGGGAGTCGTCGGCGGGGCTCGGTCATGTGTGGCGAAGGGTAGGGGGGTAGGGGGGTGATGGGGGTATAATCGATCACCACATGGTCCGCTTGACCGAGGAATCCCGCTCGCCGCTCCTTGGGCTTGGAACCCCAGACATGTAGCGCGCGCGGGCCGAGAGAGCATGACGACGAACTGGCCTCGCGTAGCGCGAGGCCTTTTCGTTGGACCATGAGTATCTGGATCCTTCCGCCCGCCGGGCACGCGCCCATCGAGAACGAACATGAGCAGCACGACCGCCGCATCGTCGCCCACGGGCGCCACGCCTCCCTCGGATGTGCCGCCGTTCCGGTACACCGGCGCGCTGGCGGGGCAGATCGAGACGCGCTGGCAGGCGCACTGGGACGAGCGCGGCACGTTCATCACGCCCAACCCGGGCGAGCCGGGGTTCGACGGGAGCAAGCCCAAGTTCTACTGCATGGACATGTTCCCGTACCCGTCGGGCGCCGGCTTGCACGTGGGGCACCCGGAGGGGTACACGGCGACGGACATCGTCTGCCGCTACAAGCGGATGAAGGGCTATCGCGTGCTGCACCCGATGGGGTGGGACGCCTTCGGCCTGCCGGCGGAGCAGTACGCGATCCAGACCGGCGTGCACCCGGCGCTGACGACGCGCCGGGCGATCGACACGTTCCGGCGGCAGCTCAAGCGGTTCGGATTCAGCTACGACTGGTCGCGCGAGATCGCGACGATTGATCCGGACTATTACAAATGGACGCAGTGGATCTGGCTGCGCGCGTACAACGCGTGGTACGACGCCGAGAGCCGGCGCGCCCGCCCCATCAGCGACCTGATCGCGCAGCTGGAGGGGGGCGATGCGCGGGTGAGCATGTTCGGCGAGATCGTGCACATCGGCGAGCGGGCCAACCTGCTCGGCGCAGGGGGGATGGCGTTCGAGCCGGTGGGGACGCAGCGCTGGCACGAGCTGTCGGCGAAGGACCAGAGGCGATTCATCGACGAGCAGCGATTGGCCTACCTGGCGGAGGTGACGGTCAACTGGTGCCCGAAGCTGGGCACGGTGCTGGCCAACGAGGAGGTGATCGACGGCAAGTCGGAGCGCGGCGGCTTCCCGGTCTACCGGCGCCCGCTGCGGCAATGGATGTTCCGGATCACCGCCTACGCCGACCGGCTGCTGGCCGACCTGGAGACACTGGACTGGCCGGAGTCCACTCGAAAGCTGCAGACGGACTGGATCGGGCGGAGCGAGGGGGCGGAGATCGACTTCCCGCTGGTAATCGATGGTGCGCAGGCCGCGGGCATGATCGACGAGCTGACGGTGTTCACCACGCGCCCCGACACGGTGTTCGGCGCGACGTACATGGTCGTCGCGCCGGAGCACCCGCTGGTGGAGCAGGTGCTGGCCGTGCCGCCGCCGGCGGAGGGGGGGGCGGATGTGGCGGGCATCCGCCGGTATGTCGAGGCGGCGAGGAACAGGGCGGACGTGGAGCGGATGGCCGAGGCGAAGCAGAAGACGGGCGTCTTCCTGGGCGTCTACGTGACCAACCCCGCGACCAGGGCGAAGATCCCGGTGTGGACGGCGGACTACGTGCTGACGGGGTACGGCACGGGGGCGATCATGGCCGTGCCGGGGCAGGACCAGCGCGACTGGGACTTTGCGAAGGCCTTCGGGCTGCCGATCATCCGGACGGTGCGCCCGCCGGAAGGATTCGAGGGGGAGACCTTCACCGGCGATGGGCCCGCGATGAACAGCGGGTTCCTGGACGGCCTGCACGTGGCGGAGGCCAAGAAGAAGATCGTCGACTGGCTGGAGAAGGAGGGGCTGGGACGCCGGCGCGTGAACTACAAGCTGCGCGACTGGCTCTTCAGCCGCCAGCGGTATTGGGGGGAGCCGTTTCCGATCGTGTACGACGCCGATGGGAATCACTACCCGGTTGCCGAGAGCGCCCTGCCGGTGACGCTGCCGGCGCTGGAGGATTACACGCCGCCGGAGAGCGACGACCCGGTGCCGCTGCTGTCGAAGGCGACGGGGTGGGTTGACACAACCGCGGGCGAGGCGGGGGTGAGCCCGGAGCTGTTGCCGCCCGAGACGCCGGTGCGGCGTGAGACCAACACGATGCCGGGGTGGGCGGGTTCGTGCTGGTACTACCTGCGCTACTGCGACCCGAAGAACGCGGAGCGGTTCTGCTCGCGAGACGCGGAGCGGGCGTGGATGCTGGGGAAGAGGTCGGCGGGGAGGGATGCGGATCAGCACGCGCAGTTCGTGCCCGGCGTGCACCATCTGGGCGGGGTGGACCTGTACATCGGCGGGAGCGAGCACGCCGTGCTGCACCTGCTGTACGCGCGGTTCTGGCACAAGATCCTGTTCGACCTGGGGGAGGTCTCGACCCCCGAGCCGTTCGGCAAGCTGTTCCACCAGGGGATGATCACCAGCTACGCCTACCAGCGAGGCGACAAGACGCTGGTGCCGACCGACCAGGTCGAGGAGATCGAGGAGGGCGTCTTCCGCGAGAAGGCCACCAGGACGGCCGTCACCCAGGTGGTGGCCAAGATGAGCAAAGCGCTGAAGAACGTCGTCAACCCCGACGACGTGATCGGGGACGTCGGCGCCGACACATTCCGCCTGTACGAGATGTACATGGGGCCGCTGGAGGCCACCAAGCCGTGGAGCACGCGCGACATGGTGGGGATGTTCCGGTTCCTGCAGCGGGCCTGGCGCCTGGCAGTGGACGAGCAGACAGGCGAGCCGCGGCTGGCCCGCGAACCTTCGCTGGCAGTCGAGCGGCAACTGCACAAGACGGTCGCCAAGGTGGAGCACGATATCGAGCGGCTGGCGCTGAATACGGCGATCGCCGCGCTGATCGAGTTCGTGAACACGGCGACGAAGGAGGCCGAGGCGCGCGGGACGCACGGCGGCGGAGTGCTGACGAAGGACCAGCTGGAGCGGCTGGCGCTGGTGCTGGCGCCCTTTGCGCCGCATATGGCCGAGGAGCTGTGGTCGCGCCTGGGGCACGACCAGACGCTCGCCTATCACGCCTGGCCGGTCGTGGATGCCGCGCTGGCGAAGGACGACACGGTGGAGATCCCCGTGCAGGTGAACGGCAAGCTGCGCCACAAGATCACGGTGCCGGCGGGTGCGGACGCCAGGCTGATGGAGGGCGCGGCGATGGCGGACGAGCGCGTGAAGGCCGCGATCAAGGGGAAGACGGTGCGGAAGGTGATCGTGGTGCCGGGGCGGCTGGTGAACATCGTCGTGTCGTAACGCGCGCTCAGCGCTGCGATTCGACGACGACGGGCACGCTCGTGCGCTTGACCCAGTTCGCGGGCCCGCGCCCCCACCAGAGGATCGCGCCGGGGTCGAGGCTCGGCGGCAAGGGGAGCGGCGCATCGAGGGCGACGAACTCGGCGACCTGGTCCTTGCCGGTGGTCAGGAGGCCCGCCAGCGACGCCAAGTCTCGATCGCTCTGGCCCAGCTCCACCGTGTAGAGCACGCGCAGATCGGGGTAGCGGTGCATGAGCTCGGTCGTGTTCGCCGGCTGCGACAGGAGCGGTCGAGAGGGTGAGGCCGGGGGGGCGGCCGGATTGGCGGATTGATCGGCGGCGGTGCCGGGCGGCGTGCTGTCGGGTGTGCGCGCCGGCGCTGGGCGCGGCGCTTCCGCTGCGGCGAGCGCATGGGCGATCAGGGGCGCCTGCGCCGTATCGGCGGGGCGCCACCGGGTTTCCTTGCCGGTGTGCTGGGCCAGCTCGTGCACCTTGCGGGCCGTCACGTCGACGTCGGTGGCGCGGATCCGGATGATGAGCCGTCCGGCCCGGGCGAGCTCCAGCGCCTCGGTGGAGGTGAGCTTGCGAGACTCGATGACGGCCGGCGGCGCGGTCTCGGTCGTGCCGGGGTTGGTCGTCGCCAGCGCGGCCACGGGCTTGGCGGGGCCGAGCGGCGAGTCGGTATCGGGGGTGGTCGGCCTTTCGGGCGCGACGGCGACGATGGGGCCGGGCACGACCCCGTCCGGGGCGTTCACCTCAGGAGAGGGCGCACGCTCCGTGCCCCGCGCGGCGTTCCGCGCCAGCGCCCGCGGCTGATGGAGGCGCTCGATGTCCAGCACGGCGATGGTCATCCAGACGCCAGCGCCGACAGCCAGCAGCAGCATCGCGGCGAGGGCGAGCCGGCGCGATCCGCTGTTCTGCCAAAGCCTGTCCAGCGCGCCCCGGTGCGAGACCACGACCGAGGAGATGGGGAGCGGCGAATACGCAGGCTCGCCGGCGACCAGCCCCGCCAGGGCCTCGCGCTCCAGCACCGCCTCGACGTCATTCAGCAATGCGGCGGGGGCGCTCACCCGCGGCAGCGAGGCGAGCGCGGTCCGGTCGGCCTTCATCCCCGCGACCAGGCGCATCAGCGCGGGATCCGCCGCGACGGTCATGCGGACCTCGGCCTCGCGAGCGCCGAGCGAGGATGCATCACCCTCGACCAAGGCGAGCAGTTCGGCTTCGGTGATGTCGCGGGGGAGGTTCATGGGACGCACTTCGGATACGGGGCATCGGGGCATCAAGAAAAAGTCGGATCAATCTCCCTGGGAGGCTTCGATCAGTTCTCGCATGGCGGCGCGGGCCCGGAAGAGGCGGCTCTTGACCGTGCCGACGGCGACCTCGAGCACATCGGCGATTTGTTCGTAGTCGAGGCCTTGGACGTCCCTGAGCACGAGGATGGCCCGCTGTTCGGGCTGCAGAAGGTTGAGGGCCGCGGCGACGTGCCTTCGGGCCTCTTCAAGTTGGACGCGCTGATCCGGCCCAAGTTCCGTCGCCTGCTCGCGGGGTTGTCCGGCGATCTGCGGAGCCCGGTCGGAACGTCCGGTTGGAACGGTTCTTCCGTGTACGCCGGCCGGTGCCGGGGCTGCGGCGGTGTTTGTTTGGGTGACGCCATCGTCGTAGCCATGGCTCCCCCCGTTGCCGGGGCCATCGGGGGCGTCGAGGCTGATGTGCTTGCGGAGCCGCTGCGACCGCAGGTAGGAGAGACAGGTGTTCATCGTCACCCGGATCATCCAGGTGCTGAGCTTGCTGCGGCCGTCGTAGCTCCCGAGGCCCTGAATGATCTTGACGATGGCGTCCTGCGTGAGATCGGCCGCGGCGTCGGGGTTGCCGATCATCCGCAGGCAAACCGCGTAGAGTCGGTCCTGATAACGCTGGAGAAGGGTGGTCCAGGAGTGGGAGGAGGCATTGCCGGCGCGGATGTCGCGAACGAGGGCCAGGTCGGCCGCGTCGGCGCCATCGGGGTCGGCCATGCGGTCGGGCTGGCCGAACTGTGAGGGCGAAGCGCTCATGCGTGCGCGCGGATAGTAAGCGGGGATGAAAAAGGGGCTGCCCAAGGCCCCTCCCGATACGGACGGCGGGGGCAAGCGGATCTTACGGTCCCTCGGAACGGAACCCCGATCGTGAGGGAGGGGCGTTCGGGCCTCGGTGACGCAAGCTACCGGAAGGCCACCGGCCGGCATACCCGCACGCACCGAGGCGGCTGCTACGCTAGATAGATGCCCAGCCCGTACGACACGTACACCTCCCCGCTAGCCACCCGCAACGCGAGCGAGGAGATGCTGCGGCTGTGGTCGGCGCGCCACAAGTTCAACACGTGGCGGCGGATCTGGCTGGCGGTGGCGGAGGCGCAGCACGAGCTGGGCCTGCCGGTGAGCAAGGAGCAGGTGGAGGAGCTGCGGGCGGTGGTCAACCGCCCCGGCGGCATCACCGACGAGGAGATCCGCGCGGCCGAGAAGTACGAGCAAGAGCTGCGGCACGACGTGATGGCGCACGTCCACGTGCTGGGGGACTCGTGCCCGAAGGCCAAGGGGATTATCCACCTGGGGATGACGAGCGAGGATATTGGAAGCAATGCGGATCGTCTCATTCACAAAGACGCGTGCGAGATAGTCGCCGCCAAGGCGGCGCGGGCCGTCATCGAACTTGCGGGGCAGGCTGTTCGCCACACGCGTACGCCGACGCTCGGGTTCACCCATTATCAACCGGCACAGCCGCTGACCGTCGGGCGTCGATTCGCGCAGTGGGCGTACGAGCTGAGTGTCGGGCTCTCCTCCCACGAGCTCCGCTCGTACATGATCTGCATGAGAGGTCTGCGCGGAGCGACCGGGACACAAGCGTCCTTTCTTGAGTTGTGTAGCCAAGATAGCACCTTGGTTGACCGGCTTGAGGCGCGCGTGCTTGAGCGACTCGCTCCCGGGCAGGGCGTGGACACACTTACGTCGCAGACGTACCCGCGCGTATACGACGCGATGATGCTTGCGATGCTTGCGGCCGTCTCGAGTGTCCTCCACAAGATCGCCACCGACATCCGCCTCCTCTGCAACCGCAAGGAACTCGACGAGCCCTTCGAGGACAAGCAGGTCGGCTCCTCCGCCATGCCCTACAAGCGCAACCCGATGCGCTGCGAGCGGATCTGCGGCCTCACACGGTTCGTGATGAACCTCGTCGGCAATGCCTACGACACGGCCGCGACGCAATGGCTGGAGCGGACGCTCGACGACTCAAGCAACCGGCGGTTGTCGCTCCCCGAGGCGTTCCTCGCCCTCGACGGCGCGCTGGACCTCATGCACAACGTTGCCTCCGGCCTGATCGTCCACGAGGCGATGGTGAAGAAGAACCTCATGGCCGAGCTGCCGTTCATGGCCACCGAGAACATCCTGATGGCCTGCGTGATGGCCGGCGGCGACCGCCAGGCGTACCACGAGAAGATCCGGGTGCACGCCCAGGCCGCAGGGATGCGGGTGAAGCAGGAGGGGCTCGACAACGACCTGCTGGAGCGGCTCAAAAACGACAAGGCCTTCTGGGGCAAGCCGCGCGGCGGGCCGCTCGCCAGCGAGCTGGATTGGAACGGCCTCATGGACCCGATGAAATACATCGGGCGGAGCATCGAGCAGACCGAGCGGTTCATCAAGGAGGTCGTCGAGCCGCTGCGCGAGCAGTACGGGGAGGCGATCGCGAAGCTGGGGGCGAGCGGGCCGCGGGTGTGAAACGCGGACGCGAGAGGAGTCGTCAACGCGAAGGCGTTGAGAGTCTCACGGCAGCGGCTTGCCGGGCTTCTTCGTCTCGGGCGCATCGCCCGCGGGCTCGATGACCCTGGCCTCGACCGCGCCGAGCGACTCGCGCCACTGCTTGTCGAGGTCGGCGAAGGGCATGCCCATCACCTCCTGCGTCGCCTGGTCGATGGTCTTCCCCTGGGCCATCGATTTGAGCCAGGCGTTGCGCCCCTGGCGCTTCCAGTGCTCGGAGATGTAGCCGAGCATGTGCTGCCCCTGCTTGTAGACGTTCCATTGCAGGCGGTCCGGACAGCTGCGGAAGTCCGCCATGTCCTCCCACCTGGCGAGCATGCCGGCCTTGGCCCACTTCTGGTTCTGAGCGTCGACGCCGTCGGCGTCGTGGGCGTAGTACTCGGCGGCGAGTTCGGCGGCGCCCTCCAGGACCCACCACGGCATGTCGCTGGTGTGCGGTCCGTACTCGAAGGTGCAGACGTGGCCGTACTCGTGGGCGAGGACGATGCGGGCGCCGCCCTTGCCGCCGACGGCGTTGGAGAGGACTTTGATCGACTCCTTGGGCTCGTTCCACCCGCCGAGCTGGTCGACGTAGCTGAGGTAGATCGAGGCCTGCAGGTGGCGCATCGACTTGTAGATCTTCACCTCCTGGACGCGATCGATCTTCAGCTCGAACCCCTCGTCGACATGGGCGCGGATCTCCGGCAAGGCGTCGATGATGGCCTGGGCGGCCCTCTCATGCCCGGGAAAGAACTTCACGCGGGCGCCGCCGCCGGTGCCGACGCCCGGGGCCTCGAGGATCGTCCAGTCCTCGCCGCGGTAGAGCCACTTGTCGTTCTCGCGCCGGAAGAGCACGGGGTACTTGATCTTCCTGTTGATGCCTCCGCCGCCCCCGGCCATGTCCTCGGGCATCTTCCAGGACATGACGAGGGTGAAACGGGCCTCGTCGTCGGAGAACGCGGCATCCTTGTCCTCGTCCTCGAAGGCCAGGGAGAACTCGACGGGGACAAACTTGCCCAGGTCCTTGGCCCAGTTCTTCTGCTCGGTGGCGAAGTTTGGGTCGTCGGTGGCGACGTGGGCGAGGTACGCGGCTTGGTCGCCGGCGAGGACGGCCTTCTCCATGTCGTCCATCGCGACGCGGACGGCGGCGCGGGCGGAGGCGGGGTCGGCTCGGGTCTGGGTCACCAGTAGGAGGGCGGCGAGCACGCCGCAGCAAACGATCCGCCCGAGGTGTCGCGATGCCGTGGAGATAGTCATTCTTCGTCCTTCCGGGGAGACGGTACGCAGAGGGGGCAGAGGACGCAGAGGGACCAGAGGGGAAAACCGAGTGCGGGTGCGGCCTTGTCCTGCTCACCACTTTTCACACGGGCTCCGAGTTCCGCCAATCCTCGTTCCGTCTCTCGTTCCTCTGCGTACTGCCTCTCGTCATACCGCGTGCGTGCGTTGTGGTTACGGCGTTCCTGGCTTCGCGGATGTTCCTACTGGATCGCTCGCGAGCGACTCGCGCCACTGCTTGTCCAGCTCGGCAAAGGGGAGGGCCAGGGTGTCCCGCGTCGCCTCGTCGAGCATCTTGCCGCTGGTTAGCGCGCGAAGCCAGGCGTTACGCCCCTTGCGTCCCCAGCGCTCAGAGATGTACCCGACCATGTGGTGGCCCTGGAAGTAGGCCAGGTGCTTCACCTCCGCGCGGGCCTTGTCGTAGTCGGCGATGTCGTCCCATTCGACGAGGCCGCCGGGCTTGCCGAAGCCCGGGGACTGCGCCATCTGGCGGATCATCCGGTCGATGCGATCGCGGTCGTGGGTGAAGTACTCGGCGCAGAGCTCGGCGACACCCTCGGCGACCCACCAGGGGAGGTTCTTGGGCTTGGGGCCCAGCTCCCACGTGGCGACGTGCCCGTACTCGTGAGCGAAGGCGGACGTCCAGTGCTCCACGCCCTTGGTGTAGCTGGACATGAACTTGATCGACTCGCCGGGCTCGTTCCACCCGCCGAGGACCTCGTCGGGCATGGAGAGGTAGACGGTGGCCTTGAGGTGCTCCATGCTGTCGAAGAGCTTGATCTGGATGTGGTGCTTGCTCGTGATCTCAAAGCCCTCGTCGGCGTGGGCCTTGGCGGGGGGGAACGCCTTGCGGACCTCATCCGCGATGCCTCGCGAGGGGGGGAAGTAGAGGACCTCGAAGGCGGCCCCATCATCGAGCACGCCGGTGATGGACTGCCAGCGCTCGCCCTTGTACAGCCACTGCGCGGGGCGGGGGCCGTCGCCGTCGGGGTCTTCCTTGATGAAGAGGGCGGGCCATGAGGCGTTCTTGCCGCCCGGGACCGCGGCATGCCCGATCTCCATGCGGTAGGACATGCGGAGGGTGACCTCGGCGCGGGAATCGGTGATGACCGGTGGCGGCGGCGCGTCGGGGTCGTCCAGGATGGCCAGCGAGAACTCCAGGGGCTTGTGCTTGCCGAGGTCGTCGACCCAGTGTTGCTGTTCGATGGCGAACTCGGGATCCGACAGATCGACGTGCGAGAGGTACGCGGCCTTGTCGGCGGCGCGCACGGCGCGGGTGATGTCGTCGAGCATGGCGTCGAGCTCGGCGCGGGCCGCGGAGGTGGGGAGGGTCGGGGGGGTCGGGGAGGCCGGCGGCGGCAAGGGTGCGGGAGGGGGGGTCGCCTGGGCGTTGGCCGCGCGCGGGGCGAGGGCGCCGGCGAGAACCGCGAGGTGAAGGAGGGTGACGCGGCGGAGATGGGTGGAGGGGACGGGCACGGGTGGATGGTACTGCGCCAATCGACAGCTGGTTCTCGGGAGGTCCTACCTTCCACAGCAGACCGGTCGGAAGGCGGGCCGCTGCGGATGATGGTGGCCTGTTCTCCGTCGGTGGTTGGGGCCTCGACAAGAGAAACGCGGACGGTGCGGTACGATCAGGCATGAACAGGCGCATCCGGCGAACGTGTGCGCTGTGGGTTTGGCCCGCGGCATGCCTTCTGGTGGTGGCCGTGATTGCGCTGAGCGCGAGGTGGTCGGCCAATCTGAAGCCCGTGCGGGGGTTTGACCTGTTCGTCACGCAGGGGCAGGCCGGGGCGGCGTGGTGGGACGAAGACAAGATGGCGATCAAATGGCCCATGGGCCTCTGGCGGGGACCGGCCAGGGGGCCGCTGCTGTGGCTGCCATTGTTCTACTTCAGCGATCCGAAATACCACGAGGTGGGGATGCCGCTCTGGCCTCTGGTGGTCGCGGGGGGCGTGATGGCGTGGCGGACGCGGCGGCGGATTGGACGACGGTGGCTTGGGTCTCGCTCCGGGAAGGTGGGGTCAAAATGACGTCGTCGGTGTGCGCGTCCATCGCGCGATGGCGACGTGTGGCCTCTTCGCCGGGCCGCTGGGCGGACGCGCGTGTCGGGTATCGGTGGGAGACGCGCCGCGATGCGTTCGTGCACGGGCTGCGTGGGCTCAGGGAGGCGAGTTGCCCGGAGTGCGGTCGGGCGATCTGACCGCGGAAGCAGATTCATCGCTGAATGCGCGTCGGTATACTCCTCAGATGCGGGCGCTGGGGTTGATAGCCCTTGTTGCGATTTGCCTGAACGGCACACAGGGTGCACTCGGGCAAGTCCGGTTTCCTCAGCGCCCGGCCGAGGGGGCATTCATTCTCGACGAAGCAGGACTGTTGGAGGCGCAAGACGGTGAGGCGGTGCGCGAGCGATGCACCGCCCTGCTGGCTGAGAAGCGGGTCCCGCTGATCGTCGTCACGATCGATTCGATGGACGCGTACGGTGCGGGCGGGCTGACGATCGAGGACTACGCGCGCCGGCTGTTTGATCGCTGGGGGGTGGGCCGGCCTGAGCTCAACTTCGGCGTGCTGCTGCTGGTGTCGCGCGCGGACCGGCGAGCGCGGATCGAACTGGGCGCGGCGTGGACGCGGGCATACGACGGCGTATGCCAGGAGGTAATGGACGGCCTCATCATCCCGCACTTCAAGGCGGGGCAGTTCTCGGAGGGGATTCTTGCGGGGACGGAGGGGCTGGTGAAGATGGCGCGTGGAGAGACGCTTCCGTCGCAGCCGGTGGCGCGACGGGCCACGGCGCGGGGCTGGTGGACAGGGGCGAAACGGAACGCGGGCCTTGCCTTTGGAGTAGCCATCTTCATCCTTAGGGGCGGTGGTGAATGGCATAGCGTTTCGCCGACGGGCGCACCGGCGGCCGCTGTGGGCAGTGCTGAACGGTAATACGTACAGCGGTGGTGGAGGAGGCGGGTTGTTCGGCGGTGGGGGCGGGGGTGGGGGCGGCTCGTTCGGCGGCGGGTCTTCAGGCGGTGGAGGAGCCTCCGGAGGGTGGTAGACAGGTCGCCCCGGGCGTCGTCAAAACTCCGCCTGCTTGGGCGCTCGCGGGAACGGGATGACGTCGCGGATGTTCTGCATCCCGGTGACGAACTGGATCAGCCGCTCGAAGCCCAAGCCGAAGCCGGCGTGCGGGACGGTGCCGTAGCGGCGCAGGTCGCGGTACCACCAGTAGTCGGCCTTGTCGAGCTTCATCTCGTCGAGGCGCTGGTCCAGCTTGTCGAGGCGCTCCTCGCGCTGGCTGCCGCCGATGATCTCGCCGATGCCGGGGACGAGCACGTCCATCGCCGAGACGGTCTCTCGCCCCGGCGGGCAGCCGTCGTCCAGGCGCATGTAGAAGGCCTTGATCCCCTTCGGGTAGTTCATGAGGATCACCGGCTGCTTGAAATGTTCCTCGGTGAGGTACCGCTCGTGCTCGGATTGCAGGTCGGTGCCCCAGTTGACGGGGAACTCGAACTTGTGCCCGCCCGCGATCGCCTTCTCGAGGATCTGGACCGCCTCGGTGTAGGTCAGCCGCCGGAAGGGCGTGTCGATGATGAGCTTGAGGAGGTCGCGGACGCCCTTCTCGATGCGCTCGTCGAAGAAGGCCATGTCGTCGGCGCGCTCGGCGAGGACGGCGCCGAAGAGGTACTTGAGCATCTCCTCGGCGACCTCCGAGTCGCCCTGGAGATCGCAGAAGGCGATCTCGGGCTCGATCATCCAGAACTCGGAGAGGTGACGCGAGGTGTTGGAGTTCTCGGCGCGGAAGGTGGGGCCGAACGTGTACACCTTCGAAAGGGCGCAGCAGTAGGTCTCCACGTTCAGCTGGCCGCTGACGGTCAGGTGGGATTCCTTGCCGAAGAAGTCCTGGGAGAAATCAATGGCACCGGGGACTGGGGACTGGGCACTGGTGGACAAAGGACCCGCTCCCTCACCGGTGCCCGATGCCCGATGCCCGGTGCCTCCCCTCGGCAGGTTCATCAGGTCCAGCGTGCTCACCCGGAACATCTGCCCCGCCCCCTCGCAATCCGAGCCGGTGATGATCGGGGTGTGCACCCAGAAGAAGCCCCGCTCGTGGAAGTAACGGTGGATGGCCATCGCCAGGCAGTGACGCACCCTGGCGACAGCGCCGAACGTGTTGGTGCGGGCGCGGAGGTGGGCGACCTCGCGGAGATACTCGAACGTGTGGCGCTTCTGGCTGATCGGGTACGTGTCGGGGTCGTCGACCCAGCCGACGATTTTGAGCGAGCCGCCCTGGGCGGGGTCGGCCTGGATCTCGATCGACTGGCCCTTGCCCTGCGAGGCGACCAGCGTACCCGTGGCCTCGACGGCGCACCCGGCGGTGAGCTTCAGGACCTGGTCGTTGTAGTTGGGGAGGGTGGCGGGCGCGACGATCTGGATGGCGTCGAAGCAGGAGCCGTCGGAGAGGGCGATGAACGAGAGCCCGCCGCCGGCCTTGGAATCTCGCCGGGTGCGGACCCAGCCCTTGACGGTGACCGTCGGGCCGGGGGCGGATTTGAGCGCATCAGCAACACGCAGGCATGCCATGAAAAAGACCTCCGCAAGGGGAGGTCATGGTAGGGACGGCGCTGGGAGAGCCGGGACCGAGGGTGACGCTGCGAAGGGAGAGCGGCGGAGAGAGTCAGCGCGGGCTGTTGATCCAGCCGAAGACCTGGCTCTGGCTGCGGTCAGAGACCTTCCACCAGGAGCCCGGGGTTCCCTTCGTGCTGACGTACACGTCATTGGCCTCGAAGTCGGTGGCCTCGCGGACGGCTTCGAGTGGCCCGCCGGTGGGTTTGAAGAGCCCCACGGAGCCGTCGAGGTAGGCGATGTGCCCCCCCTTGTCGTGCCGGATGGTGATCTGGTCCATGTTGCCCCACCAGCCGTCGGTGTAGTAGTCGTTGTAGAAGAAGGTGCTCTCCTCCAGATAGATCGGCAGGTTGGGGAAGAACTTGAGGTGCGCCACCAGGCTGGGCGGAAGGTGGTCCGGGGTGGGGTCGGTGGGCAGGACGTAGCCGCAGCGGATCTGCAGCGACAGCTTCGCGCCCTGCGTCTCGTCGAACATCGTGTAGTCGAAGTTGAGGTCGCGGTCCCAGCCGAAGCCGTTGCGGCCGGGCCCGTTGCCGCTGGCCGCCCGCTTATTGGTCGGGCACTCCGTGATAAAGTCGGCGTCCTGGACATATTGGTACAGGAGACCGGGGACGAACACGTTGGGATTCGGATCAGCGTCGGCCCAGTGGTCGCGGTCCCATATCTGCTCCTTGTAGTCCTGCGCGTACAGGATGGTCGCCGCGCCGATCTCCTTCATGTTCGTCGAGCACTTGAGCGTGTACCCGGCCTTCTTGGCTTTGCCCAGCGCCGGCAGCAGGATCCCCACGAGGATGGAGATCACGGCGATGACGACGAGCAACTCGATGAGGGTGAATGCCCATCGAGGTCCGTTGCGGCGACGGTTGGAAGGCGACGGCAGCATGAACTTGACCTCCACGCCTCCGGAGAACCCGGGGCGCCAAAAGATAGCATGCAATCGAGCGTCGAGCCTCTCCGACAGGCGGATTCCGGGGCGGAGTTCCGAATATGTGGGTCTTTGTGCACCGCCGTGCCCCCGGCGCCCCGCGCAAGGGCTACCGGCGCAGAAGTTGACCAAGGAACTCGCGTCGCTCGGGGCTGGTTTCCTGGGCGCGGAGGGCGACGAGGAACTCGTCCGCCGCCTCGCGGCCGCGCGGGTCGGCCCGTTCGATCGAGGCGGCGAGCTCGGTGACGTCGGGGCCGAACTGGTCCTGGCGCACGCAGGCCTTGAGGAGCGAGATCGTCTGCGGGTCCAGCGTACGGCGCATGGGGAAGGCGGCATGCCAGGCGACGTCGCGGAGCTCCGGTGCCCCGTTCATCCGATCGGTCACCGTGGACAGGAGGCGGACAAGCAGCCCCAGGCGCAGCGCGCCGTCTTCGGCGCCCGGAGCCCGGTAGAGGCACAGGGCACCGGCCATGGCGACGTCGGGGGTGAGCGCGTCGGGCTGGTCGGCGGCGATCGCGTTCAGCAGACGGGCCGCGTCGGCGTCGCGCCCGAGCAGCGAGAGCGTGCGGAGGGCTTCGGCGAGACGGCGCTGCTTGAGGTCGTCGGCGAGGGTGGCCTCGATGTCGACCGCGCCGGCCAGGGGGAGCGGGCGGTCGTCGGTGCGCGGCGCGGGCGGGCCGAGCGTCATGAGCGGGTCGCCGAAGACCGCGATCTTCCAGACCGGCCCGCCATCCAGGCGGACGGCGGCCCCCCAGGGGAAGCGGGCGATCAGGCGCTGCGCCAAGAGGGGCGTGGGGACGAAGGCGGTGAGGTAGGGCTCGTGCACGGCGCCGGCGTAGGCGTACGCGCCGCGCTCAAGCCAGCGGCCCGCGACGGTCTCCCGCGCACCGGGGTGCGCCGCGGAGAAGGAGTGCACGAAATGCACCATGGCGGGGACGCGCAGCACGGGGATGTCACCGGGCTTGCCCTTGCCTGGGCGGAGGTCGAAATCCTCGGGCCCTCCGCTGGAGTTGACGAAGACCAGCCCGGCGTCGACACCGCCGGCCGGCTCGCGCCGGCGGTCGGTCTGCTTGGGCGCGAACCCCGCGGCGACCATCCGCCAGTCGTCCCGCCCCTGGGCGCCGCCGTCGTTGACCAGCGCGTTGAAGCCGACTTTGGCGAGTTCCTGGGCCGCCCTGCCCGCGTCGTAGTGCGACCACGGCGGAGAGTTCTCGTAGGCATCGAAGAGCCAGGCGGACCGGGGCATGAGGAAGAGCGCGCACATCGCCGCGTAGGCCGCCCGGGCCTCGCTCCCGAAGACCTGGCCCGCCCAGGCCCAGCGTGCGCCGCGGTCGCCGGTGGGGTGGCGCCCGATGACGTCGGTGGTGGCCAGGAACCGGCGCGGGTCGGTGTTGTCCAGGCGCACCGTCGCGGGAAGGTTCAGGCAGAGCGTGACGGCGTCGAGGTCGTCGCCGAGCTTGTCCCAGGCGTAGCCGGTGTTGCGGCAGGCCTCTAGGAGCGCATCGGTGATCGCGTCAGCTTCGGCGAGCGACATCGAGCCGCTTGGGTCGCGCGGCGCCTTGGGCGTGACCCAGGCGATGATCTCCCCCCGCCCCGCGGCCAGCGCCAGGGCGCCGGTCCAGGCCGGGTCGTCGGGCGACGCGACGACCAGGCCGGGGGGCACGAACCCCAGGGCCTTCCATCGCGCGATGACGAGCGGCGCGGCGCCGTTGTCGCCCGGGGACACGGGGGAGGCGCCCCAGGCGGAGGCCGCCGCGAGCTCGACGGCCCGCTTCTTCGCGGCGTTGTCGTCTCCCCAGCGGGCGGGCGCGTCGGCGGGAGCGGACCAGCGGACGACGGAGCGGGGCTGGAACGCGCGGACGAAGCGGGCGATGTCCTCGCGGGCCTGCCAGGATTCATCGTCGATGAAGACGGGGAAACGCCCGCCGACGGGCGTGGTCTGCGCCGGCCCGCCCGGGTTGTCCAACGCGGTGGACCAGGCGCCGACGGCCGCGGTGTAGGAGCGGGCGTCGGGCACGATGACCACCGTCGGGATCACCGCCAGGTGCTGGCGCACCGCCTCGGACCGTGCGCCCAGGAGCAGCTGGGGCGGCGGGGTCTGGGCGGGGCGCGCCGGCTTGGATGCTCCGGCGGGCTCGCCGGCGGGCGTGGGCGGCGTGCCGGGCGAATCCTGGCGGGCGGCCGCCGGGGCGAGCGCGAGCGACGCGGCGCACAGAAGCGCGCCCAGCCCGGCCCCGCGTGCCGGGCCGGCACGGGCTGGCCAGACGCTTCTCACGCCGTGCCCGCCAGCTTGCGGACGGTGGTGTCGAAGTTCTTCACCATGTTCGCGTGGATGCCGTACACGGCGGCAAGGTAGATCGTCGCCGAGATCGCCGCGCCCAGGAACAGGCCCAGCCGAGCCCCGGGCAGGCCGGTCTGGGCGACGGTCTCGGCCAGGGCGTTCTCGGGGTAGACGACCGCGAAGACGCTGGTGGCCGGGCTCATCGCCGCCAGCGGCGCGCCGATGAGCTGCACATCGGTCCCCGATTTGTACGCGCACATCCCCACGATCCCGCACACGACCAGCAGGATCCCCACCGTCGAGATCACCGACCCGATCGACCCCTTGCTCTTGAGGGACCACATCATCCCGACGATGACGCAGGTGGCGACGAAGGGGATGACGACCACCGCGGCGACGACGGCGGCCTCGGGGAGGACGGCGGGCACCTCGACGACGCCGCTGACGATCGTCTTCTTCCAGGTGACGTCGCCGCTCCCGCCTCGCGTGATCTGGCCGGCCATCGCCAGCCCTACGTACACGCCGGCCATCGCGAGGGTGCAGATCGGCACGGCCAGGAGCGGGAGCAGGTAGGCGATGATGCCGCGGAGCTTGCCGCTGAGGTAGGCGCCGGGGGTGAGGGGCGTGGTGAGCAGCAGGTCGAGGGTGCCGTCTTCGCGCTCCTTGGCGACGCAGGTGGCCGACATGTTGATGGCGACCAGGGTGATCACGCCCAGCTCGCCGAGCACCGTGTAGAGCACGATGAGGCGGAAGGTGCCCGTGCCCAGCCCGCCGCCGTGGTAGGAGAAGATGAGGCCGATCCCGAACAGTGCGCCCAGCGCGATGAACGACCAGCGCGCGATCATGCGCCCCAGCGTGGCGTTGCGAGCCGCGGCCTCGCGCCAGGCGATGGGGTTGTGCCAGACGCTGCGCGGCGGGCGGTGCATGGCGCCCTTGGCGGCCAAGCCGAACATGCGCCGGTACCACGGCGCCCCGCCGCGCCCCCCCGCGCCGCCCAGCCCGGCGATGCCGCCCATCCGGACGGTGATGGTGGAAACCAGCATGAGCACCAGGCTGACCCCTCCGCTGGCGAGGCACCAGGCCTTGACGGGCGTCCGGAGGAACAGGTCATCGAGGCCGGTGAGCGGCCCGGCGACCGCGTGGTAGCCCGAGGGGTCGAGGAGGGCATTGAGCGCAAGGAAGGGGTTGAGGCCGGTCATCCAGGTGACCGTCTTGCCGCCCGAGAGCACGCGATCGACGGCAAATGTGACCGCGAGGTACGACACGACCGACACGTAGAACGCGAAGACGGCCCGCTTTCCCACGAGGCGGCTGACCGAGAGCGCGATGGCGGAGGAGCCGACCAGCAGCGCGGCGCACGCGGCGACCAGGTACGAGGTGAAGATCGAGCGCCCTGGCACACCGCCGAAATACTGCGTGAGCGCGAACAGCGGCAGGCTGGAGAAGAGCAGCGCCAGGATGAAGAACAGGCGCCCGAAAAGATTGCCCAGGACGATCTCCGCCGCGGAGAGCGGGGTCGTCAGAAGGATGTCCCACGTCTTGGGGTTGGCCTCCTGGGCGATGGCCCCGGCCATGAAGACGGGCGCGAGGAGGCAGATCAGGGCGATCTGAAGGTAGGCAACGAACGTGAAGGCGCTGGCGCCGGCCGCGGCGAGGTCGCGCTGCGACACGGTGGTTCCGCCCACCGATTGCTTGATCAGCAGCATCCACAGCAGGCTGGCGATCAGCACGCCGAGGTAGATGCTGCGGATGTAGAAGTGCCTGGTCCGGCGAGAGCCGCCCTGTACCAGACGGACCGCGATCGGGTTCAGGGGGCCCAAGCGGAGTATCCAGCGCAGAAAGACGGGCATACGTGCCGAATGGTACCGGGGCGATGGCGACCGGACGCGGCGGTGCGCTGGAGGGGGCGAGGGAGCCGGGCCGTCCGGAAAACAACAAGGCCCGGGTCAAGCGACCCGGGCCGAGTGGGAGGTTCTTTCGGAGGAGCGATCAGGCGCGACGGCGACGGGCCGCGACGAGGCCGCCCAGCATGAGCAGGCCCGCGGCGCCCGGAGCGGGAACCGCGACGACGCAGAAGTTCCAGTTGGTGAAGCTGCCGACATCGCCGACGGCGAGGTCGGTAATGGTGAGCGTCCACGTCCCGGCCGCATTCTGGCCGGCGAAAGCCGCGCCGAGGGACGAACCACCCGGGTCAAAGTACGTGCCGGGGGGAAGCACGTCGTTGTCACCCAGCGGGGCGAGGGCGGCCTCAAGGTCCAAGGCGAGAGGGCCGGCGTCGGTGAACGTGTAGTTGGCGCCGTAGTTGGTCGAGTCGCCAAAGGTGGTGGCCGGCACACCGGGGCGGTTGACGAAGTTCACGCCCGGGCCGCCGTTGAACTGCAGCGTCATGAGCAGATCGCCGGCCCACGTGTGCTGCAGGCCGTTGATCATGATGTCGATGCTCTGGATTTGCACGCTCTGCTGCGGCGTCACCACGATCGAGCTGGAAACGCCGGCCCCGGGGAAATCCAAAATCGTCCCGCCCGCGCCAGGACCGAAGCAGACGTCCGCGGACGCCGATCCGGTCACCGCCAAGACGACGGCCACAGAAGCACCCATGATCACCTTCATCTCGAATCTCCCTATGCGTCGTATATGCAAACCATTGCGACGGCGCGGCTTGGGCGTCCGGTCGTAGAATCCTCCGCTCAACTCCGCACAAAATATAGCCGCAACAGTCGGCTCGCACAAGGGAAAGTTGCAGAGAGCGGCCGGTATTCTGAACCGGGACACGGCGGAAGTTTACCCATATTCACAGCCCAGCCCGTGGCAAGAAAGCGGAGAGAATCCATTGACAATTTCTCTTGCTCATCACGTGGGCATCTGGTAGTCTTCCCCTTTTGATAGGGTACGAGGGAGTCGAGAGAGAGATCGGCGCTCCTCTTACCAACTTCGTGGTTGCGTAGTCGCGTTGGGCAGCGCTCCAGCTCGCCCTTCATGGCCGCGCTGTGCCTAGGCGCCATTGCCCATGTGCGGGCAACGGGTATTTCGTGGGATCTGGAGCAAACCCGGAGGAGAGCGAATCGTGATGAAGAAGATCGCAGTGCTCATTGGAGTTGCCGGGCTGGCCGCGACGGCCTCGGCACAGTACAACACCGGTATCCAAGCCGGACCGTTCAACTCGGACGGGCCGGCTGGTGATGCCACCAACGGCGTGTTCTCGTTCACGTACGGCGCGTCCACCGCCACCTTCAACACGGTGCGCATCCGGGGAACGGCGACGTCCGGCGGGGTCGGCTCTTTCCTCAGCGAACTGCGTTGGCGGCTGGCGCTTGATGGGGGCGCGACCCGCGACAGCGGTCAGTTGATCCCTGGCAGCACCTGGACTGGCGGTGTCCCGGTGGACAACAGCCAGCCCGTCGCCAACTTCTCTCTGACCGGCGGGAACGCCTATTCGTTCCGGTTCTGGGAGTCGTTCAACGACGGCGGCGTGGACGCGACCTGGACGAACGTTCAGTTCGATCTGTCGTTCACCGCCCCGGTACCGCCCCCGGTAATCGCCAACCTCGGCACCCTCAGCGATGGGCATGCGCCGATTTCCGTGCCCGGCACGCTCGCCGCCAGCGCGGTGAACTGGTACTCCTTCACGGCCGGCAGCGGCTCATGGGAAGATTTCTGGACGGGCATCACCCCGAGCGTGAACACCGACACCGAGATCGGCATCTACAGCGCTGACGGGTTCCTCGTCTCCAGCCTGAGCAACGACGACTACAGCTTCCCGTCCGCCGCGTGGAGCCACCTGGGCTATGGCCCGTCGCTGATTGACCCGGACGGTCCGGGCGCGCTGGTGCCGTTCGCCAGCGCCTCGGCCAGCCAGGGCCGTTACGGCGCCACCAGCCCGTTCACCGCGGGGAACACCTACTACATCGCCATCGGCGGCTTCAACACGACCTTCGGTACCGCGGGCTTCGCCGTTACGGGCGGCGCGACCACCGGCCCGTACCTGCTGCAGGTCATTCCGGCCCCCGGCGCCGCGGCGCTGCTCGGCCTGGGCGGCCTGATCGCCGGTCGGCGTCGCCGCGCCTGATTTATCCCGTCCATTCCTGTCTGTTTCCGTGATCCACAACGACACAGCCGTCCGGCCCACCACGGGCCGGACGGTTTTTTGCGGCGCCTACCGAGCGCCTCACAAAAAATCCCCCCGGATGATCGGGGGGCCGGTGGGCTCATGAATACCTATGGGGCGGTCAGGGAGTTCGGGTCGCGCCGACGGGCTTCTCCGGCTCCTTGAGCGGCTTGGTCTCCGTCGCCGGCGCATCGGCGTCGGCGACCTGGAAGAACAGGTGGTCCTGCTCCTTGGTCCCGCCGCCCTCGACCGGGTCGCTCTTGCGGGTGACCAGGATTCGGCACGGCGCCTTGTAGTCCCCGCCCAAGAGGGTCTCCGAGAGCGGGTCCTCGACGTAGGTGCCGATCGCCCGCCGGAGCGGACGTGCCCCGTAGTCGGGGCTGTATCCCTTGTCGATGAGGAAGTCCTTGGCCTTCTGGTCCAGCTCGAGGGTCAGGCCCTGGCCGGCGAGTCGCTTGGTGACCTTGCTGACCTCGTACTCGACGATGCTCACCAGGTCCTCCTTGGTCAGCGGCCGGAAGACGATGACCTCGTCGAGGCGGTTGATGAACTCCGGCCGGAAGAACCGCTCGATCTCCTTCATCAGGATGGACTTGATGTTCTCGAAGTCGGCCGAGTCGGTCCGCTTGGAGAAGCCGAACCCTCCGCCGCCCTTGATCAGGTCGGCGCCGATGTTGCTGGTCATGATCAGGATGCAGTTGCGGAAGTCGACGTTGCGCCCGAACGAGTCGGTGAGGCGCCCCTCTTCCATGATCTGCAGCAGCATGTTGAATACGTCGGGGTGGGCCTTCTCGACCTCGTCCAGGAGGATGACGGAGTAGGGGCGGCGCCGGACGCGCTCGGTGAGCTGCCCGCCCTCCTCGTAGCCGACGTAGCCGGGGGGCGCGCCGACGAGGCGCGAAACGTTGTGCTTCTCCATGTACTCCGACATGTCGATCTGGATCAGGGCGTCCTCGTCGCCGAACATGAACTCGGCGAGGGCCTTGGAGACCAGGGTCTTGCCCACGCCCGAGGGGCCGACGAAGATGAACGAGCCCATGGGACGCTTGGGGTCTTTGAGCCCCGCGCGGGCCCGGCGGATGGCCTTGCTGATGGCCTTGATCGCCTC
>JBGPJM010000023.1:0-37860 GCA_041485385.1 Phycisphaerae bacterium | reverse complement strand
TATAGAACAACCCGCTCTCCGAAACCGGGATCCGCACCACGTCGCCTGGCTTGATCACGATGTTCATGTCGCTCTGGCCCGCGATCAGCGGCGCCAGTGGGATCTCGATGACCCGCTGGGTCATCAGCCCTTCGCCCGCCGCGCCGGGGGGGGCGCCCTCCGGAAGCCCTGTGCCAGGCTGTGATATCCCGCGTGCGGCCCTGACCCATTGGCCGTTAAGGAACACCCATCTGCTCTTTGACTTCACCGGGGGCTCGGCCGGGGCCTGGTCAGAGGAAGGCGCCGGGGGTGTCTGCGGCTCAGGAAGATCGATGGCCGGCTTGGGTTTCGGCTGGGCCGGCGGCTGGGGCTGTTCTCCCACCGGCTGGGAGGAGTTGAGCGTGCCGAGGCCGCCTCCGGGCGGCGGGGGCGGGGGGAGTGGCGCATCGTCAGGATTCTTGGGCTCGCCGCCCGGCTTCTTCGGGGTCGAGAGATCCTCGATTTCCTTCAGCAACTGGTCGCCGGTCTTCTTCGGAGTCGGCTTGATCGTCGTCGACGGCTTATCCGCCGGCGCCGGACCCCGGCCCTGCACGGCCTCGCTCAGCGGCACCTGCCGGATGACGAAGACATGTTCGAGCGACTCGTCGAACCCGCCCGCGGCCGTCAACGCCTCGAGCAGGCGATAGTCCGGCTTGGGGATGAAGTACTGGCCCGGATTGCGAACCGCCCCGATCACACTGAAGGTTTGCTGGCGCTGCCCGGTCGTGACCACGGAGACCACTGGGTTCTGGATGATCTGCGCCTCTTCGATGGCCCGGACGACGGCCAGCCTGGCCTCCGCATCGGTCTTCCCAAGGAGGTAGATCGGAGCTGTATTCGGCAGCGTGATGTACCCACGCTGGTCCACTCGGCGCGGGAACATGTCATCGCGGCCGACCTGGCTGAAGTTCCGGATGGTGATCTCGATTTCATCGGACGGGCCGAGGCGATAGGCCTGAGCCTGCGCAATAAGGTCCTCGCGGACGACCTGACTGACCTCGACGTACTCCTCGGCCAGGCCCTCGATGGCGTCCAGGCGGCTGAGGATCGGCACCATGGTCGGCGTGTTCTCCCAATACCCGAGCACGCTCGGGTCAAGGAAGGAATCGGGGGTCTCGCACCCACTCAGTGCGCACAGGGCGGCAGCGGCGAGAGTCGCTGCGGCCGCACACTTGACCCAGCGCTTTCGCCGATCGCTCCGGCGATGCGTCAGTCCCGTCCGATCCGCGTCCGTTCCGAGGTGTCTCACTACCCCGCTCCTTCGTCATCTTGCAGCTGGTGGTTGCCGGAGTGCCTGTTACGACGACCTCTTCCGGGCGGTTCAGAGAGAAACCGATGGGCCAGACGGTAGCGTGTCCAATGACTACGTCCATCCGACCGGCCGCGCCGGGACCGCCTTCTCCCCCGGAATATCGGTTCTTGCAGGAGCCACACCCTAGCACATCCCTCCAACGCCCGCTTGGAGGTCCCCAAGAATGCGCGCGCGTGGGCCGTCTGTCACACCGTGTGCACAGATCCGAAACGCCTACAGTTGGCCGATGCCCACCGGGTCGACACCTCTTCCCCAGCCTGCCATCGCTGACCAGGGCATTTCCCGCACACTCGCGCGGCATCCTCGCCCGCTCGGGGGCGATCCGCTTCGGAGGATCGGTCCCCCCATCATCAGCCTGACCGGGATGGTCCTCAATAACTCCCCCGAGACTCCCCACCAGCTCGCGCCGAAGCGGAAGCCAACGTGGCTCCGCGCCAAGGCGCCGGGCGGGCCGGGCTACAACCGGCTCAAAGAGATCATCGATGGCCACCGTCTCTATACTGTGTGCCAGGAAGCGGGATGCCCCAATATGGGTGAGTGCTGGGCTCGCGGGGTCGCCACCATCATGATCCTGGGGGACACCTGCACCCGTGCCTGCGGCTTCTGCAACGTCAAGACGGGTCGACCCGGCGAGCTCGATCTTGACGAGCCCCGGCGCGTCGCCGAGTCGCTCGCGCTCATGGGCCTCAGGCACGTCGTCATCACCAGCGTCAACCGGGACGAGCTCCCGGACGGCGGAGCCGCCGTATGGGCCGAGACGATCGTGCGCGTCCGACAGGCCTGTCCGGAGATGTCCATCGAGGTGCTCATCCCGGATTTCGAGGGCGACCAAGCGGCGCTGCAGATGGTGATCGACGCCCGGCCCCACATCATCAACCACAACCTCGAGACCGTGCGGCGGATGTACACCGCGGTCCGTCCCAGCGCCAAGTTCGATCGCTCGCTCGAGCTTCTCCGGCGCGTGAAGCAGGCCGGGCGGGTCGCCAAGACCGGCATCATGGTCGGCATCGGCGAGAAGGACTCCGAGGTGCTCGCGTTGATCGCCGAGGTTCAGCGAGCCACGCGCTCGGAGAGCAATGATTCGTGCGACATTCTCACGATCGGCCAGTACCTCCAGCCGACGCGCAACCACCTTCCTATCGACCGGTGGGTTCACCCCGAGACCTTCGCCGCGTTCCGTGAAGAGGGTCTGAACCAGGGGTTTAGGGTGGTTGAATCCGGCCCCTTGGTCCGTTCCAGCTACCACGCCGATGACCAGGCCGAGCGGCTCACCGGCGAGGCTCGCCGGAACCATGAGCGGATGGCCACGATCCTCGATTCCGCGAAATCGGCCGGTCGCTGAGTCGAAGCCGCGGCGAACCCGAAGGCGCGGACGCCGCCGGCGATCTACAAGCGTGCCAACATGCCGAGCGCCTCCTGGAAAGAACTACTGAGCCTCGTGGCGACGACGGAGATCGGCCGGAATACAAAGCGGCCCGGTCGCGATGACCGGGCCGCTGCCGTTGTCAACCGGGAAACTCAATCTGATCAGGAGTATTTCTTGTCCGCGACGTTGAGCGACCGACCGGCGCGGCGCTTGCGGTTCATGAGCTTCCGTCCGTTCTTTGTCTGCATCCGCGCCCGGAAACCGATGGAGCGCTTCCGCTTGATCTTGCTGACGCGATGTGGGTAGTGCATGATCGTGCCTCGTGCGAACGTTCTTGATACTCGTATTCTGTTTGGATACCGCCGCTTCAGCGAGCCGCGGCGGGCCTGCACTATAGATCACACCGCTCGCGCAGGCCAGTGAGCACCGCCGCTTGACCCCAGGACCGGTCCGCTCTCGGCGAGGGTTCCGACGGGGAGAAGCCGAGAAAGTGACAGTGTTTCTCTTTGGTGGAGGTGTCCCAGGGGGTTTTGACGATATATTGAGTGAAGTTGCGGGGATGAGTGCAACCCCGCGAAATGGGCGCGATTGCTCGCTGGCCGCCGCAGGGATTCGGTCCCCACGCCATCCGAAAAGGTGATACCGGGGCCGGGTGGGGGTTGGGCGGGATCCGGTTCGGCCAACGAGCAGGCGCGTCCACGCTGTCAAGGCCGCACGGCGACCAATGTGGTCGCTGGCTGCCCCCGGTGTGTTGACCGCCGCTCCGCCTCTACACTCAGGCGGGCCGGCACGACATGTGTGCTGTATGACCGACCAAACGCGGCTGGAGGCCGAGGGGCGGCTTGGCTATTCCTTCCGCGACCCGGACCTGCTCCGCAAGGCGCTGACCCACGCCTCGGTGGCGGAATGCCGCCTCTCCTCCAACGAGCGGCTGGAGTTCCTCGGCGACACAATCCTGGGGTTGGTTGCCTGCGAGCTCATCTACGAGATGTTTCCGGCGCTGCTCGAGGGTGAGATGACCAAGATCAAATCTACCGTGGTCTCTCGCCAGACCTGCGCGGCGATCGCCCGTGACCTGGGCCTGGATTCACTGCTCAGCCTCGGCAAGGGGATGAAGACCAGCCAGTCGCTCCCGCCGTCGCTCGCCGCGGCCGTGCTGGAGGCGCTTATCGCCGCGATCTACCTCGACGGTGGGCTGGAGCCCGCGCGGGCGCTGCTGGGGCCGGTCCTCCGCCCCCTTATCGAGCGTGCCGAGGCCAGCGGCCACCAGGAGAACTTCAAGTCGGTGCTCCAGCAGCATGCGCAGCAGTGGTTCAACGACACACCCAGCTATGTCGTGCTCGACGAGAAGGGCCCGGACCACTCCAAGTGCTTCGAGGTCTGCGTCGAAATCGGTGCCCGGAGATTCAAGTCGAGTTGGGGCCAGAGCAAGAAGCAGGCTGAGCAGCAGGCCGCGCTCTACGCCCTGCACGAGCTGGGCGTGGCGATCGAGGACGAGGACGGTCGCATACGGGTAGTCCGTGAGGTCGGGGCGGACGTCGGGAGCAAGTAAGCCATCGTGCCGGCCGTCCGTTTGGGAGCGGCGCCTCCCGGCTCAGGCCGGCGCATATCTCCAGGCGAGGCGAGGGAGGGGTGTGGTGCGCCGGCTGGCGGCCGTGCCGGGTTTCGCGGTAGACTGGGCGCGTTGGGTCTGCACCCGACGCTGGAGCATGCTTATGCGCACCACCCGCCGCACGTTCGTCAAGACCATCGGTGTCGGGGCCCTCGCCGCCGCCGCGCCGCGCATCCTCTTGGGTGCCTCGGGCGACAAATCGGGAAAGCGTGATATCACGGTCGGTTCCGGCGACCACACTTACCAGGTGATCCACGATTGGGGCCAGCTTCCCCCCGGGTATAGATACGGCAACACGCACGGTGTGTGCGAGGACGCCCAGCACCGCATCTATGTCAAGAACACCATCGGGGCCGGCAGCGCCAGCGACGACGCCATCGTCGTCTTCGACCCCGAAGGCAGGTTCATCCGCTCGTGGGGCGCGGAGTTCAAGGGCGGCGCGCACGGGCTGCACATCAACAGGGAAGGACGGGAGGAGTTCCTGTACCTGGCCGATCCGCCGCGCGGCGTGGTGGCGAAAACCACCCTCGATGGCGAACCGGTGTGGACGCGGAATCACCCCGAGGAATCGGGTCTCTACAACAGCCAGGGCGAATACCACCCGACCAACATCGCGGTGGTCCCCGAGGGGTTCCTGCACGCGGGGGACATCTACGTCGCCGACGGCTACGGGAAGAGCTGGATCCACCACCACAACGCCGCGGGCGACTACCTCCGCTCTTTTGGCGGCCCCGGCGCCGAACGCGGCCAGGTGAGTTGCCCCCACGGCCTCATGATCGACACGCGCGGCGCCGGGCCGGACAAGGAGCCGAGGCTGCTCGTTGCCGACCGCAGCAACCGGCGCCTCCAGTACTTCACCCTCGGCGGGCGCCACGCCGGATTCGTCAAGGACGAGCTCCGGTCCCCGTGCCACTTCCACTTCCGCAACGGCGAGGTCGTCATCCCCGACCTCGAAGCCCGGGTCACCATCTTCGACAAGGACAACAAGCTCATCGTGCACCTCGGCGACGGCCAGAACTACGCCCTCCGAGACAAGCCCCGCGAACAGTTCATCCCCGGCAAGTTTGTCGCCCCGCACAGCGCCATCTTCGACCACGAGGGGAGCATCTTCGTCGTCGAATGGGTCGAGGTCGGGCGGGTGACAAAGCTCAAGAAAGTAAGCTGAGCGGCCGCCGCCCTCATCGCCCCCTGCGCATGCACGACGTTCTTATCATCGGCATCGCCACCGTCGACGCCATCGCTCGCCCGGTGGACGAGTTCCCCGGCCCCGGCGGCCTGCGATTCTTCAGCGACCTCACGACCACCACCGGCGGCTGCGCCGTGAACTGCGCCATCGCTCTGGCCAGGCTGGGTGTGCCGTGCGACGTCGTGGCACGGGTCGGCGCCGACATGCTCGGCGACTTCGTCGTCAGCGAGCTTGAGCGCCAAGGGGTCTCGGCGGCCCTGGTTGCGCGAGACCCGGCACGATCCACCTCCTTCAGCTTCGCCGCGGTGAACTCGCGCGGCGAGCGCTCGTTTCTCCATACGGCCGGCGCGAACGCGGTCCTCTCCGCCGCCGATGTCCCGGCGCGGGCGCTCGGGCAACGCCGTCTGGTCTTCGTCACCGGCGCCATGCTCATGGACACGCTCGACGGCCCACCGGCGGCCGACCTCCTCGCTCGCGCCCGTACCCACGGTGCGACCACGCTCCTCGACACCGTGTACGTTGAATCCATGCCCCGATCAGAGTGGCGCAGGCGCTTGGACCCTGTTCTCCCGCATCTGGACTACTTCCTCCCGTCCGAATCCGAGGCCAGCGCCTTCTCCGGTCAGGATGACCCGGCGACCGCCGCACGGGCGTTCCAGAGAGCGGGGGCCCGCAACGTCGTGATCAAGCTCGGCCAGCGCGGTGTCTTCATTCTCGACGCGACAGGCCGCGAGACGATCGTCCATTCCTTCCCCGTCTCCACCGTTGTCGACGCCACCGGAGCCGGCGACTGCTGGGCCGCGGGATTCATCTCGGCACTCCACGAGGATCTTCCGATCGCGGAGGCGGCCAGGCGCGGCAACGCGGTCGCCATGCACTCCATCCAGGCGCCGGGCGCGACCGCCGGCGTCCCTGCCCTTGATGTCGTCCGGCAGTTCCTTCGGACGCAGCAGGAACCCTCCTGAGAGGCCCGCCGGACCTGCGACACCCCCTGTTCAGAGGGGTCGACTGCTCGTTCTCAACGGGTTCATTCCCCGTCCGTCGAACGTCCTCGCTTGATCTCTCCGCGCCTCTTCTTCGACTCCAGTCGTCTCTCGCGGCTTCCCTTGGTTGGGCGTGTCTTGCGGCGAACCTTGGGCTCCGCCATCGCCGCCACCAGCAGTTCACGCAGCCGTTGCAGACAGGCCGCGCGATTGCGGGCCTGGGAGCGTTCCGAGTCGCTCACGACGAGCAGTTCCGGACCCCGCTCGCCCTGCTCCAGCAGCCTCCATCCCGCCAGTTTCGTCAGTCGTTCCCGCGCCTGCCAGCTCACGCCTGGCGGCAGATCCACCAGCGCCACCCGCAGTTCCGCCTTGGTGGAGACCTTGTTCACGTTCTGCCCTCCCGGGCCGGAACTCCGCGAGAACGCGAACCGCAGCGCTGCGGAGGCCACTCCGATACCCGGCGCGATCTCCACCTCGTTCATCGTGGCGCACTCCGCGTTTCCGACCACCGGCGGGCCGGCACGAGCATATCTCTGCAGCACACAGGCCACTCACCGGCCTCCGGTGCGAGTATGCTCATGACCCTGGCGCACTCAGGCTGGAGTTCCCCACCTTGGCGAGTTCATGCATCGACGTTCACCGCCGCTGGCCATTCATCGGCGTGGTGCTGGCAGGCGCGCTGATCGGAGTGCGAACCGCCGCGGCGCAGGAGGATCGATCCGTCATTTCCGCTCCGCCACCGATCGACGGTACGCCCAGCGCCCTGTGCAGCTGCGACCCGCAGTGGACTATCCAGATCGAGCCCACCCTGTGGTGGACCTCCCCGAGCGGGAAGCTCAAGCTCCCCGCCTCGGGCGCCGTGGCCGGTGACAGCGTCCGCGTAGAGCGGCTCAACCTCGATTCGCCCCAGTTTTCCCCGGCCGGTGCCGCTACGATCCGGGCCGGCGACTTCCGCTTCATGTTCTCCGGCGCGGCCTACTCCAGGGATGTCGACACGGTCGCCGATTCGTCGTTCACACTCGGCGACGTTGCCGTCGCGCCGGGCGACAACCTCGTGAACTCCTTCGACTTCTCGACCTTCCAGCTCGACGTCGGCTACCGCATCTTGTCCATTGACTACAAGGCCCGCTCCTCCGCCCCCACCGAGTGCGCCGACATCGTGCTCCGCCTTTTCGCTGTCGCGGGACTCCGCCTCACCGAGGTGGAGTTCGGAATCCACAGACTCCCGTCCCCCGGCGGGGGAGGCGGTGCGGCCGAGCAGACCCAACAACTGTTCGTCGAGCCACTCATCGGCGTTCGCGCCGAACTCGATTTCTTCCGCGACTTCTCCGTCGACGTGCAGCTGTCCGGCGGTGGGCTCCCCTTCCCAGAGCATTCCGCGTACAGCTTCGAGATCATCCACGGCGTGACCTGGCGCCCAACTCCCAGCGTCGGGATTCAGCTCGGCTGGCGCCAGGTTCTGTACTCGCTCGCCGATGGCAAGGACGCCGGGGAGTTCATGTACGGCGGCGCGATGGCGGGGGCGTTCGTCGAACTGGTCATCCGGTTCTGAGTGCGGCGGCACCCACCCGGCGCGCCCGTTGGGAATGCGGGCGGGTCGGACCCCCCCCGGACCCGGAGGGAGACGGTCCGACGCGGCCGGTGCCTTCCGTCACATCGTCATTGACCGCCGCCCCGGAGTCTGCGATACTGAACGGCTCGTCGGGCCTTGCGCCGCCATGTCGCGGCAGTCAGTTCTGATTGTCGCCTCGTGGGCGGGGACTGGTTCGTTGATTCCGCTTCTCGTTCCTTTGGCACCCGGCGTATGGGCGCTCGGCCGCCCGCGCAGAGCCGGCTGCATGGGCAAGGGCAATGACATGGCCACCGTCACCAAGAAAGACCTGATCGACCGCGTCTCCGACGTCACGAAGTACAAGCGCGTGGAGGTTAAGACGGTCATCCAGACGTTCCTGGACCAGGTGATCGTTGAACTGGGCCGGGGCAATCGGCTGGAGTTCCGCGACTTCGGCGTTTTCGAGATCAAGCGCCGGGCCCCCCGGATCGCCCAGAACCCCAAGACCCTCGAGCCCGTGCAGGTCCCGCCGCGCAAGACCGTCAAGTTCAAGGTGGGGCGGCTGATGAAAAAACAGATCGATTCCTCGAGCGAGTCGCGGGGTGCGAACGGCATCGTCGTGAAAATCGGCGACAAGATCGCGGCCCGCGGCAAGACCGTCAAGAAAGAGAAGGCCCGCGCGGGCAGGTCCTGACGGCGACCGTCTGCGGCGCCGCCGGCTTGAGGGCTGTGACCTGTCTTCTTGCGTCTACGCTTTAGCCGGTGGATGTAGCCCTGCTCTTCAACCCCCGGTCCGGGCGCGGCCGCGGCGCTCGTGCCGCCGAGGCGTTGACGCGCGCCCTGGCGGCCGGCGGGCACCGGGTGGCGGTGCTCGAGTCCGGCGAGGCGGCGGACAGGGATCTGCCGGGACTGTTGACCGGGTCCGGCGCGCTGGTCATCGTCGGCGGCGACGGCACGCTCCACCACGCGGCGCCGGCCGCGATTGCTGCCGGCACGCCGGTGTACCAGGTCCCCATGGGTACCGAGAACCTCTTCGCGCGCCAGTTCGGGATGAACAGACGCCCCGGCACGCTACTGCGAGCCTTGGCGCAACGCCGGATCGTCCACGCCGACATCGGGCGCGTCAATGGGCGGGAGTTCGTCCTGATGTGCAGCGTCGGAGTCGACGCCAGCGTCGTCCACCGGATGGCCTACGCCCGGACGGGGTCGATCGGCCACTGGTCGTACATCCGGCCGCTCCTGGCCGAGGTCTACTCCCCCGCGCTGTCGCCGCTGACCATCATCGTCGACGGCGAGCCGATCGTGCACGAGCGGCCGGGACTGGTCATCATCGGCAACTCGCGCCAGTACGCGATGCGCGTGGACCCGGCCCTGCACGCCTCGATGACCGACGGCCTGCTCGACGTCGTCTTCTTCCCCGCGCGTACGCGCGTCCGCCTCATCGGCTGGGCGCTGGCCTCACGCCTGCGCCGGCATGTGCACCGGCGGGCGCTGGTGTACCGCACGGGCCGCACGATCAGCATCGAGTCAGGCGCGGGCCCGCTTCCGTACCAACTCGACAGAGAGGCCCCCGCCCCGCAGGGCCCGCGCACAGACGGGGCGTGCGGCAACACCACCCCGCTCTCGATCACCACCGAGCCCGGCGCGCTGCAGGTCCTGTGCGCACGACCCCAGCGGCACTGATCGGCACCGTGCCACCACGCCCCGCTCCGACCGCTCCGAAGGCCGGGGGCCCCGCGTCAATCCACAGGCACCGCCACCGTGTCGGGCCTGGCCGGCACGAGCGAGAGCATCCGCTCGAGCGCCCTGAGAGCGTGCTTCCGCGCCTCGGCCGTCACGGTAATGCGGTTGACCACCTTCCCCTTGGCCAGGTTGTCCAGCACCCAGCACACGTGCGCCTGGTCGATGCGGAACATGGTGGTGCACAGGCACTGGCAATCGCTCAGGATCCGCACCTGCACCCCCAGCTCCGCGGCCTCACGCGCCAGGCGGTTCACCAGGTGCACCTCCGTCCCCACCGCCCATCGCGAGCCGGCCGGCGCCTCCCGGATCGTCTTGATGATGTACTCCGTCGAGCCCGCCAGATCGGACCGATCGACGACCTCCTTGCAGCACTCCGGGTGCACGAGGAGCCTCATGCGCTCGGTCGCGGGCTTCCCCTCGTTCAGGCGGTCGATCTCGTCGCAGTGCTCAGGGCGAAAGAGTTTGTGCACCGAGCAGTGACCCGCCCAGAGGATCACGCGCGAGGCCAGTACCTGCGCGGGTGATACCCCGCCCAGCTCGTGCCCCGCCGCCGCCTTTCGCGGGTCGTACACGCACGTCTGCTTCCCCACATCGAGCCCGTACGCGGCCGCGGTGTTGCGTCCCAGGTGCTGGTCGGGCAGAAAGAGGATCTTGGTGCCGTGATCGTCGCCCGCGCGGTCCTTCCCGCGAGCGGACGGGGCCAGCGGCTCGCTGCCCCCGGCCATGGCCCACTCGAAGACTCGCGCGGCGTTGCTGGAGGTGCAGACCGCCCCGCCGTTCCTGCCGACGAACGCCTTGATCGCGGCCGTCGAGTTGATGTACGTGATCGGGATGATCCGCCCCTGCCACCCCCCCCCGCCCCGCCCGCGCAGCGACTCGTGCAGCGATTCCCAGGCCTGCACCGCGTCGTCGTAGTCCGCCATGTCGGCCATCGAGCAGCCGGCCGAGAGGTCGGGCAGGATCACCGCGACGCTGTCGGGGGTGAGCATGTCGGCCGTCTCGGCCATGAAGTGGACGCCGCAGAACACGACGTGCCTCGCCCCTTGCTCGGTGACCTTCTTTGCGGCCAGCTGCGAGAGCTTGAGCGAGTCGCCGACGAAGTCGGCGTGCTGGATCACCTCGTCTGTCTGGTAATGGTGGCCCAGGATGACCAGGTCGCGCGCCAGCTCGCGCCGGCGCGCGGTGATGCGCTGGGCGAGTTCATCCGGTGTCGCCCGGGTATAGCTGTCGGAGAGCGATGGTTGCCACAGCATCGCCGCAGATAGTAGGGTCGTCTGGTCCTGGCGCGTCTGGCGTGTCGCATCCTCAGGCCGCGACGGCGGGCGAGATGGCTCGGTCGAAGCGGATGCCGATCGTCTGGCGGTTCTTCCCCATGGGCGAAACCCGGACGACGTGCGACTCCATGAGGGCATCCTCGAGCAGGATCGGCGAGCGAGACCACGCTACGCCCACATCCACCCGCTCACCGGGCACAACCGGACGCGCCGCGCTGATCTCCAGCAGGGCGCCCCCCGCCGAGACGTCGCACGTCCGCGCCGCGACGTACTGCTGCGTGCCGCGCCGGAACACCTTGCACGGACGCTCGATGCTCTGCCGCGGATGCTCGCGACGATCAGTGTTCTGGGCCATGTCTGGTGCCTCCGGGGCGCGCCGCGCGATACGCGGCCAGCCCGATGGCATTTCTATCGGACAAAGCCGGGGATGGGATTGGCCCCAGGCGCGATGGGCGTGATTTTGGAACGCGCAAACACGGCCCGGAACCGGGGGCGGCGCGCTACGGACGGAACTCACGGTGAACACCGCCGGCGATCCCTGCCGATAACTGCCCTGTGGAACTCAGCGTGATCATCCCCACGCGGGGTCGTGCCTCGACCTTGGCCACGTGCCTCGCGCGCCTCAGGGAGCAGCGTTTGACGATGGGCGGCGGGGCGGAGGCGGCCTTTGAGGTGCTCGTCGGGCTCGACGGGCCGGACCCTGATTCCGAGCACGCCGCGCGCACGGTCTGGGGGACAGACGTCCGCGGCGACCTGCGGGTCGTCGCGGGGACGCAGGTTGGGCTTGCGGCGGTCCGGAACCGCCTGCTGGAGATCGCCCGCGGGCGGTGGACCATCTCGATCAACGACGATGTCCTTGCCGAACCGGGCTTTCTTGAGGCCCACGCCCGGGCCCACCGTGAGCAGGAGCGGCTTGGACGACCCGCGATCATCGTCGGCGACTCGCCGTGGTTCGTCTATGAGGATGACACCCTCTTCGACCGGCTCGTGCGAGAAACCTCGTTGATCTTCTTCTACGACCAGATGCAGGGCTCGACCGATCCGGAACGTGATTGGGGATTCCGGCACTGCTTCGGGCTCAACCACTCCGCCGCGACCGAGGCCATGCGCGCGGTGGGGGGGTACGCGGCCTTCCCCGCGACCTACGGGTACGAGGACAACGAGATCGCCTGGCGCCTGAAGGAGCGGTACGGGATGCCGGTGCTCTACCGCCCCGAAGCCAGGGCGGTACACGACCACCGCTACGACCCGGCCGGATACCTGGAAAGGGAGGAGAAGCTGGGCTTCGCGGCCTGGGGGTTCGCGCGCACGGCCCCGGAATGTGCCGCCGTGATGTTCGGTCGCGACGTCACCAGCGACGACGAGATCGAGTACAGCCGTCAGTTTGTGCAGCGCGAACGCCGGGCGGCTGATCGGTTGCGGCGCTCGTTCCTGCACCTGCGCGAGATCGCCGCGTCGGCCCTGCGCGCCGAGCATGCGGGCGAACTGGTCAACCTGGTCTACGAGCAGCACCTCCTGCTGAAGCGATGGACCTGGCGAAAGGGCCTCGTGGGCGCGGCGGAGGCGGCGTGTGCGGCCGGCGCGCGACGTTGACGGTCACTTGTATAAGTGGTGCACGCGGAGGCCCTGACGCTCGTAGACGGCGCGCCGGGCGTAGATCGCGTCGGCGTGGATCCAGGAGGAGATGACGACGTCGGTGGCGCCGGCGGTCGCGGCCGCCCCGGGGGCGATGATCGGCCAGCCGAAGAGCAAGGCGCCGTGCCGGGCGCGGTCGTCGTCGGTGATCGCGACGATCCGCGCGGGCGATTCCGCGAGGACGGCGGCGAGCTCGACGGTGTGGCGCCCGGCACCATGGAGAATGATTGAGCGCTCGGCGAGGGAGGCCAGCAGTTCCCGCAGACGCACGGCCCCGTCGGGTGGAACCGTGCCGGAGCCCGTGGCGTCCGTGCCGCCGGTGAAGGCGCAGGGGCGGTCGGTGGGCCAGGGGCGCGCAGGGGAGACCGCGGCGGCGTCCAGCACGCTTGCAACTGCCAGCGTGTGCGATTCGAGGCGGAACCTCTCCCGTACCGTGCTCCAGGCGGCCCGTGCGATGACGCTCGCCGGCGAGCCAAGGAATCGTTCGATGGCCCCGGCCAGAGATACCGCGACCGCCGCGTCGTCCTCCGCCGGATCGACTTCCGCGAAGAACCCGTTCATTCCATCCTTGATGACGTCAGTGGCCCCGGAGGCGACTGGCGTCACGACCGGCACGCACCCCGCGCTCATCGCCTCCAGCATCGACACGCTCAGCCCCTCGTAACGGGAGGCGAGCACGAACACGTCGGAGGACTCGAGGAGGGCCCGGACACCCTCCGGCGACAGAGGCGGCGTTCGCCGGATGCGGTCCGCGCGCCGCGATCGAACACCCGAGCTGCCCCGGGCGATCAGCCCGTCCAGTTCCTCGGCCGCGGGGCCGTCGCCGACCAAGGTGAGCGAGTGATCGATGCCGCGACGCGCCAGCTCATCCGAGAGCGCCACCAGCGCCGTCACCCGTTTCTGATTGTGCTCGATCCGTCCCGTGTAGGTCAGCCGCACCGGGCGCTTTAGGGTTGTGCCCGGCTTCCATCCATCCGCGCGCAGCGCGGGGCGGGTCGATGGCGGCTCGAGCTCCGCGGGCACGCCGTTGACGATGCAGCAGATGTCCGCCTCGCGGCGGGGAAGGCGGGCCCGCAGACCCGCGCAGATGTGCGAGCTCACGCCGACGAAGCGGGCAATTGCCGGCTCGTAGTACTCCAGCACACGTGAGTCGTAGGCGATGTCGGCGTGCTGCCAGCCCACCATGCGGATCAGGTCCGGATCGGTGAGGCTGATCGCCGCCCCGATGCCGAAGGCGTCGCCCAGCAGGGTGGGGCAGAACACCACTGGCGACCCCGTGCGGTCGGCGATGCCCCGGATGAGATTGCGGTACGCCGGGATGAACGGTGAGAGGTCCCCCGCGGCTTGGCGGAGCGACGGCGGCTTGGCGCCCCCGGAGCCGCTCAGCCGGATCGCCGCAACGCCGCGCTCCAGCGGGATGTCGAGCCGGGCCTGTCCCGGCGGCTCGTCGTGCACGACCAGGGTGACGCTGCGTCCTGCCCGCGCGAGCCCGCCGGCCAGCCGGATCGCCCACATCGTCACGCCGCTGACACTCAGCCCGTCTGGGAGCGAGATCACCAGGGGCGCCGCGTGGGCGCGTGCCGGCGTGCCGGGCGCACCGGCGGCGCGAGGAGATGGGCGGGCTGGTCGGACGAGGGACGACATCGCTGCCTAGGGATCGGCGATCCGGGCCGACACGCAAGAGTTACCTGCCACGCCCTGATCGTGGGAACAGAGTGCCAATTTTCGCTCGATGCGTGCGCACCCGCCGATCATCCGCGACGATGAGCGATGCGCGCCGATCCTTTCCGGTCATGCTGGTCCAGTGCGGCTTGGACGTCGACCACTACGCGGGCCTGGACCGGCTGCTCGCCGAGCGCGGCATCGCCAGCGAGCGGGTCTTCCCCGACCAGCCGCCGGCCCGGATGACCGATCGGACGCGCGTCGTCGTTATCCACGACTCGTTCGCGTGCATGAACGCCCTGGCGGTCCGTCAGGCGCGGCGAATCGGCGCGACCACCGTCCTGGTCATGGACGGCCTGGTCGAGTACCGCAACACGTTCGTTAACCCTTGGAGTGGTGAGCACTTCTTGCGCCCCGCCCCGGTCGACGTGATCGCGTGCGCCGGGGAGATCGACCGGGGGATTCTGGGGGATCTGGGGAACGACGCCGTGGCGACCGGCCTGCCGCGCCTGGCGCGACCCGGCATGGCGGGGGGAAGCGCCGGTCCGCTTCCCCTTCCGGACCGGCCCGCGGTGATGGTCGCGACGGCCAACCGGCCCTCCTTCAACGACGATGAACGCCAGCGGCTGGTCTCGGCTCTGGTCGCGATGCGGGCATCCCTAGAGGCGCTCGGCGTGCCCGTGGTCTGGCGTCTGACGGACGACCTGGACGGCCAGATTGGCGTTATCCGCGATACTCGTCCCCTGCGCACGGCGCTGGCGGATGTCTCCGCGGTGATCACGACACCCTCGACACTCATGGTCGAGGCGATGATCGCAGGACGCCCCATCGGCCTGCTCCACGCGCACCCCACGCCGCTGTGGCAGCCCGCCACATGGGCTTGGAGATGCGTCGCCGGCGAGATCGACTGGTCCGCCGCAACGCAGGCGGGGGTCGATGACGCCACGCTTCAGCGCCTGCGGGCCCGGAGCGAGTTCGCCGGCGAGCTGTCCGGCTGGTTCGAAGACCCCCGCGAGCTGGTCGCCTCGATTCTCGCGGCCGGGCCTGCCGCGATGGCCCGCCAGCAGCAGCTGCTCCGGTCGCTGCACGAGATCGACGGCACGTCCGGCCTGCCGCCGGGGGCGGCGCGCCTGGCAGACGCAGTGAGCGAGCTCCTTGAGGATCCTCGCGCGTCGAGGACGACCGTGGAGTTCCGGTCGCCGGTGCGTGTGGCGGGCGCGACGCCCGCACCAGCTGGTCCCGGCGGCGCCTCGTCCGGCCGCCCGCGAGTGATCAACTGCGTCGTCTGCGACGAGTCGCCGGTGGGGGGGGTGCGGACCTGGGCGCTCCGGCTCGCCCGGGCCTTCGCCGACGAGGACCTGGGGTATGACGTCCGGACGCTCCTGATCGCGGCCAGACCCGACGCATGGCGCGGCGAGGGCGTGAGGGTCGAGCTGGACCAGCTGACCGAGCTGTGCGTCGTGGACCCGTGCGCCGACAACCTCGACATCGTCGGCGTCGTCCGCCGGTCGATCGAGTCCATGCTCGGCGATGCCGGGGCCCCGGGCGGCGCCGGCGGGATCGTCATCCCCAACTATAGCGACGTGACGTACGCCGCGGCGATGCAGCTCCGTGCGAAGGGCGTACGAACCGTTGCGCTGGCGCACACCGACGAGCCGTACTACCGCGAGTTGATCTCGACCTACAGCCGCTGGGACGGCGCCGTGGGTGTCAGCCGGGCATGCCTGGATTGGCTGGAGCCGATCGAGGAGGCAACCCGGGGCTCTGCGCCCACGCGTCCGCTTATCCAGATCCCGTGCGTCGGCCCCGTGGCCGCGCGCCCGCGCGCGGTCGAGCCCGCCGGCCCGTTGAAGCTGGCCTACTTCGGGCGGATGGTGCAGGTGCAGAAGCGGATCGGCGACCTGCTCAAGGTCGTCGACGGCCTGGAATCGCGCGGCACCGCGTACGAGCTGCACATGGTCGGCGACGGCGTGGACCTGCCCGGGTGGAGGGCCTCGCTAGCCCGGAGGGAGCTGGCCTACGGGCGCGTGGTGGTGCACGGGCGGAAGGAGCCGGCGTGGGTCGAGCGCTTCCTCCAGACAGTCGACGTGAGCGTGCTGGTGAGCGAGTTCGAGGGAACGAGCGTGTCGATGCTGGAGGCGATGGGCGCGGGTGTGGTGCCGGCGGTGACGGCCGTGAACAGCGGCGTGGACGAATGGGTCGCCGACGGCGAGAACGGCCTCATCGTGCCCGTGGGCGAGCCGGACGAGATGGCAGCCAGGCTGTCGGAACTGGCCCGGTCGCGATCGCTGCTCTCGCGCATGGGGCGAGCGGCGTGGCAGACGGCGCGGCGCGATGCGTCCATCCCGGCCATGGCGCGACAGTACCGGGCGATGTTCGATTGGGTCATGGCGCGCCCCATGGACAGCCGCCCCACCGACCTGGGCCTCCGTCTGATCGAGCCTTGGCGGTGGCAGAAGGGGTGGGCGGAGGACGACAGCGTCGAGGCGCTCATCGAGCGGTCCCTGCGAGAATCAGGGTTCTCCCGGATCGCCTTCGACCAGCCCAGTGCGGACAGCGACGCGGTGATCGTGCGGTCGCGTGCCGCCGACCCGGCGCCCTCCCCCGAGCAGATCGACCGGTTTGAGGCTTGGCGCGCCCGCGGCCTCGGTGTCGTGTTCTCGCCCCACCTGCGCGAGCCGCGACGGGACGATCCCGTCGGCCGGATGTGCCGGCTGGCCCGTCAGGCCGTTGAGGAGGGGTGCAAGCGGATGGCCGTCTACGGCGTGGGCAAGCACACGCGCCGGATCGCTCCGCTGTTCGAGATGGGCCTCCCGTTCGTCGGCTTCCTCGACGACAACCCGCCGCCGTGGCCGTTCCTCTTCGGCCTGCCGATCGTGCCGTTCGACCGGGCGATCGACGAGTTCTCTCCCCAGGCGATCTTGCTCTCCAGCGATGCCTGGGAGGCATCGATGTGGGTCCGCTGCGAGGTCTTCCGGCGCGACGGCATCCGCGTGATTCCGGTGTACGGCACCTACGACCAGGTGGAGGTCTGCGCCACGTTGGCGGCGCCGGCGGCGTAGCGCCCGGCCCCGCAACTAGGACCGCTGATTCACGATCGCCCGAGTTGACGACGCTCAGCCGGCGAGCCTGGCGGGCTGTGCGGGCGTGACGGGCGGCTCCGCCGGCCTTGCCGCGGGCGCCAGGTACGCCGCTCGGAACTGCTTCCGCACCGACCTCTCCAGGAACTCCTCGCGGATGTGCAGGTGGTCGGGCTTTCCCGCGGCGTTTACCGGCTTGTACACACCGTTGTTCCGCTGGAACGAGACGATCTCGAAGCTTGGGAAGTAGTCGATGTGCGCCATCCGCAGCCGCTTCGCGTCGTCGATCGCCTCCTGCAGCGCCGATCGCAGCGTCGCCTTGCCGTACGCCGTCGCCACCAGCACGTCGCCGAAGCAGAACGTCGCGCGGAGCGGGATCGGCGACACCGAGCAGATGATCTTCAGCGCCGGGTTGTCGGCCCGAACCGTCTTGAAGAGCGACGTGATCGCCGTCGCGTTCTCCGCCTGGCGCGTCTTGTGCATGGTGAACCGCCGGTCGAAGTCCGGGATCAGCTTCCTGGGCGGCATGAGGTTCAGCCAGACGTCGGTCTGTTCATCGCGCCACACCTCGACCAAGCCGAGCGTGAGCACCATCACCGTCGCCGAGCGGATGGCCTTGCCGACCTCCGCCAGCGCGCCCCGCGACAGCTCCAGCGCCCGGTCGCGGGAGTCGTACACATGGTCGGATTCCTCCAGCCCGTGCGGGTCGTACCACTGGCCGTTCTCCAGCTCGATCAGGTGCTCGGGCCCGAATCCGCCTTCAAGCCCCCACCGTACTGTCTGCAGGATGTTGAAGATGTTGTAGCGGTGGTACAGGCCGCCGAACGTTACGGGATACCCCGCCTGCGCAAGCATGTTCCCCACCGCCCGCGCGAAACAGCTCCCGATTCCGTACACCCGGTCGCCGCGCGCGATCGTAAACGATGGCTCGCCGCAGATCCCCAGGTCCGGCTCGGAGAACCGTCGTCCGTTGAAGATCGCCGCCCGCGGCAGGTTCCGTGCATTCAGGTCCAGGAGCATGCTCGTCTCCGTCGCGCTTCGTGTCGCGGTGGTCAACGTCTCTCTTAGTCCGGAAGCACGATGAAGTACTGCAGCGAGTTCCTTGCCGTGCCGGGCGGCGTCGGGCGCACCGCGTGGTGCGACTTGTCCGTCACTACGAACGACAGCATGCTGTTGGGCTCAAACGGCACCGTCTTCACGCACCAGTAGTTGTCCCAGGTGTCGTGCCCGGCCGTCGTCTGCCGGTAGTTCGGGTCCTTCGGGGTCACGATGCTCGTCCCCGACCCCATCATCGATTCGTCCGCCGGCAGGTAGAACAGGTTCGTCACGACCTTCTTGTTCGTGTCGGTGTGCGGGCCGATGCCGTACCCGCCCATATCGTGGAACAGGTACATCATCGGCTTCACCTGGTGCTTCAGCCGCCCCGCCAGCAGCGGGCTGTACCGCTCCAGGATGAACGTTGTGAAGTTCCGCGAGCCGAAGCACCGCACGAACTCGTGCCAGAACGCGAGCTGCGGCTCGGGGAGCCCGTCGATCTGTGCCGGGTTACATAAGTCGATCGACCCGCGCTTCGGGTAGTCCTTGATCAGCGACTTGAAGTGGCGGGCCTCCGGGAAGTTCTCGATGATCTCCGCGTAGAAGTCATCCGGGAAGACTCCCCGCACGTGCATGTGCTCGTACGGGTATGTCAGCACCGGCGCGTTGCCGAGCTGGTACTTCACGTGGGCGACGGGGTTGTCGCGGAGAGATACCCCCTCGCCGACCGCGCCCGCGACGGTGCCCGTCTGCGTTGCGCCCGTCGAGCAGGCGCACCCCCCCGCGCCGCAGCCCGTCTTCTTCGTTGTCGAGGGGGTCTTCCCGTTGGCGAGTGCCGTCATTTTCCGTTGCTCCTGGTCGTGCCCGAAGGTCCGTTTGGTTACATGATCGGCCGCGATCGGCGCGGCCTTGAGTCGTCATTCTCGGGCTGCTCAGACCGGTTCGGGCTTTCGCCAGAACAGGTACAGGTCGTCTTCCCGCCGCCGCCAGCGAATCTCGTCCGGTTGCATCAGCTCGCACCACCACAGTGCGTCCTTGACAGTGCGGTGCAGATTCTGTCCGAACTGGTCGTTGCTCCCCGCCGGGCGAGTCGCCACGGAGCAGTAGAGCAACCCCCCCGGGCGCAGCACTCGCCGCATCTCGTTCCGCAACGGGCGCAGGTCCGCCTCGTCCAGGTGCTCGAGCACGTCGAAACAGGTGACCAGGCCGAAGTGCCCGTCGGCAAACGGAACCCGCCCTCCCTCGATCAGCCGGATCCGGTCCCCCTTCATCCGCTGGTTGCCCCGATCCACGGCCACGCGGCTCACGTCGGCGCCCCAGCACGCCACACCGAACGCCGGCCCGGCGAGCAGTTCCACCACGAATCCCACGCCGCACCCCACGTCCAGCGCCGGGCCCGTCACCGTCCGAAGCCGGTCGGCCTCCATCAGGCACGCGCGGTACCCCGGCGACCCCGCCGGGTCGTTGTACCCCGGATGCTGGGCGATGATGTGGTCGTAGATCGCGCGATAGTCAGCGACGGTCGTGGTCATGGCTGCCCCGGATGTCGCCCGCGGCGCCGAAGAGGCCGTGCGGGCACATTGCCTATCGACCCGCCCGCCGCCGGGACGCGAGGAACCGCCGGAGTACCCGCCCGCGCCGAATCTGCCGGATCTCTCGCCCCGATCCGGGACGCGCATTTGTGGCGCGGGCGCGTTGCCCGTGACGACATTTGCATAACCCATGTCCACCCACACCGCCGCACGACCGCCCGTCTCACCGCCCTCCGGCCCTGTCACCGCGAACGACCGTGGAATCCGCCGCCTGCTTGACTCGTCGCTCGAGCGGATCAACTTCGGCTGCGGCCACAGCCCCCTCCCCGGTTGGACCAACATCGACAACGGCGACGGCCTGTGGTACGACGCCCCCGAGCACCCCGAGATCATCAAGCTCGATCTTTTCGACGCCGTCGCCGCCCTGCCGGACGGTGTCGCCAACTTCGTCTATTCCGAGCACGTCTTCGAGCACTTCACGCTCGAGCAGGGCCACCAGCTCCTCGAGCAGTGGTTCCGCGTCCTCAAGCCCGGCGGTGTCGTCCGCATTGTCTGCCCCGACCTCGAGTCCGAGGCCAAGCTCTTCCTCGGCCAGCTCAAACCCGCCAGCGAGCAGGTGATCGAGCTCCACCGCCTCCGCTGGCTCGGCAACCGCTTCCGCCCTCGCCCCGGCGAACGGCTCACCCCCGCCATGGTCCTCAACTACGGCATGTGGCTCGACGGCCACAAGTTCGTTTACGACCAGGCAACCCTCCGGCAATCCATGGCCCTCGCCGGTTTCACCACCATCACCCGCGAGCAGTACGGCCATAGCCGCCACGCCCTCCTGTGCGGCATCGACACCCACGATGGCGGGGAAACCGGGCGAGCCTGGGTGCCGCAGGTCGCCCTCGTGATGGAGGGGAGCAAGCCTGCCACCACCGCGCGGGCCGGCGCGCCGCCGCGCCGACCTCGGCCCGTCGTTCAGGTCGTCGCCACAACTCCCGAGGCCGTCACCATCGACGCCGGCGCGGTCGAGCGGTTCAAGGCAGAGCGTGCCGCGGCCGTCAAGGACCGTCAGGCCGCCGCGCAGCGAATCGACTGGCTCCAGCGCCGCCTCGTCGAGTCCGTCGCCGAGCAGTGCGCCGCGCGCGGCCTCAGGAGGATCGCTCTCTACGGGGCCGGACGCCACACTGCCCCAATCGTTCGCCAGCCCTGGGCCTATCGCGGCGTCACCGTCGTCGCCGTCCTCGACGATGCGCCACAGGCCCCGCATCTCCGCGGTGTGCCCGTCGTTCGTCCCCAGGACCTCACTCAGCCCATCGACGCGGTCGTCATCAGCTCCGACGCGCATGAGCAGGCCCTCTTCGACCGGGCCACCGCTTTCTTCGGCCCCCGTGGCACTCGCGTCCTCCGCATCTACGGCGACGGCGATTCCTGGCAGCACGACGAGATCACGCTGGCCCGGCTCACCGCCGAGTACGCCCTCTCGGATGCTGACGCCCGCTGGCTCATCGTCAACCGGGCCGAGCGCCATGATGCCACCATCCCCATGCTCCCCCCGGTCCGCACCGAGCTGCATGTCCGGCGCTACGAGCTCGCCGGCGCGCACGCCCGCGGAAAGCGAGTGCTCGATGTCGCCTGCGGAACGGGCTACGGCGCGGGCATCCTCGTCGACCAGGGCGGCGCCGCGGCCGTCATGGGAATCGACATTGACCCCCTTGCCGTCGACTACGCCACCCGACGCTACGGCCGCACCAACGTCCTCTTCCGCGCCGCAAGCGCCGCCTCCACCGGTCTCGCGGATCACGCCATCGAGCTTGTCACCACCTTCGAGACCATCGAGCATGTCCCGGACCCCGCGGCTCTTCTCAACGAGTTCGCCCGCGTCCTGGCCCCCGGCGGCACCCTTATCCTCAGCACCCCCAACGACCGCGGCCCCACGCAGTTCCACGTCCACAGCTTCACCCCCGACGCTCTGCGCAAGCTCCTCACTCGATGCTTCGTCCCCACCGCCTGGTGGGGACAGCGCCCCGGCAACGATCCGCGCTGCGCCGGCCTCCCAGCCGGCATCTTCCCTCTTGGCGACGCCGCCCTCGAGCCCGAGACCCTGATCGTCATGGCCGCACGGCGCGATTGACCGTGCAGCGTCCGCCGGCCCATCCCCATACTTCACGGGTGCAACCGATGACCACTGCCGCCCCTGCCGACCTCCCGTTCGCCGCTCCCACCCACCCCTACGACGGCCTCCCGATGGTCGTCATCTCCGGCGTCGGCCGCTCCGGCACCACCGCCCTGCGCAAGTCGCTCGGCCTGCACCCGCGCCTGCACTCCACCGGGCACGAGAACAACATCGTCTACGACGTGCTCGCGCTGGCCCGCCTGAACTGCACCGCCCCGAGCCGGCGTTTCGCGATGCTTGTCGATGATCCCACCTACGACGCCCATTTCCGTGCGCTGCTGCTCGGGCTGCTCTGGCCACGGCCGCGCACGGACCCGGGCCGCCCCGACGCCCTCCTGGCCCTTTCCGACCTCACTCCCGATCGCGCCGACTACCTCGTCCGCCTCGTGCCCGGTGTCCGCATCGTCTACCTCGTGCGCAACGGCATCGAAGTCATCGCGTCGCGCCTCCGCTACGATGGCTTCCGCCATTTCACATTCGAGCAGAACTGCGACACCTGGTCCGGCGCCCACGACATGGCCAGGTGGGGCGAACCGTGCGGCAACTTCCACCTCCTCCGCCACGAGCGGCTCCTCCCGCCGCACGGTCCCGAGCGCACGCTCAACGAGTTGCTCTCCTTCCTCGGCCTGGACCCAAACCCCACCGTCCTCGCGCACCTCCGCGACACCGCCTATCACCCCACCAGCGAAGCCAAGCCCACGCAGACCCCCGCCGAGATCCTCGCCTCTCGAGCTGAACGCTGGGCTGACTGGTCCGACTTGCAGCGAGGCTATTTCGAGCGATCCTGCTCGGCCACGATGGAGCACTTCGGCTACCCGGTTCCCTGGCACGCCGGCGCCCCCGTCATCGCCCGAAACATCTCGGCCCGTGCCGGCGTGGCATGACCGCGCGTTGGCGCGACCCGGCAGCGGCTCAGCACTCGGGGCCGCTCTCGTCTGGTCCGCGCCGGTCGTCTCCCATCCACCTTCCCACCATCTCCACCACTCGGCGCGCGAATGCTCCGCTCGTGTATCCGTCCCGTACCCGGCGCGCGATCCCCTCGGACAGATCACGCCGCCACGCCGACCACTGGACCGCCCGCTCGACCAGCTTCTCCAGCCCCACCGGTGTCCAGAAGGTCGTGTCCGCCAGGTCACCCAGCAGCGATGTCCCCGCCAGCTCCACCGCCGCCGGCTCGTCCCGCATTTGGTCCCGAACCTGGCGGTACAGCTCCGGCCTCACCCACTGCACCCAGCTCCCTTCCATCCCCAGCCGCTGCAGCGTCGCGGCGTACAACATCGCCTCCGCATCCTCCGCCGTGGGGTACCCGAGGAACACGTCCCGCCGCTCGTTCAGATCGCATGCGGCCGGCTCGCCGTCGCGGATCAGTCGATGCACCAGCAATCCCAGCCAGTTCGCCAGGTCGTCGCGTTTCAGCCTGCACAGCGGCAGCCCGCCCGAAAGCGAACACTCCATGACCCGCTGGTGCAGGAGCCAGTTGATCGATGCGTGCAGCTGCACCGCGGCGCATTGGTACGCCGCCCGCAGCTCCTCCCCGTGCGCCAGTTCTCCCACTGCGAACTCCGCCAGCGACGGGTGTCTGTCCCATCCGCGCCCGTAGATCCGCAGCCGCCACCCCCGCCGCCGGGCCACGTCCGCGCCCCATTCCAGCGTCTGGTGCCTCACCATTCGGTCCGCCATCGGCAGGCAGTACTGGCGCGAGATGAGCGTGAGGATCCGGTCGTCTGGCTGTGCCCCCAGCACCTCGCGCGAGGCCTCGACCGCCGCGGCCCGCAGCTCCGCCGAGCCCCGGTGTGTCATCGGGTCCAGCGCGATCGCCTCCACCCTCTGCCAGAGCCGTTCGAAGATCCGCCCTACCGCCGGCTCGCGCCGGGCCTCGTGCACGAGCCGCTCGTGCATGGCCCGCGGCGTCTCGCTGTGGTGCGTGACCATCGCGATCTCGCATTCCAGACGGGCCGCCAGTGCCGGGTCCACGGGCCCAGCGTGAAACTTCTCCTCCGAGGCGATCATCGGCATCGGGACCGTCCGCGCGGCCGGGTACCCGAACTGCTTCACCAGCTCCGGGTGCACGTGCCCGATCACAAAGTCCATGTCGGTCTGCAGCCTCCCCACGTTGGCGCTGAACTGGTGGGGCATCGCGTCCTGGACCCAGCAGACAAACGGCACTTCCGGCGGGATCACCGGCCCCAGATTCGCCCGCGTGTAGTTGATCAGCACGATCAGGTCGGGCTTGAACTCCGCCAGCACGCGCAGGTACCCGACCGAGGCCACGTGGCTGTGCTCGTCGGGCTCCATCAGCACACGGGCCTCGTGACCCGCCGCTTCCATCGCCCGTGCCAGGTCGGTCGCCGAGTGTTTGATGTACGTCGAGAACCGGCATGTGGGGATCAGCACGCGCAGCTTGGCTCCGTCGCCCGCGTACCGCCGTCCCCACCAGGGTCGATCCCGCCCGGTGTACACCGATCGGACCTCCTGGTACAACCGCTCCTGCTCGCGCTGCTGCATCGCCGCCGCTTCCTGGACGATCGCATTCACGGGCGGAAAAATCCGCGTACGCACCGTCGCCAGCGACACCACGGGCCCCAGCATCTGCGTGTCCACTCGCGCCAGCAGGTCCGCCTCCAGCCGCTCGCTCGCATCCGGCCCGACCAGCACTCGCACCCTTTCATCCCCTAGCGCTGCCCGCAGATCCGCCAGCGCCAGACCATCCAGCAGCTCGTCCACGTCCCCCTGCACGATCGTGATCCGCGGTCGGTACCTATCCGCCCCCGGCGGCATGAGCTCCAGCACCCGCCGGAACATCCACGGCGGATCCATCCCTTCGAGGATGCACGGCTTGATCGGCCCCGCGTCGGCAGGCCCTCTTCCTGCATCGCCCGGCTCCGCGGCGCCATCGGTCAGCGTCATTCCCTTCGCCTCGCCCACGTCATCCCGGAACCGGTTCCACGCCCCCGTGCTTCCCCACGTCCGCACGACCACGTTCCCGTCCCGCGCCCTGAAGCACTGAACGCCGGCCGCTCCGCGGGCCCATTTTTCCACAGAACCACGCAGGTCCACGCCGCCCCGCTCGGGATTCCGTCCCGCCAGCGCGCCCACGTTCGCGCGGCACACCCTCGCCCGCTCCTCCACGGTCACCTCGTCCGGTGGCAGCGATCCCAGCACCCCGGCCAGCGTCTGCACTCCCCGGTCCGTCCGCGCCGCCTCCGGCAGGATCTCGATCTGTTCCCGTGCCGCCGTCCCCAGCCCGAGCCGCGCGTAGGCCGCCGCGAGCAGGAACCGCAGCGCCGCATCCTCCGGCGCGATCTTGAGCGCCGCCAGCGCCACCGGCACGAACTCCCACGGCCGGTTCGCCTGTCCCAGCTTCAGCACATCCTCGCGCGTGAACCGGCGCGAGGGCGCCGGCGACGACCCGGAGGAGTGGGGGGGCGAGACGGCGGGCTGAAGGGACACAACAGCGACCCCGCCTGCGGCGTCGGGGCGCGCGGGCGAGTGTGGTTCGGGGGGCATCGTTCCTCTATCGTCCGCCCGTCGCAGCCCCGAACAGAATCCCCCTGGCGACGGCGCTCGCCCCGACGCCCCTCGGCTGATTCTGCGCATCGTCCTCGGAATCGCGGCCCGGATCGGACACATCCGAAGCTGCGACGCGCCGACCCGATCCGTCGATAACAGAGCGATGCCAGGCCGACCGCCCACCGATCCTCCCTTCCAAACTCCCTCCCTCAACCTGGCCGGCGACGGTCCCGACCCCGCGCGCCCGATTGCGCCAAGCAACGCCGTTGCACCGGCGGTGCCCGCTTCCTCGAAGATCCTCTCTCACAACCAGCTCCTCGCCGACCGCACCCGCGCGCGGGCCGGCAACCGCACCGTCGTGCAATGCCACGGCTGCTTCGACATCGTCCACCCCGGGCATATCCGCCACCTCCGCCAGGCCAAGAGCCAGGGCGAGATCCTGCTGGTCTCCATCACCGGCGACGCGGAGATGAAGAAGGGCACCGGGCGCCCGCTGATCCCCGAGGAGCTGCGGGCGGAGAACCTCGCCGCCCTCGACTGCGTCGACTGGGTTTACATCGACCAGCGCGAAACGGCCGCCGACCTCCTCGAGGAGGTCCGCCCCGACGTGTACATCAAGGGCGCCGAGTACGAGTTCAACAGCGACCCCCGCTTCCGCGCCGAGCGGGACACCGTCGAGCGCCACGGCGGACGCGTCGTCTTCTCCTCCGGCGACGTCGTCTTCAGCTCCACCGCCCTCATCGCCGCCCTCGAGCATTCCATCGACCCCTACCACGCGCGCCTCCGCCAGCTCCTGGCCACGCCGGAGCTCGAAGGCCCGCGCCTCGCCCACCTCATCTCCGCCTTCCGCGGCAAGCGCGTCGTCGTCGTCGGCGAGCCCATCATCGACACCTACGTCCTCTGCGACCGCCCGCACGTCGCCGGCGAGAGCCCGATCATGACGCTGCGGCCCGTCGAGCGCCGCGCCTACGACGGCGGCGCCGCCGTCATCGCCCGCCACCTCGCCGCGCTGGGCGCGCTCCCCGTCCTCGTCACGGCCATGCCGCGCGACGAGAACGCGGCGGCCCTGCGCCAGCGGCTGCTGGTCGAGGGCGTCGAGGTCCGCTCCATCCCGCTGCACACCCGCCTCCCCGAGAAACAGCGATTCCTCGTCGGCGGGCAGAAAGTCATGAAGCTCGACCTGCTTGAGCCCATGGTCCTCGACGCCGCCCAACAGGACGCGATCGTCGCCCTGGCCACCGAGGCGGCGGCCGAGCACGGCGGGGCCGACGCGGCCATCATCGCCGACTTCGGGCAGGGACTGCTCTCCCCCGGCGTTCTTGGGCGCCTCTGCGTCTCGCTCCGCAGGCACGCGCGGATCCTCTCCGGCGACGTCAGCGGGCGGCGGGCCAACCTCACGCGCATGTTCCACATGGACCTGCTCTGCCCCACCGAGAGCGAGCTCCGCGACGCGCTGAACATGTTTGATGAATCGCTCCCCGCCGTCGCCTGGCGGCTGCTCAAGGAGACGCGCTCGAAGGCGGCCATGGTCACGCTCGGCCCCGAGGGCCTGATCGGCTTTGACCCGATCCCCGACGAGGGGGCGCCCGCCCCCGCCGAGCAGTGGCGCACCCGCGTGCGGAGCGAGCACGTCCCCGCCCTGTGCGCCCACGCCATCGATCCCCTGGGGTGCGGCGACGCGCTCCTTGCGACCGCCACACTCGCCCTCGCCTCCGGCGGCTCCCTGCTCGCCGCCTCGTTCCTCGGCTCCCTTGCCGCGGCGTGCGAGGCCCAGCGACTGGGCAACATCGTCATCTCCTCCGCCGACCTCCGGCACGGCATCGCGCGCATCCACGCCTCCCACCTGGCCTACGTCCCCAGCGAGGTCATCCAGGCCCGCCCTGTCGCCCCCGCGCGCACCCCCTTCCAGGAAGCCCGCGCGGTCTGACCATTGCCTCGGGGCACCAACGCCTCCCCGCATGATCTCCTACATCCTCCCAACCCGCGATCGCCCGGATCAGCTGGCCCAGGTCCTCGCGGCCATCGGCTCTCTCCCCACGCACCCCGCCGAGCTCATCATCGTCGACAACGCCTCGCGGATCCCACCCGGGGCCCCCGTTGTCCTGGACAACGGGATCCCCGTCGAGATCATCTTCCGCCCGGCCAACGAAGGCGCCGCCGCACGTAACCACGGCGCTCTCGCCGCGGACCGATCGAATGGCTGGCTCGTCATGCTCGACGACGATTCCCATCCTGCCGACTTGGGATTCCTCGGCGCGCTCCGCGACCAACCTTCCGACGTCCTCGCCGTCGCTGCCGAGATCTTCCTCTCCCATCCGCCGCCTTCCGCACCCGATCAGCACGCAGCACTCATCCCTCGGCACTACCGTGAGTCCGGCGGCCTCCCTGAGGTCTTCATCGGCTGCGGCGTCGCCATCCGGCGCACCGCCTTCCTCGAGGCCGACGGCTACGACCCCGCCTTCAACTACTACGCCGAGGAGTACGACCTCTCCGCCAAGCTCCTCCTCGCCGGCGGCACGGTGACGCTCGACCGCCGTTTCCGCATCCTGCACCACAAGGTGAGCGTCGGGCGCGACATGGACCTCATCCTCCGTCGCCTGGTCCGCAACAACACCTGGGTCGCGCAGCGCTACGCCCCCGCCGGCCAGCGCCGCGCCGAGCTGCAGGAGGTCATCACCCGCTACGCGCTCATCGCGAGCAAGGAAAAGGCCACCCTCGGCTACACCGCCGGCGTCGCCGAGGCCCTCGCGACGCTCCCCGGCCAGCTCCGAACGCCGATGCCGCAGGCTCTTTTTGACCGCTTCACCGGCCTGGCCGAGGCCCGCGCCTCGCTCGGCGCGGCGTGGGACGAGCGGCCCTTCGCAACGGCTGCGATCGTGGACGAGGGCAAGAACGCCCGCCTCATTGGGCGTGCTGCGGGGGAACTTGGTGTACGCGTTGTCGATGACCCCTCCGATGCCGACGCCATCATTCTCGGGACACTCTCCCCGGGGCCGCTGCTCGATGCGTGGGAGCGGCGAGTGGCTTCAGCCGATGCCCGCGTGGTGACGCCATGGCGGTCGCTGACGGACATGGCCTCGGAATCGTCCGGCACCCTGACCGCTGCGTGATCGTTACAGATCTGGTACACGCCACGACGGTCGGTCGATCCTCCGCTCGTCGAGGGCCTCATCCGACAATCTCCCATCCCGAAGGCTGCTCTACGTTCTTACCCTCAGAGTGTCGCGAGAGAGAGAACCCGGCCTCAACAGATGGTCCGCGATTTCTCCGCACGCCGCCACCTGCCCCGGCCACATGAACTTCTTGCGCACCTCCCCAGCGCTCACCCACCTCGCCGCAGTGTGCTCGTGGTTGATCCGCGGCTCCCACCCTGCCCGGACCTCCGCCGCGAACCGCGGGCTCAGCACCACCCAGTCGATCTCCGCCACGTAGTACGGGTGCACCTGCTCCAGCGCCCACACCCCCATGAGCGCCCGGTCATCGCGCTTCAGCCCCAGTTCTTCCTCCAGCTCGCGCAGCGCACACGCCACCGCCGTCTCCCCCGCCTCGATGTGCCCCATCACCGGGTGCCAGGTTGCCGCCAGCGGCGCCGCGGCCCGCAGGAGCTGTAGGAACTCAACCCCCGCATTTCCCGGCCCCGCGCTCCGACGGAAGACATACACATCGACGATATCCGTCCGCACCCGCGGCCCTCCGGCGGGCGTGTCCCTGTACCCGTCGGCGCTCATCCTTCATTCTCCGCCAGCCCGGCCAGGCGCACGAGCGCCCCGGCCTTCACCAGCGTCTCCCGCCATTCGTCCGCGGGGCGAGAGTCGGCCACGATCCCCGCCCCGACGCTGTAGCTCACCGAGCACAGCCGCTGTGCTCCCACGGCACCGCCCGGGCGCCCGGGTTCGCCTTCGCCCCACGTGGCCAGCGCCGTCCGGATCGCAACGCTCATCGCCGCGTGCCCGTGGTCGGAGATGTACCCGATCGCGCCGCAGTAGGGCCCGCGCTCCACCGGCTCCAGCTCGTCGATGATCTGCATCGCCCGGATCTTCGGCGCCCCCGTCACCGATCCCGGCGGGAACGTCGCGCGCAGGAGCCCGGCCACGCCGATCCCCTCTCGCACGCGCCCGCTCACCGTCGCCACGCCTTGCAGCACGGCGCAGGCCTCACCCTTGTCCCCGCCGTGCCTCTCCACCACCCGCCCCTCCTCCACCTTCACCGTGCCGAACTCGCACACGCGCCCAAGGTCGTTCCGCATCAGGTCCACGATCATGTTCAGTTCCGCGGCGTCCTTCTCGCTCTCCAGGAGGCTCTCCCTCCCCGCCGCCGCCGCCCGTGTCCCCTTCATCGGGCGAGTCACCACCCGGCGCGTTGCGGCGTCGAACTCAAGGAACAGCTCCGGGCTCAGCGACACGATCGCCGAGTGCTCCGATTCCAGGTAGGCACCGTACCACGGCCTGGCCTCCGCGGCCAACCTCAGGTACAGCCCCCGGGCCGACGCCAGAGCACTCCCCGTCAGGCGGTGCGCCAGGTTGACCTGGAATACATCTCCCGCGTGAATCAACTCCACCGCCCGCGCGACCTGCCGCTCGAACTCCGCCCGCCCGGTCAGACTCGAGAGCGGCTCCATCTTGAGCGCCGCGTCCCCGTCACGCTCATGCCGCGCCGCCTCCAGATCGTTGATCCGCGGAAGCCCCGCCCGATCCCCTACCAGCCACCACTGCCGCTCCGCCGCGTCGAACACGTACGCGTCCGGGCATCGGTGCCATTCCATGAGCGGCCACGGGCCCCTCGGGCGGGGCCGCTGCGCGTGCTGGGCCCTTCCTTCGATCTCCCGACCCATTTCGTACGACACATACCCGATCCACCCGCCGCGGAACGGCGGCCCGCCGGATTCACGGCCCGGCGCGCTGGTGCCTTTCAGCATGTCGTCGAGCCGCTGGAGCGCACCCTCTCCGCCCTTGTCACCGCCGAGCCGCGTTGTGAACGCCGGGCGCGCCAGGATGCTCCATCGGGCCCTCGAGTCCGGCGCCCCCTCCTCCGCCCGACCCGAGATCAGCGCCGCGACAGGTTCCCCCCTGGGCCAGGCCGCCAGTGCCTCCTCCGGCGAGAGCCCGAACTCGATCGGTTGTGCCTGCATTGAGCGCGTGGCCCCCTCCCCCTCCAGCCATCATACCCCGCGCGGGTTGGCCCGAACGGGATCACACTCGGGCGCAGATTCTCGCGCGGTGGCAATCTATGGCAATGTATGGCAACCTATGTGGTTTTCTCGGTGTTTTCGCGTTGTTCCGGATGGCAATCTATGGCGGTCTATGGCAATGTATGGGGGCGCGATCGGAAGATTGATCGGGTTTCGATCGCATACCGAACGAATATAGCACATCGAGGAAGCCTGTCAAGGCAATCCTCGGGCGTTTTTCGGCGATCGCGAACAGAGCCGGCTTGCCAATCAGGCTCGCCTGCGGCGGCAACCGCAGAGCACGCCTGCGAGCACCACGGTCGCGGCTTCCGGCGCAGGCACGGGCGTGTACTCCACGATCAGCTTCGGCGCCGCGTCCGGTGTCGTGGTCTCGCGTGAGTCGAACCGCTTGGCGCCTCCGAGCGTTTCCTCCGACCCCTGCATCAGCCACCCGAAGTTTGTCGCCGGATTGTCCACCCACGACTGCACATCGGCCACGAGCGACGCGGTGGATGCCCACGTGTACACACCTGATGAGGTGACGCTCTGAGTGGCGCTCGCGGTCGGCGCGAAGTCTCCTCCCTGCGTGGCCCAGAAGTCGGTGTTGAAGAACCGGTGCAGCCAGGTCGCATCGCCCGGAGTCGCGGGCGCACCGCTTCCGCCCGGCAGACCCGCGTTCGACGTCCCTTCGCCCCAGGAGGCCGCGAGGAGGTGAGCGCTCACGGCGCTGGCGATCGGCGACGACGCCTGTGTGCAGGTGAGCTGGAGCGTGGCGCTGGTGATGACGGACCCAGCGGGGATCGAGTTCAGGTCAAACTCGACCAACCCGCGGCGGATCTGGCTCCCGTTGGTCAACCCGACGAAGAAGTTCGGCCCTGCGCCGTTGCTCAGCCCGCCCGTCGCCGACTGGTACAGCGTGTTGTCGTGGCTGGGCACAAACGCCACGACATCGCCCGCGGCGACGCCCGCCCCGGCGCACATCCCGGCCGACACCGCCGCAACGACCAGCGCTTTGCTACGCATCAGCATCTCTCCCTCTGTTGCCCGATCATGTCGCCGGCCGACGGGACCCTTGCACCACCCTGCCGCGGGCTGTTCAACGCGAAGCCCTCCGGCTCAGCGTCTCCCCAATATACGTCACGTTTCCGGCCCGGCCCAGAAGGTGGGTCCACCTCACCCAACCTTTCCCGCAAAGAGTCGTCGCTCGTCCCCACCCCTTCTACACTCATCTCCCCCTACGCCCGGGAACGGTTTTCTCGGACTGTCTGATCGGAACATGTACGGCATCGCTCGGCGCTGGTTGTCCTCCGCTCCGCGCGCGGCGACGTTCACGAGGTTCTCACCCGATGGCAAAGCGATTGATCAGTAAGCCGGCTCGCAAACACGCCGCGAAGGTCCACAGCAACGGCGTCGTGCCCCGGAAGGCCAGGCTCAAGAAGGCCGGACGCAAGCCCGCGCGTGCCGCGATCTCGCTCCCCGAGCCCCCGCCTGGCAAGGCCGGCAAGATGGTCTACTACTTCGGCAAGACCCGCACGGAGGGGAACACGTCGCTGAAGATGCTGCTGGGCGGCAAGGGTGCCAACCTCGCCGACATGACCTCCATCGGCCTCCCCGTCCCGCCCGGCTTCACCATCACCACCGACACGTGCGCCCTGTACTACAAGGCCGGCAAGCGCCTCCCGACCGGCCTCATGAACGAGGTCCAGAAGAACATCGACCTTCTGCAGAAGGAGACCGGCAAGGTCTTCGGCAGCAAGGACAATCCCCTGCTCGTCTCCGTGCGCTCCGGCGCCGCCGTTTCCATGCCGGGCATGATGGACACCATCCTCAACCTCGGCCTCACCGACGAGGCCGTCGAGGGCCTGGCCCTCGCCACCGGCAACCGGCGCTTCGCCTTCGACGCCTACCGGCGGCTCATCAACATGTTCGGCGACGTCGTCATGGGCGTCGGCCACGAACACTTCGAGAAGGAGTTCGACAAGCTCAAGTCCACCTATGGCGCCGCCGACGACACCGACGTCCCCACCGACGGGATCGTCGAGCTCTGCGAGCGCTACAAGCAGGTCTACCAGCGGTACGTCGGCGATGTCTTCCCGCAGAACCCCTTCAAGCAGCTCGAGCTCGCCATCGAGGCCGTCTTCAAGAGCTGGAACGCCGAGCGGGCCATCGCCTACCGCCGCCTTTCCAACATCTCCGGCCTCAACGGCACGGCGGTCAACATCCAGTCGATGGTCTTCGGCAACATGGGCGACGACTCGGGCACCGGCGTCGCCTTCACCCGCAACCCCTCCACCGGCGAGAACCGCTTCTACGGCGAGTTCCTCATCAACGCCCAGGGGGAGGACGTCGTCGCCGGCATCCGCACCCCCAAGCCCGTCGACGAGATGCCCAGGTGGAACAAGAAGGTCCACTCCCAGCTCCTCCAGATCAAGCAGCGCCTGGAGCGCCACTACTGCGACATGCAGGACATCGAGTTCACGATCGAGCGCGGCACCCTCTACATGCTCCAGACCCGCACCGGCAAACGCACCGGCTTCGCCGCCGTCCGCGTGGCCTGCGACATGGTCAAGGAGAAGCTCATCACCGAGAAGCAGGCCCTGCTCCGCATCCCCGCCGGCGACCTCACCCAGCTCCTGCTTCCTTCTTTCGACCCCACTGCCAAGAAGATCGCCGACGTGCTCACCCGCGGCCTGCCCGCGTCCCCCGGCGCCGCCGTCGGCAAGCCCGCCTTCACTGCCGAGGAGGCCGTCACCCGCGCCCGCGCCGGCGAGAAGGTCATCCTGGTCCGCAAGGAGACGAGCCCCGAGGACGTCGACGGCATGCACTCCGCCGCGGGCATCCTCACCTCCACCGGCGGCATGACTTCCCACGCCGCGGTCGTCGCCCGCGGGTGGGGCAAGTGCTGCGTCGCCGGCGCCGGCGACGTCCAGATCGACGCCGCGGCCGGCAAGTTCACCGTCGACGGGCGCACCTTCGGGCGCGACGACGTGATCTCCATCGACGGTTCCACCGGCGAGCTGGTCGCCGGGGCGGTCTCCACCGTCCAGCCCAAGCTCTCGGGCGACTTCGCCAAGATCATGCGCTGGTCCGACAAGTACCGCCGGCTCGGCGTCCGCACCAACGCCGACACCCCCGCCGACGCCAAGCGGGGGCGCGAGTTCGGCGCCGCGGGCATCGGCCTCACCCGCACCGAGCACATGTTCTTCGAGGGCGACCGCATCAAATCCATGCGCGAGATGATCCTCGCCTCCTCGCGCGAGGCGCGCGTCAAGGCCCTGGACAAGCTGCTGCCCTACCAGCGAGATGACTTCGTCGGCATCTTCACCGCGATGAGCGGCCTGCCTGTCACCATTCGCCTCATCGACCCGCCCCTGCACGAGTTCCTCCCCCACGACGACAAATCGCAGGCCGAGATGGCCAGGATGCTGGGTGTCTCCATCGACAAGGTCCGTCAGCGGGTCTCGCAGCTCCACGAGCAGAACCCCATGCTCGGGCACCGCGGCTGCCGCCTCTGCGTCACCTACCCCGAGATCCTGGAGATGCAGGTCCGCGCCATCGTCGAGGCGACCATCGAGTGCCTCCGCTCCAAGATCCGCGCCGTCCCCGAGATCATGATCCCCCTCGTCGGCACCAAGCGCGAGCTTGCCTACCTCCGAGAGCTCACCGAGCAGACGATCGCCAAGGTCAAGAACGAGCTGGAATGGAAGACCCGCCTGGACATCAAGATCGGCACCATGATCGAGGTCCCCCGCGCCGCGCTGGTCGCCGACCAGATCGCTGAGGTCGCCGACTTCTTCTCCTTCGGCACCAACGATCTGACCCAGATGACCTTCGGCTTCTCGCGCGACGACATCAACACATTCCTCCCCGACTACCTCCACCGCGAGCTCCTCGAGCGCGACCCCTTTCAGACCCTCGACACCGTCGGCGTGGGCCAGCTCGTCAAGATGGGCATCGACAAGGGCCGCTCCACCAGCCCCCACCTCAAGATCGGCATCTGCGGCGAGCACGGCGGCGATCCCGCCAGCGTCCATTTCTGCCACAAGGTGGGGATGGATTACGTGAGCTGCTCTCCCTTCCGCGTCCCCATCGCCCGCCTCGCGGCGGCCCAGGCCGCGCTTATGGGTTCGTAGCCGGTTCACGTTCCGGTGCCGATGCCTGGGAGGGAGCGTGAAAAAGACAGTCGCGAAGGGGATTTGACGCATGAACATGCACGGGGCCGCGCTGGAGCGGACCCATGCAACAACGTCATCCGAAAAATGTTGGGAAGAGGCGCGCACGATGAATCACATCCAACTTCGTTCGCTGTTCATCATCGCGGCCTTGGGCGGACAGGCAACTCTGGGCTTCGCGGACCCACCGACCTATTCGTGGCGCTACTACCGGCCGACCAACACGGGGATTCAGGGCGACTACAACGAGGCGATCTGGATCGGCCCGGATGGTGATCCGTACATTGGGGGCTACCACCCGGGCTTCGGGGAAGGCGGCTTCGCAAAGTTCGTGCAGGAGGAGAACCGGTGGATCAACTACTCCAACGTTGACTACCCGGTGATCGGCCATCCCAACGACACGGGGGTTGCGCGCGTCTTCGATATCGCGGCCGACGCCGCCGGCAAACTGTGGATGGGAACCGAAACCGGCGCGCTCAGTTTCGATCCCGCCGTCGGCGCGTCTTCGCTGGTGAACTTCGGCTCGAACGTGGGGCTGCACGGGTATGCGTTCAGTGTCGACATCGCCCCTGATGGCACGGTCTGGTTCTCCGGCAATGCCGCCCGGTTCAACCCGGCCGCCGGCGTGTGGACGAACTGGTCGGAAGCCGGCAGGTACCTCGCGGTGCAACCCAAGCCCTCGGGCGGCTACTTCGTCTGGACGGGCGATGACTACTACGGCTTTGTGTACCGTTTCGATAGCGCCACACAGCAGTGGACGCACCTACCCCTGACCGGGGCACCCGGTGAAGTCGCGGGCCTGCCGGGCAAGAACTGCGTCGATGCCGCGGGCAACTTCTGGGCCCTGCGCCTGGCGCCTCAGCCGGGCGACTACGAGACCTTGAGCTACCGGCGTTCCGACGGTGTTTGGGTCGACGTGCGCGCGCCCTATCTGGGCGTGACCTTCGACATCTGGGCCTTCAAGGGATTCGGAAACGCCCAGGCTCTGCTGGTGGACGGCACCGGCGTCGTTTGGCGCTTCGACGGCGCAGCCTGGCAGAACCTGGGGCAGTGGCGCCCCGGACCCTACACCCAGTCGGTCGACATCGACGCCGCCGGCAACGTCTGGGTCTGCGGCATCGGTGGGGCCGCCAAGCGCGACGCCTTGACGGGCCAGTGGAAGCGATATCGCGTGACCAACACCAGCCAGTTCGACTTTTTCAACAATGACCTGGCCATCGACCCGCAGACCGGCGACGTCTACGCGTGCGCCAACGCCGCGGCGGGCGCCGGCGGCATGGTGAAGTTCGATGGCCAGCGCTGGACCGGCTTCAATGAACTCACCTACGGACTCGGCGAGGCATGGCCGTTCCCGACCGACAACAGCGAGGCCGTGTGTGTTCGGCCGTCCACGGGACGTGTTGCCGTCAACCCGACGAACAACTTCACGCACGAGTGGGACGGCGCGTCGTGGTCGGAGATCCCGGGCGGACCCGATCAGGTCGGGCAGTATGTTGAAGACTCGCTTGGCCGGCTGTGGGCGACGGCTCACTATGGTGGAGTGGGGCTCTTTGAGAACGGCGGCTACAGGAATGTCGGCTTCGGCGGCCTGTTCTGCACCTTGAAACGCGACCCAAGTCGGCCCGGCACGGTCTGGTCCAACCTGGGCTGGCAAGTCCTGCGCACCGACGGCGTCTACAGCTTCTCTGTCGCGCTCGACGACATTCTTCCGTACGCTTCAGGCGCTGGAGGGAGCTTCGGCGGTCTGGCCGTCGAGCCCGACGGCGCTGCGTGGGTCGCAACGGGGGTGCCCTACGATCCGAGCGGGACAATGCTGATTCGCTTCGACCCAAACACAGGTACCCAGGTCGTGTACCGGCGTGATTCGAACTGGCCATTCCCCGCTGATGCTGTTGGACCCCTCATCGTGACGCCCGACGGGCGGCTGTGGATGTCGTACGGCAACGACTATCCGTCCACCGACGCGGGGCTGATGTGGTGGGACGGCACCAACATCGGCACCTTCCCGGCGCCTCCGGGCGGCGCGCCGCAGTGGGGTGGCCTGCCTCACGCGGGGATCAAGGATCTGGAGGTCAAGGTCATCCCCGGCGGGTATGAGCTGTGGATGAGCTGCGTCAGTCGCGGCATCGCGGTGCTGACGGTGACCTACGCCTCGCCCTGTCCGTGCGACTGGAACCACAACGGATCGCTCAACAGCCAGGACTTCTTCGACTTCCTCAACTCGTTCTTCGGCGGCAACGCCGACTTCAACGGCAACGGCGTGACCAACAGCCAGGATTTCTTCGACTTCCTCAACTGCTTCTTCGCCGGATGCTGAGTCCGTCGGCCGATTCGGGCTTCCCGGGCCCGGGGCTCACTCCCCGGGCGCTTTCTTCAGGGGCCGGGCGAGGGCGCCGCCGCGGCCTTCTTCCACAGCCTCCGTGCCCACAGCAGCAGGACCCCCGCCAGCACCCACCACAGCGCCCCGCCCACGGCCACGCCGACCAGCCCGGCGACCGTGTTGGAAAGGAACACCAGCCCCGAGCGCCACGCCGCGCCGATCCGCTTGACGAAATAGTCGCCGATCGTGTCGCCGGCGGCGACCGGCTCGGCGGGGCGGTCCTCGGCACGGATCATGACCAGCACGGTCGCCAGCGAGACCAGCCGCCCGAGCCGCTCGCGCTGGGCCGTGAGCTGCTCGATGTGCTGGCGAATCTCGGAGATCTTGTCGCGGAGCTCCAGAACTTCCTTGAGGGGAGCGTTGTCGCGCTTGGCGAGCAGGTCGAGCAGCTCGGTCTCGACGCGCTGCTCGTTCCGCAGGCGGGCCTCGAGGTCGACGACCTGGGCGGTCACGTCCTCGCCGCCCGAGGATTCGGCCCTG
>JBGPJM010000022.1:0-39623 GCA_041485385.1 Phycisphaerae bacterium | reverse complement strand
CTGATGGGACTGATGGGACTGATGGGACTGATGGGACTGATGGGACTGATGGGACTGATGGGACTGATGGGACTGATGGGACTGATGGGACTGATGGGACGGGAGGGGCATTTCCGAGGCATATACTTGAGGCCGGTCCACGGCGCGACCGGGCCGACCCTTACAAAGGAATCCTGAATGGCCAGCGACAAGGTGACTCAGTTCACGGATGCGAACTTCGAGGCCGAGGTGATCAAGTCCAAGGTCCCCGTCCTCGTGGATTTCTGGGCCGAGTGGTGCATGCCGTGCCGCATGCTGGCCCCGACGATCGATCAGCTCGCCGACGAGTTTGCGGGGAAGGTGAAGGTGGGCAAGGTGGATACGGACTCCAACCGGAATATCTCGGTCAAGTTCGGGATCTCGGCGATCCCGACGGTGATCCTGTTCAAGGACGGGCAGATCGCCAAGAAGTTCGTGGGCCTGCAGAGCAAGGGTGAGTTCGTGGCCGCGCTCGAGCAGGCGACGAAGGCCTGAGCCCAGGAAAGGGCAGCGGGGCAAGGTGATCGGGAGACCTCGACGCGTCGTCCCGCGCTGAAGCAATGGCCGGCACCTCAAACTCCAACCATGCCCGGCACGCCGGGGGGAACGGCGCTGGCGGTGCGCACGCCGGGGCGGGCGCGAATACCGCGCAGTTGCCGCGGAAGGTGCGGGGCCTGGGCGAGCGTCGCATCCGCTGCGGCGTCGTGGGTGTGGGGCGCATGGGGCGGCACCACGCGCGCGTCTACGCCGGGCTGGACGGGTGCGAGCTTGTCGGCGTGGTCGATGCAGACGATGCGCGCCGGAGCGAGGTGGCCGATCGGCACGAGACGCGCGGCTTCGAGACGGTCGAGCAGCTGCTGTCGGCCGGGGTCGACGCCGTCTCCGTGGCGGTGCCGACGACGTTCCACAAGCCGGTGGCGGAGAAGCTGCTGGGGGCTGGCGTGGCCTGCCTGATCGAGAAGCCGCTGGCGGGCACGGTTGAGGATGCGGGGGCGATCAAGGAGATGGCCGACGGTTCGGGGTCGGTGCTGATGGTGGGGCACATCGAGCGGTTCAACCCGATCATGCGGGCGTTCCGGGAGCAGCAGGCGAGCGGTCCGCCGATCATCCCGCGGTTCATCGAGGTACACCGGGTGAGCCCGATGACGTTCCGCTCGGTGGATATCGGCGTGGTGATGGACATGATGATCCACGACCTGGACGTGGTGATCATGCTGATGGGGGGGCACGAGCCCGACGACGTGCAGGCGACGGGGGTGCCGGTGGTGACGGCGCACGAGGACATGTGCAACGCGCGGCTGACGTTCCGGCGGCCGCCGCCGCACGGGACGTGCGTGGCGAGCATCTCGGCGTCGCGCCTGGCGCTGAAGACGGAGCGGCTGACGCGGATCACGGGGGAGAACGCGTACATCAAGATCGATTACGCGGCGAAGAAGGGGACGGTGATCCGGCGGCTGGCCAACGAGATCCAGATGCAGGAGGTGCGGGAGCAGCTGCGGCGCGGTGTGGACCTGACGGCCTTGAAGTGGCACGAGCTTGTGAACATCGAGAACCTGGAGATCGACGACGCGGAGCCGATCATGATGGAGATCCGGGCGTTCCTGGACGCGGTGCGGACGGGGGACCGGCCGGAGATCGACGCGCGCGCGGGGTTTGCGAACGTGCGGACGGCGGAGCGGATTGTGGCCGCGTGCCGGGCGAACTAGCCGGTGCATTTCTTGCGGGGGGCGGAGGTGGGGAAGAGGTGAGGGGGGAGTGTGGGGGAGGGTGGCCGGACCTGTCCGGTTCGGGTCGATGACCTCGGGGGCGACGGGAGGTCCCAGCAATCGGACGTGGAAGCGCTGACCTCGGCAGCACCGAGGTCAGTGGCGCGCGAACCGAGCAGGTCCGGGCGCCTGCCTGACAGATACGCTCGCGTGGAAAGTCGCGGCTCTCATCGGCCGGCGCGGAACCGGAGGGGAAGAAAGCCCCGGCGCCGCACCTCGGGCACCGGGGCTTGAATGTCGAACTCGAACGAGCTTCAGCATCCGGGCGGCGGGCTGAAGAAGCAGTTGAGGAAGTCGAAGAAATCCTGGCTGTTGACGGTGCCGCTGTTGTTGAAGTCGGCCGCAGTGCAGCCGGGGGTGAAGAAGCAGTTCAGGAAGTCGAAGAAGTCCTGGCTGTTGAGGCTGCCGTCGTGATTGAAGTCGCACGGGCAGATCGGCCGCACGACGACGTTCGCACCCTGGCTGATGACCGATCCGCAGGCGTTGGTCACCACGACGTCGTAGCTGCCCGAGTCGCCGCTGATGGCCGGGCTGATGCTGAGCGTCGCGGTGTCGGCGCCCGAGACGCGACCGCCGTTGGTCAAGGGCACGCCGTTGCGCCGCCATTGGTAGCTCAGGAAGGCCGTGCCGCTAGCCACGGTGTAGAGCGTGAGCTTCTGTCCCGGCTGCACGGTCGTATCAGCGGGCTGGGTCTGGATCTGGGGACACGCCGGGCCGGGGATCAGCCCGAACGCCGAGCCGACTCCATCGACGTTGACGTTGACCTGGTTCACCAGCGGCGGCAGCTGCGGGTCGTTGTCGAAGGCACCGATGAACGCGACGCCCAGCGTCGTGGGGCCGAGCACCTGGACTTCGATCGAACCCGGGGTGATCCGTCCGCGGTGGTGCAGGGAGCCCGTGATCCCGTCGAGGCTGACGGTGAAGAAGATGTCGAAGAAGCTGTCCAGCGTCGGGGGGATGCCGGGCCCGGTCACGCGCGTGTGCGCGTTGACGAAGAAGTAGCTGTCACCGAGCGCCGGGTCGCCCGGATGGATGTCGGCGTTGAGCAGCTGTGTCAACTGAGAGGGAGCGTTGGGGGCGATCTCGAGGACCGTGAACACCTGCAGCGGCGTTCCCGTGTGCAGCCCGCCGGGGGCGCTGGTGGGCACGGCGATGCGGCCCTTGTTGTCGCCGAAGTTCGGGTCGAGCACCCCGGTCTGCACCGGGCCGGGGAGCAGCGGCGGGCCGCCGGAGGGAATGACCTGGACGGCCTGCACGCTGAAGTGCTCGTCGATCACGTGCGTGGGCATGTTCCCCCGGAAGTTCACGTTCGTCGTGGTCGACACGACATGCGTCATCACGCCGCCGTCCGGGCAACGGAAATCGGGCGGCTGGCTGACGGTGTCGACCATCACGGCCGGCGACACGCACGCCAGGGCCGGCGACGAGTCGCTGAAGGTTCCCTCGAACCTGATGTTCGTCTCGCAGCACGAACCCGAGGTGCACATCCGGTACGAACGCTGGTTGATCCTCACCAGCTTGGTCTCGCCCGGGCAGAGCGTGATGGTCTTGGTCACCGTCGACACGTCGGTGGCGCCGGGGTCGCCGAGCTGCACCCACGTCGGGCGCGGCTCGATGGGCTCGCCCCGCGCCCGAGCCAGCCAGTTGCCGGGGAAGCCGAAGGTGGAGATGCGGGCGGGCGGGGTTTGGTTGGCCGACAGGTTCTCGGCGTTGGCCGCGCACGAATCGTCCGCCGCGACCCACGAGCGGCCGAGGTCGCTCGATTGATCGATCGCGGCGGGCAGTTGCGGCGGGAACGCCACGTCCTGCATGATCACCCCGACGAAGAAACTGCTGCCGACGGGGCCGGGGACCGTGGGCGGGATCGGGTACTCGTTGAACGTGTTGGTCCCGGCGTTGGCCGCGACGCCGTCGTGCCGGATCAGGAGGACGGCGTCGCCGGGGTCGCCGTCGTTGTTGAGGTCGCGCCAAAGCCCGACGCTCAGCGGCTCGCCGTCCACGCTCGCGCCGAAGGCGACGCTGATCTTGTCGATGATCTCCTGCCCCGGCTGCACGGTGAACTGGTTGAGCCAGATGATCGAGCCGGCGGGCGCGACACCGATGGCGTTCTCCGCCGTCCCGTCGTCGAGCATGTAGTTGTTCCCGGGGCCGGGGGTGGGGAGCGTGGCGTCGGCGTCCTCGATGGGGAACGCGTCGCCGCTGTTCGGGGACGCGGCGGACCCGGGGCCGTCTCCGGAGCCCGGGGTGGGCACCGGCGAGATCGTGCTCATCCGGCCGTTCTGGCGCGCCGTGCCGGTGATCAGCCCGGTGACGGAGTTGAGCGGGTCGTTGTTGGTCATGCGGATGACATGCTGCCGCTGGTCCCCCGGGTGGGCGAGTTGGATCGACGGGCTCAGCAGCTCCATGTCCAGGCGCGGAACCGTCGTCGAGCCCGGCGCCGGGTCGACCAGGCACACTTCAACGTCCCCCCGGCCGGTCGTGAAGATGAGGCCCGTCCACCGGGTTGTGGCAACGCCCATGACCCTGCAGACCCGCGGCGGACCGCCCGGGAAGAACACCGGGACGGCCCCGCCGTAGACGCCCGGCGCCGGGGTGAGGATCGTCACCGAGGCCGGCACAGGCGAAGGCCCGGGGACGCAAGCGATCGTGAACGTGACGGTCGTGTCGATCGGTGGTGGGCAGGTGCCGAACGCGCCGATGAAGACGGTGAACGGGATCGGCACCACGACGCCCCCCGGAGGTACCACGATCACTCGCGGGACGGCTTTCACCAGCGCGGTGGTGCGGAGGCAGACCGCGACGGGGGGCGAGCCGCACGCGAGGGCCGCCGGCGGCTTGAGGCTGAGAATGGCCACGGCGGCCAGCAGCGTGACCGCCGCGAGCAACTTCAGAAGCGGTCGAAGGGCGATCAGTTCGCGCAGAGCCTCCACGGGGCTCCGACACGGAGGTCTGATTGATCGATCCATGTTTTCCTCCTCTCCCCCCGACGCGATTCCGCACGCGCTGATGAACGTCGACACAATCACACCAGCCGGCACGGTCGGCCGGGTAGCGCTACAAGCGCCAGCTGCGGAGTCGGCAGAACAGGCAACACGCTACCAAGAAAGGGCGGACCGGCACAAGCGAACATGCCACAAACGGCGCAGAGGCGATGCCGTGCGAAGGTGACAGTCGCAGAATCTCCACGGAGCGCAACTGGCGGGTTCTACGGGTGCTTGGCAAGGAGAATGAGCAGCGTGATCAGGCCCATGGAGCCGAAGATGGCGCCCTGGATGATCGCCCCCACCTTGCCCTCACTCATGGCAGGTGGCCCGGACCTGTCCATCCAGTGCCACTCGTGCCACTAGCTAGTGGACCGTCAGCGCTGAGTTTTGGGGTTGGCGGCGAGGGCGGATCGATCCTTCTGGTGGGCTGAGCGCCCGGATCAAGGAGGATCCATGAAGAAGAAGTACGTGGTGCGGCTGGAGCCGCAGGAGCGGGAGCGGTTGCGGGACCTGGTCCGAGGGGGGAAGGCGGCGGCGTACAGGATCCGGCACGCGCATGTGCTGCTGGCGGTGGACGAGTCGGAGGGAGGGGCCGGGCTGACCGACGAGCGGGCGGGCGCGGCGTTGAGCGTCTCGGTGCGTTCGATCGAGCAGCTGCGCCAGCGTCTGGTCGAGCAGGGCCTGGAGGCGTGCCTGGAGCGCAAGAAGCAGGAGCAGCCCAGCGTGGCCCCGAAGTTCGACGGGGAGAAGGAGGCCAGGCTGATCGCGCTGGCGTGCAGCCAAGCGCCCGAGGGCCGGGGACGCTGGTCGCTGCGTCTGCTGGCCGAGCGTGCCGTGGAGCTGCGGATCGTCGAGTCGACCTCGCACGAGACGGTGCGGCAGGTTCTTTCAAAGACGAGATCAAGCCGCACCTGAGGACGATGTGGTGCATCCCGCCGGAGCAGAACGCCGAGTTCGTGTGCGCCATGGAGAGCGTGCTGGAGACGTACAAGCGGCCGCACGGCCCCCGGCGTCCGGTGGTGTGCATGGACGAGAAACCCAAGCAACTGGTGAAGGAGACGCGCCCACCCCTGCCGTGCGCCCGGGGCCGGCCGGATCGCTTCGACTACGAGTACCAGCGCAACGGCACGGCCAACGTCTTCCTGTTCGTCGAGCCGCTGCGCGGCTGGCGGCGCGTCGAGGCCACCGAGCCTCGCACGCGTCTGGACTGGGCCCGGCAGGTGCAGCGTCTGGTGGACGTGGACTACCCGGGCGCCGAGACGATCACCCTGGTGATGGACAACCTCAACACGCACGGGCCGGCGAGCCTCTACGAGGCGTTCGCGCCGCCCGAGGCGCGGCGGCTGGTCGAGAAGCTGGAGTTCGTGCACACCCCCAGGCACGGCAGCTGGCTCAACGTGGCCGAGATCGAGCTGGCGGTGCTGGAGAAGCAGAGCATCGGCGGACGCATCCCCGACCTGGCGGCGCTGCGGGGACGCGCGACGGCCTGGGCAGGGACCAGGAACACCGCCAAGGCCAAGATCGACTGGCAGTTCACCACCGCCGACGCCCGCATCAAGCTCAAACGACTCTACCCGCGGACTCTGACCTGACGGTCCACTAGGTGGCACTTCGTCACGCTCTTGGTCGTGAGCCACGCGGCGCGCCCCTCAGCGCGCGTGGTTCGTTCGCAGCCGTGCCGCGCGGGTCGCACCCAAGCCCAGTCCCGACACGATCAGCAGGATCGACGGCCAGAGGGTGAAGAAGGCCAGCATCCCGAACCCCACCGGGTTCGCCGTTGGGCCCAGGACGCCGGTTACCAGCAGCGGTCCCGTCCCCAGCAGCAACAGCGCCAGCCCCACCCAGAGCAGCCACGAACTGAATATCGCAGGATCGTGTGTCTCCAGAGGACTGTTGCTGGTGTGATCGTAGGGGGTGGGGGGATTGCCCGCGGCCCCACTGCGCCGCGCCGCGGGAGGGAGGCGGGAGGCGAGAGAGGGGGGGAACGAGGCGCGGCGAGTTGTGGCACCCCGAGGATGGAGTGCGATGGCGGTGGTGGGTTGTGGGTGGGCCCCCGTGGCACCACTGCGCCGCGGAGGAGTGGAGGAGGCGAGGAGGGGGAACGAGTGCGGCGAGTGGTGGCACCGGTCTCGGGGCGCCGGGTGCCATCACTCGCCGGGCGTGCGGGCGTCGGTCGCACGGGGTAAACTCATGGTCCCCGCCGACGACGGTCAGCCTGGCGTTCTCGGCGGGATCCAACGTGGACAGACTCCCGCAGGCGACCTTCTTCATACGGCCGTTCACCCATGGACCCCACAACCACGCCCGTTTCTCCGTCCGGCGAATCGCCGATGACGTCCGATGGCGCGCCCGACACGTCCGGCGCGCCGCAGCAGGCTCCGCAGAGCCCCCCCTCCCCCCCCTCCGCCCCCGCGGCGCAGGCGGCGGGCGCGTCCGGGCGCAGCACGCTCAGCGAGGCGGCCAACGCCGAGATCGACGAGGCGATGGCGGCGCTGGGCTTCGGGCCCACTCCGGCGAAGGGCGGCAGGCAGGAGCGCGGCGGCGGTGGTGGTGGTGGCGGTGGGGGTGGAGGTGGGGGGGCGAGGCACAGGAAGCCCAGGCTCGACCCGCACGCGCACGACGTGATCCCGATCGGCGGGGTGGCCAAGCCGAAGCTGCACGGCCCGCGCGTGGTGCAGGCCGGGCGTGAGCACCGGTCCGGGGCCGTGGTCTCGGTCGGCCCGAGCGACATCTTCATCGAGTTCGGGCCCAAGGAGCTGGGCGTGGCGCCGCGGCTGCAGTGGACCGACGAGAACCTGCCGAAGGTGGGCGAGGAGCTCGAGGTCGTGATCGACCGGTTTGAGGCCGCGGAGTCGCTGTTTATCTGTTCGAAGCCCGGCTCGGTGCAGAAGGCCGACTGGGAGATGCTCGAGGTCGGGCAGGTGGTGGACGCGAAAGTGACGGGCGTGAACAAGGGGGGCCTGGAGCTGGAAGTGGCCAACCACCGGGCGTTCATGCCCGCCAGCCAGGTGGGGATCGAGCGGATCGAGGACCTGACGGTCTATGTCGGGCAGAAGATCGCCTGCCAGGTGAGCCAGCTGGACCGGCGCGGGAAGGGGAACATCGTTCTCTCGCGGCGCGACGTGCTGGACCAGGAGCGCCGGGAGAAGGCCGCGAAGCTCAAGGACACGCTGCACGAGGGGGACGTCGTCGAGGGGACGGTGCGGAGGATCATGCCGTTCGGGGCGTTCGTGGACCTTGGGGGCGTGGACGGGCTGGTGCACATCTCGGACCTGACGTACGACCGGGTCGGCTTCGGCGAGCAGGCGGTGGCGCGGCACGTGAAGGAGGGGCAGAACGTCCGCGTGAAGGTCATGAAGGTGGACTGGGAGAACAACCGGATCTCGCTGGGCATGAAGCAGATGATGGCCGACCCGTTCACGACGGCCGTCGCGGATATCAAGGAGGGCGTGGAGGTGAACGGGCGGATCACCCGCTTGGCCGATTTCGGCGCGTTCGTCGAGTTGGCGCCGGGCGTCGAGGGCCTGGTGCACGTGTCGGAGATCGCGCACCGGCGGATCAACCTGCCGGCGGACGTGCTCAAGCAGGACGAGGTCGTCAAAGTGAAGGTGCTGAAGATCGACCCCGAGAGCCGGCGCATCTCGCTGAGCGTGAAGGCGCTGCTGCCGGCGCCCGAGCCGGTGGCGCGCGGCGGCAAGGGCGGCGAGCGCAAGCCCGTCGGGCGCACCCCCGAGGAGATCGCCAAGGAGACGCCCGCCCTGCGCCGGTTGCGCGAGCAGAACAAGAAGAAGGAACTCAAGGGCGGTTTCGGGAAGGGGTACGACGACGGCGGCGGGCTGGCGGGGCTGAAGATCGGGGGGTGAGCGCGGAGGAGGAGAACTGGGGACGTGGACGTGGGGACGCGGGGACATGGGCGTGATCAGGGGTGTGCGTCGGCGTTGAGCCGCTCGAGGATTACCGGGATCGCCGGCGCCGGGTTGTCGAGTTGTCGTTGCGCGGTGTCGGAGCCGAGCCTTCGTTGGAGGCCCCAGCGGTTGAGCAGGCTCCGGTGGTTGGCGACGACGAAGACGGTGTCGGTCACTCCCTCGAGCAGGGCCGATTCCCGCGGCACGACGCCGTCGCCCAGGCGCTGGGCCGCGTTCTTCGTGCCGGCCGCGAGGGCGGCGATGGCCTTGTCGCCGAGGATCTCGCGCGCGAGCGGTTGCTCCGCCAGCGTCGGCAGACGCGCTGCATTCTCCTGGACGAGCTGGCCGACGATTACCGTGAACCTGACGTTGCGCGGCATGGGCCTGGCGTTCAGCTCACGGAGGTAGTCCGAGCCGGGGTGGAGGTCCTCGCCCGCCTCTCCGTCGCCGTCGTTGAGGAAGCCCAGGGGCGCCGCCGGGTCGTGCCCCTGGGTATCCACCCAGCGCATGATGTGCTCGCGTATCTCGGCGACCACCTGCAGGCCCGCCAGCGGCGACCCCTTGTTGGGCGTTCCGATCAGGAACACGCGCCCCACCGCCGGCAGGCGGGCGCTGCCCGCGCAGTCTCCCGCGTAGCACTCGGTGCTGGTGAGCACGTCGCGTGCGAGGAGGCCGCCCATGGAGTGGCAGACCAGGTCGACGTTCTGGACGCCGCGGGAGTGGAGGTCTTCGAGCGCCGTGCCCAGGAGCGCGGCGGACCGGGCGATGTGCTGATCGTCGGGGTAGTCGAAGCGGGCGACGTTGAACCCGGAGTTTCGCAGCGCGGGCGTGACTTCGGTCCAGATGGATCCCGGCTCGTCGAGCCCGTGGATGAGGAGCACCAGGTGTGACGGCAACGCTTCGGCGGGCGGGAGCTGTTCCAGCGGCTGCCAGGTCGCCGGTTCGGAGGTGGCGGCGGGCGTGGTCGCGGTCGGATCACGCGGCCGGGGCGTGTAGATGCTCACGCCGAAGTGGAGCTGTGCCGCTGCGGCGCTGGCGACCGTCGATTTCCAGGCCGCCCCGGCGTTGGCCGCGGCTCCCTTCGCGGCATCCTGGGCGTGCTGCCCGCGCAGGCGCAGCCAGTGCAGGCCCGTCTGGGCCGCGGTCTGAGCCTCGGTGAGGAACGTCTCCGCCTCGGTTGGTGCGGGATGTGTACTCTTTTCGTCCGGTGGTTGCGGAGGTGCCGGGGCGAGCGCGAGCGCGCCGGGGGCGAGCGTGATCGGCGCCAGCGCCCACAGGGCGGCGAACGCTCGTGCGGGATGCGCACGCTTGCGCGGCCTGTCGGCCGCGGGGGGAGTGGGAGTCATTTTGCCTCGGCCCATCGCGCCAGGAAATCCTTCTCGGCCTTCTGGTAGCGCTCGAATGCCGTCTTGAGGTCCGCAGTGATTTCTTGGATTGTCCGCCGGTCGATTTCAGAGGGCGTCCCCGCGCCGGCCCCCACCGACATGGATTCCAGGGAGGCCGCGGCGGCCCGGAGGTCGGCGACGGCGGTGGCGTAGGCCCGGACGGAGTCGTAGAGCACCTCGTTCTCGAGGTCTTTTCTGCCGGTCGGTTTGTTCAGGAGCTTCCACGGCGCCTGGCGTACTTCGGTGAGGGTGAGCTTGAGCTGGTCGGAAGCGAGGCGCGCGTTGGCGAGGGTAGTCTCCAGGTCCGGTGCGCGGCGCCCGATGAGGGCGTTGACGCGGTCGAGGGCCTCCACGAACTCGCCGACGCTCTTGTCGCCCTTCTGCAGCGTCTCCATGAGGGCGCCGTAGGTGTCGGTGTTGAGCTTCCTGGTGAGCTGGGCGACGTCGTCCACGGCGGCGCTGACCTTCGGGCGGTTTTCGTCGAGCATCGTCTGGGCGCCGGAGATGACTTCGCGGGCTTCGCTTACGCCGGCGCGACCGTCGTCGATCATGGCCGAGAGCTTCTTGGACCCCTCCTCGAGCTGCTTGAGGGCCGAGCCGACCAGCTCCTTCCACTCTTTCCAGCTGGCGGTGGCGTCGATGGTCAGGTTGTTGGCGGTGCCGGTGAACTTCCGGATCTGCTCGAACGTGGGGTCGAGCTCCGTTTCGACCTTCTGCGTGATCTTGCTGAGGCGGTCGGTCGTCTCGGCGGCGTCGCTGATGATCTTCTGTACCTGCATGGCCTGCTGCGGCCCGTACCCCGCCTGGGCCAGGAACGCCGGGGGTGCGCGGTGGCCGTCGAGCTCCTCGAGAGAGGTCAGGAGCGGGTCGCCGTGCTGCGGGCTCACGACCTTGGTTCCGTCGCCGACGTCCGGGAAGTTGATGCTGCTGTTGGAGCCCAGGAGCGGCAGCATGAGCATCGGCACCGCGTCCTCGTAGAGCTTGATGTTCGAGCGCACCTCGATCTCGACGTTGACCCCCTCCGGGCGCCCGTCGGGCGTGTTGTGGAAGCGCCACCGGACGACGCGCCCGACGCGCTCGCCGCCGATCTTCACCGGCGCGCCCGTGTCCAGGCCCTCGGCCCCCTCGCCTAGGGTGAAGCGGACGATGTACCGCGTCGTCGGCACCGTGAGGCGCTCCCAGGCGCTGGAAAGGATGAAGAAGATGGTCAGCGCCAGCGCCAGGCTCGCGATGAGGAAGACACCCGCCAGCACGTTGTTCTTCGGACCGCGTCGCGTCGGCATCGTTCACCCGTTTGCACCCCACCACCCTGGTTCAATCACGAGCACACGCCTGGGCGGATCGCGAAAACGCGAAGGAGCGAGAGCGAGAAGGAGGACAAGAGAAGACGAGACGATAGATGAGAAGAACCGGCCGCGTGCTCCTTGGCGGCTAGGGGAGCGGCCTGGTGCTCTCGACGCTCGGTGCGGCCGGTTCCTCGTCGACGGTCTTCCCGAGCAGGTCCTCGGCGTAGTTGGTCGCCGCGCGCCGGGCGGTGATCGGCCCCTCCGCGTCGCCGCGCAGGAACTGCCGGATGAGCTGCTGCTCGGAGGGGAGCGCCGCGAACTCCGCCGTCCCCGGCTTGATCTCGCGCAGCCTCTCGAACCATTCCCGATTCTCCACCACCAGCATCTTCCCCTTGTCCAGCATCGCCATGCGGTCGGCGATATAGAACGCCGAGTCCATCTCGTGGGTGACGACGACGCTGGTGACGCCGAGCTTGCGGGTCGGCCCGACGATCAGCCGGTCGATCTCGGCGCTGGTCACCGGGTCCAGGCCGGCCGACGGCTCGTCGTAGAAGAGGATCCGGGGGTCCAGCGCCAGGGCCCGGGCCAGGCCGGCGCGCTTTTTCATGCCGCCGGAGAGCTGCGACGGGTACTTGCCCGCGTGCTCGCGCAGCCCCACCAGCTCGAGCTTGATCTTCACCTGGATGTCGATGATCTCGCTCCCCAGCGAGGTGTGTTCCTCCAGGGGCAGCGCGACGTTCTCGGCGATGGTCATCGAGTTGAACAGCGCCCCGGACTGGAACAGGATGCCGAACTTCTTCCGGAGGCCGTCCATCCCCGCGTCGTCCAGCCCGCAGAGGCTCTTGCCGAAGAGCTGCACGTCGCCGCCGTCGGAGGGCACGCTGCCGATCATGCACCGCAGGAGCGTGCTCTTGCCCGACCCCGAGCCCCCCATGATCACCATCGTCTCGCCCGGGTAAACCTCCAGGTCGATCCCGTCGAGGATGGTCCGCCCCTCGTATCTCTTCACGACCCCGCGGCAGGAGATGACGGGCTGAGGCCCGCCGGGGCCCTGCCCGGGATCGGTTGGGGGGGTTGGCGGAACAGACATGCATCAAATATAGGGTTCGCCGCCGGTGCGCGGATCGGCCTGGCCGTCTCAGCCGCCGTTTCCACCCGGGGTTGGGGCCGGCGGCGGCGGGGTGGTGTCGCTGGGTTTGGTCGTCCCCGTTGCCTTGGGCGCCTTGGGTCCGGTCAGCCAGAACTCCACACCGGTGTTGGAGCGGAACCCGATGTTGCCGAAGGGGGGCAGCCATTCGCCCGGGTTGGGACGCGCGGAGGTGTCCATCTGGAACATCATCAGGGCCGGGCCGCCGTCGAAGCGCGCCGGCATGGGGATGGTGTTGGGCGGGAGCATCATCCCCTTCATCGCGGGCTGGACGTTCGTGGGTCCCCCGGTCATGAGCTCCCAGACCGATGTGGTCATGTCCTTGTAGGACCCTGTCTCGGTGGTGTAGGCCGCACGGAAGGCGTCGAACTGCTCGTCGGTCACGGAGGCACCTGTCGGCCCCAGGTTCTGGCGTGCCTTGGCGTACTCGTGCTTCTCGATGGCCGCCGCAAGGGTGGCGCAGTGTCCCAGCATCTGGTTGCCCAGGGACATGCCGCCGATGATGAGCCCCAGCTGGAGGGCCGTGACCAGGGCGCCCACGATGAGGCCGGTCCAGGCCATCCCCTTGCCGACGAGCCGGCCGTGCGCGCCGGCGATAAACATGAGCGACGCGATCCCGGTGATCACCCCCAGCAGCCCCAGGCCGGGGACGCAGCAGATCAGGGACGACACCAGCGAGAAGACCGCGGCGATGCTCGTCCGCTGCGAGGGGGGCGTGACCGCCTCGCCGAGATCCTGGGGCTCGCCGGGATGCGAGAAGGGGTTCTGGCTCATGGCTGCACAGAGTATCTTTCCGCGGCCGGCCTCGCCAGTTTCACACTCCGCTGGTCCTTGCGCGATCGTGAGAACGCGGAAGAGCGAAAACGCGGCCGATGGCGCGGGGCTCAACCGTCGGGGTTGCCCTCTCTGCGGGCCTGCGCCGCGATGCACTCGGCGAGCATGGACTCGGCCTGATCGGTCAACTCCCGGTCGGGCGGGTCGATGCCCGGGGCGAAGAGGTCGGCGCCGGGGACCTCGACGGCGACGGCGCCTTCTTCGCTGGCTGTTGGTCGGTGTTTGTGGCATGATGGGGTAAGTTCGCTCCCGGCCGCCCGTGGTCCTGAGCACCCCGGGCGGGCGGTGCACATCTCGACGGTCCCCCGGCAAGCCATTCAGGAGCCCACCAATGGTCCCCCCGCTTCCAGTAGACGCGACCCGACTCCTCCGCCTCCGGCGCGCCGTCCCGGCGCTCGCGATCCTTCTCTTCGTCGCCGCCGCGCCCGTCCGAGCCCAGGAGCAGCCCACCTTCCCGGTGGGGGACGAGGTGAAGTACCACGTCGACTCGGGGCCGCTTGACAACCCCGCCGGCGAGTTCCGCCCGGTCTTCACGCACCTGGTGGAGATCCAGGACGCCGGCTGGCTCCGTCTCTATTTCTCCTCCGCCGACCTCCCGGGGGACTCCTATGTCCTGCTCACCTCCCTCCGCGACGCCGAGCACCAGCGCCTGGATAGCGCGGCGATGGCGATGTGGTCGGACTCCAGCGCGTACTTCAACGGCGGCCAGCTGCTGGTGGAGCTCTACGCCGCGCCGCGCACGCAGGGCGCGCGACTGGCCATCGACCGCTTCGCGGCCCAGTTCGCCCCGCAGCCGCGGGGCGCCCCCGGGCAATGCGGGATCTGCGGCAACGACGACCGCGCGCCCTCCAGCGAGACGTGGGCGGGGCGGCTGCTGCCGATCGGCTGCACGGCGTCGATCTTTTGCGAGGACAGCACGATGGTGTGCGCGGGCCACTGCGCGGGGGGCGCGGGCCTGGTCGTGCAGTTCAACGTGCCGCCGTCCACCTCCGGCTGCGGGCTGGTGAACCCGCCGGTGAGCGACCAGTTCCCCATCGTACAGCAGTCCTTCCTCAACGCGGGGATCGGCGCCGACTGGTCGGTGATGCGCACCGGCGCCAACAACATCGGCCAGCACGCCTTTGAGCGCTACGGCCAGCTCCGGCGCATCGCCACGACGCTCGCCAACGTCGGCGACGCCTGCGGCATGAACGGCTACGGCGTCGACCTCACCTGCGTCCGCACCCAGACCCAGCAGCTCTCCACCGGCTCCATCACCGCCCGCCTCGCCACGTCGTACCAGTACAACGCCGACGTCCGCGGCGGGAACAGCGGCTCCAGCCTCATCGTGAACAACGCCATCGCCGCCATCGTCACGCACTGCCAAACCGGCTGCCCCAACCACGGCACGCGCGTCGACCGCTCGGACTTCGCCACCGCGCGCAACAACCTCGGTCTCTGCGGCGACCCGTTCACGCTCACGGTCGACACCAGCGGCGCGCCGAGCGCGAACATCGTCGTGACGCCGGCGGACAACGCCGGCCTTTCCGACGGCGCGACCCCCTTCTCGCGCACCTACACGTTCTTCACGTCCATCACGCTCACCGCCCCGGCGCAGGCGGGCGGGGCGTGCTTCGACCACTGGCGTCTGGGAGCCGTGGACCAGCCCGCCGGCAACTCCGTCGCGTTCCCGATCACCGGCAACACGACGGCCGTCGCGCTGTACACGTTCAGCGCTTGCTGCACGGCCGACTTCAACAACGATGGCACGGTGAACTCGCAGGACTTCTTCGACTTCCTCACGGCGTTCTTCGCGGCGGGGACGAGCGCCGACTTCAACCACGACAGCGTCGTCAACTCGCAGGACTTCTTCGATTTCCTCACGGCGTTCTTCGCTGGTTGCTGATCCGCCCTGCACAGGGGCCCGCCTCCCGACGCTCGGCGACACGGGCACGCCTTTCGGGAGTGCCCGTTTCCTTGTGCGGGCGCATTCGGCGGGTGTGCCGAGGAGCCGGACGGGGTTACACTCCCGGCCCGATGCTGCGAGTCGCCCATGTGATCGAGTCGGTCCAGGCCGCGGGAGGCGGCACGTCCACGGCGTTCCTGTCGATTGCCGACGCGCTGGCGAGGCTGACCGGTGAGGTCGCGGTGAGCGCGTTTGCCGTCGCGCCGGCGAAGGATGATCCGTCGTGGGAGGCCATCCGAGGTGCGCCCGGCGTGTCGTGGCGGCTGGGGCCGGCGGTCGGGCGGCTCAGGCCCGGACCGGTGGGGCGCGACGTGATCGAGCGGGTTCACGCCGGCGAGATCGATGTCTGCCATCTCCACGGCCTGTGGTCGGTGGATCTCGTGGCGGCCGCGGCGGCCTGCCGGAGACGCGCCGTGCCCGTCGTCTGGCAGCCGCACGGCATGCTCGTCGCCAGGGCCCTGGGGATCAGGAGCTTGAAGAAGCGGACGTTCCTCGCGCTGCTGGGCGCCCGTGAACTTCGCGCCGCCGGGGCGCTGGTGTTCGCGTCGCGCGGCGAGCTGGAATCGAGTGTGCTGCCGCGCGGCTGCGAGAAGGCTCGATGCCATGTGATCCCGCTGCCGGTGCAGGGCGCGCCGGGCGGCGACATCGGCGCCAAGCGGCGGCTGGGGCGCGAGCGGTTCGGCCTCCGGCAGGAGGGCGAGGTGGTGCTCTTTCTGGGGCGTCTGCACGCGGTCAAGCGGGTCGATCTCACTCTGCGCGCGTTCGCCGTGGCGCGCCGCGGGGCGCCGGGCGCGACGCTGCTCCTGGTCGGCGCCGGTGATGAGCGGTACGCCGCGTCGCTGCGCGCTCTGGCGGCCGAGCTGGGCATCGCCGACCGCGTCGTCTTTGCCGGGTGGGCCGGCGGCGCGGACAAGTGGCTCGCGCTGGGCGCGGCCGACGTGCTCATTCTCAACTCCGAGTTCGAGAACTTCGGCTACGTCATCGCCGAAGCGCTGGGCGCGGCGATCCCGGTCGTCGTGACGGACAACCTCGCGATCAGCTCCGAGGTGGCCGCGGCCGGGGCGGGGGTGGCGGCGCAGGGGGAGCCCGACGCGCTCGGGCTCGCGTTGACCTCGATGCTCACGCGTCCGGACCGGTCTGAAGCGGGCCGCCTGGGACGGGCGTGGGTCGAGTCGACCATGTCCCCGGAGGCGGTCGCGGCGCGCCTCCTGGCCCTGTACGAGGCGGTCACGGGCGCCCCCGCCATGGTCCGCCCGGTCGCCCGCGCCTGAACCGCCCCTCGCGACCGGTCGCCTGGTCCTGCGGGCCGCCGCCTGATCGAGGAATGGTTTACGGGTCCGATCGCTGAAATAATCGATCGGGGTCTATGCGGGTCTGAACCCGGGCGGGTCACGCACGTAACAACGGGGCGTTGCACGCCGGGGGCGTAGAGTTGACCGCACGGGGTTCTCCGAACCACCCCGTTCTGCCGATAGTTGCCCGTCGAGCGGCCGGCGCGCCGGGTCGGCCGTCTGGGATTTCCCGGCCCGATCGAATCCCCCATGAAGTCACTCCTGGAGCTCATCTCGGTCCTGGTGGTGCTGGGGATTCTCGGCTTGGTGCTCAATAACCTGTGGACTCGCCGCTACGACTTCCTGTCCTGGAGGAACCTGTTCCTGCTGGGATTTGCGCTGTTCTACGGTGTGGGGAGCTATTTCACCGTCACGTTGGGCGTGGCCTCGGACCTGTACGTGCCCTCGGAGGCGGGCTTTTCGCTGCTGCTGGTGGGGGTGCTGCTGTTCCTGGTGCTGTTCGGCGCCGGGTGCGCCCTGGGGGGTCGTCTGGGCTGGGTGGGAAGGCTGGTGCCGAAGCTCGAACTCCCGGTGACACTGGCGGGCGTGGTGGCGTGCATCGTGGCGCTCATGGCGGCCGGGGTCCTGGCTTCGCTTCTCGAGATGACCAGCTACTTGAGCGCGCTGGGCACGCAGTTCAAGCCTGGACTGGTGACCGCGGGCATGGCGCTGGCAACGTACCTTGTCCTGGCCCGCCCCTTCAATCCCGCGGCATGGGCGGTCTTTCTGCCGACGCTGGCGGTTGCCGGGCTCGTCTGCACCGTGGGCGACTCCGGCCGGCGCGCGCTGTTGGGCGTTATGATGGCCGTGGCATGGATGTGGTACTTCTACTCGCTGCGCTACCAGACGATGCGCAAGTCGATCGTCCGCCTTGGCGGGATGGGTGTGGTGACGGCGCTGATGCTCGCCACCTTCGCGACTGTCCGGCAGGAGAGCGGCGCCGAGAGGGCGGTGGAGGGCTTCCGGATCGGGACGCGCATCCAGCAGTTCGCCCGCCTCATCCGTAACCCGACCATCCAGCGCGGCGCCTACGAATCGATGGTCTTCAGCGACACGCCGACCAACACCATGTTCATCATGGAGAACTACCCGCGCAGCTACGAGTACCTCCCCTTCCACGGTGCCGTGTATTTCATCGGCAACCCTGTGCCGCGGATGATCTGGCCCTCCAAGCCGATGGGTCTGGGCATCCAGGTGCAGCAGCACCTCGGTTCTCCCGCCAACCTGGGTGTCGGCATCATCGGGCATGGCTGGGCCGAGGGCGCCTGGCTCGGCATCGCCGGTTATGCGCTGTTCTTCGGTATCCTCCTCACCGCGGCCGACCGCCTCACCCGCGAGCGGGCCTGGAACCCCTATTTCCTCGCGGCCATGGGCTCCAGCCTCGGCAACATCTTCGCCCTTACGCGCGGCGAGACCTCGCTGTTCCTGGTGCTCGCCTTCACCAGCTTCGTCGGCGTCGCGGTGGTGATGTGCCTGGTGAAATGGACGTTGGGACCCATCGCGGGCGCCTCGGCGCCCCTGCTCGTTTGGGCCGCGCACGAGGCGGGGTACGGGCTGCCCGGCGCCGTGTTCATGGACCCCGGCGAGGAGGAAGAGTGGAGCACCTCCGAGGACGAGGCGTGGCAGTATGGCGAGCCTCTGGTCGGCGCGGCACATGAACAGGGGCGCGACGAACCGCACTCGGCCGACAACGGCAGGGCTCCGCAGACCTCACGGCTCGCGGGCCCGCCGCCAAGCCCCCCCGGCGCGGGAGAATGACGGCGCCGCCGTGAGCACGCCCGACACCCCCGACATCGCCGTGATCACCAGCGTGCAGACGCCCTACCGGCTGCACCTACACGAGCGCATTGCGCGGGAGATGCCCGAGGTCCGCCTCTGGAGCCTTTACACCCACGACCAGGCCGATCAGCCGTGGGAGCTTGGGCAGTCCGAGAGCATTCGTCCCGTCAGGTTCGCCAGGGGCGAGGGAGTCGTCGGCTCCTCGCATCCCCGGCACACCTTCCGCGAGTGGCGGAAGGCCGGACGCGTCATCGGATGGCTTATGCAGCACAACATCAAGGCCGTGCTCGCGTGCGGCTACAACGACGCCGGGCGCCTGCGCATCATCCGCTGGTGCCGGCGCGCGGGGATCCCCTGTTTCCTCGTCGCCGACAGCAACAGCCGCTCGGACCACGCCAGCGGGCTTAAGTTCATCGCCAAGAGACTCGTCGTGCGATTGGTGGTGCGCTCGGTCACCGGGATCATGCCCTGCGGCACGCTGGGGGCGGAGTTTTTCCGGCGCTACGGGGCCAGGTCCGATCGGATGTTCTTCGTGCCGTACGAGCCCGATTACGAGATGATCCGTCGTCTGCCCGGGGGCGCGATCGAGCGGGAGGTCTCGCGGTTCGGCCTCGCGCCGCAGCGCCGGCGGCTGGTCTTCTGCGGGCGGCTGGCGGAGGTGAAGCGTGTGGACCTGGCCATCGACGCGTTCTGCCGGATCTCGGGCGAGCGCCCCGATTGGGACCTGGTGATCATCGGTGACGGGCCGCTGCGCGACCGGCTCGGGGCGCGCGTGCCGGCGGTGCTGACGGGCCGGGTCATCTGGACCGGCTTCATCGGCGAGCAGGAGCGCATTAGCGCCATCTACCGGGCCTGTCATGCCATGGTCCTTCCCAGCGACTTCGAACCCTGGGCGGTGGTGATCAACGAGGCCGGCGCGGCCGGCCTGGCCATCGTCGCCAGCGACGTGGTCGGGGCCGCGGCCGAGCTCGTGCGCGACGGCGTGAACGGGCGGATCTTTCGCGTGGGCGACCTGTCCCATCTGACCGAGTGCCTGCTGGAGGTAACCGACTCATCGCGCATCGAGTCGCTCCGGGCCGCCTCACCCGGCGTGCTCGAGGACTGGCGCCGTTGGGCCGACCCCGTCGACGGCATCCGGCGTGCCCTGGCGATGGTGGGCGTGCTCCCCGCAGCGCCCGCAGCCGACCTGGCCCCAAGCGCCGAGGCGAGCCCGGACCCCGAGACCGCGGGTCCCCTGGGTTGATCGTTCGGTCCATCGCTCGCGTATCATCGCCGCGCTCGCGCCCCGCGCCCTCCGACGGCACCGGCACGCCCGAGCCCGATGCCCAGCATCCCCCGGATCATCCTCTCCGATTTCCTCGGCCTCTGCCGCGTCTGCGGCGTGCGGACCGGCGTTCGTTGGCTGGCCTGCATCGCCCGGCGGCTGCGCGAGTGCCGGCGCACGGGGAGCCTTCAGCCCGCCGACGCGGCCATGGGCCAGGGCCCGTTCCTGGCGCGCCGGCGCGCGGCCCGGGCCCGGCTTACGGGTGAACAGGCGATCAGCGGCATCCGCGAGATCTGGGTGCGGGACGTGTACCTCGGCGGGGGGTTCCTCTCCATCGCGCCCGACGCCGTCGTTGTCGACCTGGGGTGCAACATGGGCAACTTCACGCTCCTGGCCTTGGGCCACGGCCCGCAGGTGCGCGTCGTATGCGTCGAGGCCGACCGGGCGTGCATCCCCAAGGTGGAGCGATCGCTGGCGACCAACGGCTGGGCGGGGCGAGCGCGCATCATCAACGCCTTCGTGGGCGGCACGACCGGGTATCAGTCGGATCTGGAGGCCGCTGAGGGAGGCCGCGGCGTGCCGCACCTTTCCAGCGAGGCGTTCCTCGCGCAGGCGGGCCTGGCGGAGGGCCGCGTTGACTTCCTCAAGTGCGACATCGAGGGGAGCGAGTTCGAGCTGCTGGCCTCCGGCAGCCCGCTGCTGGGGATGACCGATCAACTGGCGGTCGAGGTGCACAAGAACGTCGGGCGGACCGATGCGATGCGCAACGTACTCCGCGCTGCCGGATTCGAGGTGAAGATCGCGCGGACCTCGCCGCCCGCGGACATCCTGCTGGCGCGCCGCGCGATCCCGCAAACGCCCCGTCCGCCGGCTACGCCGGGCGGCGCGCGGTCAGGCTCATGAGGTTCCCGAGGGGGAACCTGGTGAATCCGAAACCCGGCCCGTCCGTCCGCAGCCGAGACGCCGCGCACGAAGCCCGCAGCATCACCGCCGCCGCGCCGTTGCGAAGAGTCCGCGCGGCCTTGCGCACGCGCGATCGCTCGAAGCAGGGATCGAGCCGCTCGAGCTGGAAGCCCGCGTCGCGCACCAGGCGCTCCATCCCCGCGCCGGAGAAGACCCACAGGTGCTGGGGGGGGGTCGTACCACTGCACGCGCCCCGGGAGCAGCCGATCCAGCCAGTCGTCGCCGATGCCCGTGTCCAGCAGAATCTTCCCCCCGGCTCCAGGATTTCGAAGATGTCGCGCAGCATCCCCGCCGGGTCCGGAAGGTGCTCGATTTGTCGCCCACAGCGTGACCACCCCGAATCGCCCGAGTTCGCACTTCTTCTCCGACAGCATCCCCTGGGTTGCCCGCACGCCGAGCTGCTGCGCGGCGTGACGGACGCCGCTCTCCGAAAGGTCGATGCCCTCGGCGCGCAGGCGGGCCTCCACGCACGCACGCCTTCACGAAGAGGCCCTTCCCGCACCCGACATCCAGCACGCGTCCGTCTGGGCGGGCGAGCGCCCGCCCGTCCATGGCAACCTTCGTCGGAAAGTCGGCCTGCATGCGGTCCTCCATCCGATCGTACATTCCCCCCTCCGCCTCGCTCAGGTGGAAGTCGTAGAAGCGCGACAGCTCATGGCGGGCGAACATCGGATGTACCGCTGCGCCGGCTGCCGGACCGCGTTCGTGAGCAGCGGCGACGATGTCGATCGACAGATGGGGCAATCGGGCCAAGACATGCGCAGGTCTCCGCGACCGCAGCCCGCGAATCGCGGCTCCCCCGCCGCGAACAGGGGGCGGGTGTGTAACCGACGAATAAAACCAAACATTTTCCTTGCACTTGAGTTAGAGTTGTGCTAGGGTGTCATACCAGTCGCCCGCAGCGTTGAGCGTTCTTTGACATCCGAACACGCACGGTCGTCGCTCTCCGCACGTACATTGCCAATCCCGCCGTTCATTGCCACTCGGAATCAACGCAAAAACACCGAGAAATCCCCGTAGATTGCCGTACATTGCCGTAGGTTGCCACCGCGTCGTTTCTCGCAAATTGGGAGGCTCTGCGGGCCACCGGCTCCGCTCGGGCCATCCTGCTAAGGCCGCCAACAAGACCGCTAAGGCCGCCAAACCCGACCTCTAAGGCCACCAACTGCTCCGCCTAAGACCGCCAACAACGCACGCCCTGGCAGCACGCCAGCCCTAAGGCCGCCAACATCTCACTAAGACCGCCAGAATGCGGCGATGCCCGCCATACATGGCCATAGCTGGCCACCCCACCATAGTATCCCGCGCGCATCGACGTCCGGCCGATAACGACCCCGGTCGACCCCCATATCTCGGCACCCCTGAACGCCGCCCAAGCGTCAGGGCCCGCTTCTTCCCCCCATTTCCACGCCGTTGCCTACGCTTGCCCAGCCGAGCGTCGTGCCCACACGCGGACTCGCCGATAGCAGTCCGAGTACGACGATCCGCACTCGTTCGAGCCCGCCACGTCGCGGGCCCGGAAGCAAGGAACGGCTCCAAATGATCCCCCGCGTTCGTCTGTTTCCCGCCCTGTTTGCATCGCTCGCGGCGGCGCTGGCCACGCCCGCGAACGCCCAGCAGGCCCCCCCCCAAGAGACCGGCACTCCCATCGTCAGCCTGCGATACATCGACTCGGGCGCGGGCTTCCAGTTGGTCGATGCCGCCGACGGCACCATGATCTTCGACGGCACCGGTACCCGGATCTTCGAGTTCCAGGATCCCGAGATCGAGTTCAACACCAATCTCCAGGCCCAGCCCACCGGGTTCGACCTGGTGATCACGTGCAGCAACCCCACCGGCGTCACCCACCGGCTGGGCTCGTTCGTGCTGGGTTCGTTCATGCTCGGCCAGCACATCCAGTACCGTGACTTCCGGTATGCCGGTAAGGCCATCGACGCCGACTACCTGACCTACGTTGTCCAAGCGCACCTCTACCCCGACAGCATGTACTCCCCGGTCTGGACGCTCAGCAACGACCGCTACACGGTCGGTCTGAGCTTCCTGTACCCGGTGCTCGCGTACCGGCACGACGTCCGCGTCGGCATGGGAAGCCCGGCGGCGAGTGCGGATCCCCGCGACCCCAGGCGCGGGTGGCTGATGGAGTTCCGTGTCGCGGCCCACGGTGACGAGGTTGGAGCCGGGGTCATCAACTACTCCGCCGAGCTGAGCGCTGGCGAGAGCCGGACGTACGTCATCGCCGTGCGCGTGATGCGCAACCCAGGGGAGTGGATCCGCACGCTCACGCCCTACCGGAACTACTTCCGCGATCTGTACGGCGGTGTGAAATACCAGCGTGACCCCCGACCGGTAAGGCCCGTCCTCATCAGCTCCATCAACGATATCTCTCCGCAGAACCCCAATGGCTTCGGCTGGAACAACGCCCGGCGTCCGGATGTCTTCGGGTGGCGCCCGTGGGTCAACGCCATGCTGCCTCTCGCCGAGCAATGGGGTCGGCTCATGATCTGGGCGCCCTCGGGCCTGTACAACCGCGATCTTGGGTACAACTACCCGTACCAATTCACGTCGCACTGGCTCGATGACCCCGAGACCGCGACGGCGACCGACCCGGTCAACGGGCTGCCCGTCGTGGGCGCCGCGTGCGAACTGGGCTTGTGGTGGGGCTTCTCTTCGCGCGTGGCCACAGTGTGGAATCCGACCGCGGCGGACGTGCACCCCTTCGACCCCGACAACCCCAACGATGTCGCAGCCGGTTTCCGGGAGCTCGATCTGGCCGCGCAAGCCGGCGCGACATGCGTCGGGCTCGACACGTTCTCCCACTACATGTGCCCTTCGTGGAAACTGCATCGATGGCTGCGGATGATGAAGGCGCGCCATCCGCAGATCAAGTTTGTCGTTGAAGCGGTGGCTTCGGATATCCTGCACAACGAGGCGGCCACCTACTTGTGCGGCTACAACTTCGGCACGCCCAACGGCCCCGGAGATCTCTATCCCGTTGGCACTCCGCATTACCTTGCCGACTTCGTCAACCCCGGGCACGAGATCTGGATCGCGTATTTCTACAACCACCAGCGGGAATACGGCATCGCCGTCACGCCCTCGCTCGTCGAGTCTGATGCGCGCCGCTTTGCCTCCTGGGGCTACGTGCCGCTCATGTTCGAGGACTTTATTGCCGGGCCGCAGGACCAGGCCGCCGAGAGCTGGCTGAACACCGTCCCGCAGGATCTGCAGCAGAGCGTGCAGTGGAACACCCGCTACAACCGCGCCATGGCCGTCCGCGACGCCGATGGGCGTCTGACCATCATCGCCGGCTCCGAGGCCCCGCGTCCCGACGCGCCCCATGGAGCGGTCGTCCAGGCGCACCCGAGCGCCGGTCCGCAGCAGGCCGCTCGCTCGACGTTTGTCGACACCTCGGCGACGACGCGGGCCGGACAACAGCCCGGCGCGGCCCCGCGAGCCGCCGGCAGGCATCGCTCGGTCCCCTCTCCGGCGGTGGTCCCCCCGGACCAACAGCAGTCTCCGCCGCCGGACTCGGTGCCCGCCGTGCCGCCGCAGTCCCCGGTCCCCGCTCCTCCGCCGCAGGCGCCCCTGGCGCGTGGGCCGGCGCCGCCCATGCCTGCCTCCATGCCGGCCGACCTGCTGCGCCGCCTCATCGACGAGGCCGTCAAGCGAGCCCGGGGTGTCACCCCGACGCCCGCTCAACCGGCTCAGCCCGCCGGGCGGTGAGCCGGCACCGCCCCCCCGGCCCCGTACCATGACCTGCACGGTCGTTGTTCGATTGGTCCGGGGTTGTCATGCGCCGCTTCACTCTGCTGTTGCACCTGCTGCTGGTCACGGGCGCCTGCCTGAGTCTGGCCGTATTCCTGGTGGGACGCACCCTCACCGACCGGTTTCTTCTGACCCAGTACCTCTACTGGATCCCGTCAGTCGCGCTGGTCGCCTCAGCCGCGGTGTTTTCGCTTCCTGCGTGGGCGGTCGGACGGCTTCGGCGCCGATGGCTTGGAGCGGCCGGGCCTGGCGGGCGCCGGCCCCGATCGGTCGCCGACCTCGTCACCCGTGTGGCACTGGTCGGCACCGCCGCGACGGTGCTGTTCGTCCTCCTCGTCGAGTGGCGGATCTGGGCCGCGCTGGCGCCATCCCCCTCTGCCGGCACGCCCACCCTGCACTTCGCGCACTGGAACATGACGTTCGTCCCGCACGAGGAGTGGCCGCGGTTCATCGCCGGCGTCCCGCGTGACCCCGAGCCCGACGTGCTGCTGATCACCAACCCCACCTGGTCCAGCGACTTGGGGCGGCTGGCCGAGGCCCTCGGCTCGGGGTACACGTGCAAGCGCGTCGGCACGTTCGCGGTGGCCTCGCGCCTGCCCATCCTCCAGACCGGCTGGGCTTCGCTCGAACTGCCCCAGGTGGACGAACAGACCGCCCGCCTTACCGCGCCGTTCTACAGCCCCAGAGGCGGCGACAACGAGTACCTGCCGAGTTGGAGCCCCATCCCGCGAGTCGGCAACGCCGGGCGCGACCCCGGCGGCGCCATGTTCGCGGTGATCGACGCCACCTCCATCCTCGGGCGACCGATCGTGGTCTGGGGGCTCGACTTTCCCTCCGACCTTCGGCGCTGGCGCTACGGCCTGATGCGAGACGGCGCCGCCAGGCTCTCCGCGCTCCGGCAGCCGGTCGCGACCGGCGACCCTCCCCACCCGGTCTTCCCCGCGCCCGACATCATCGCCGGTGACTTCAACACCCCGCGAGGGTCGGCGTCGCTGGGGCTCATCGCCCCAGGCTTCACGCACGCCTTCCGGCAGGGCGGGTTCGGCTACGCTGCCTCGTGGCCGCGCAGGAGCCCCCTGGTCCACATCGACCATGTCTTTGTCGGGCCCTCCCTCCGCGCCGTGCGATACCGCGTCATCGACCCGGGCATCGCCGAGCACCTGGTGCAGACCGCCGACATCACCGCCCGCGCGCCGCGACGCTGACCGCCCCGGCTAAACCTCCCCGAACTCCTGCATCCACCGCCACTGCCTGGCCACCCCCTCCTCGAACCGCGTCCGCGCCCGGAACCCGAGCTCGGCCTCGCTCCGCCTCACGTCGGCGAACGTCCGCTCCACGTCCCCCTGTCGCATCGGCAGCGGCTCGATCGTGGCCGGCTTGCCCAGCACCCGCGAGATCGTCTGGATCATTTGCTTCAGGCTCACCGGCTCGCTCCCGCCGAGGTTCCAGATCCGGTACCCGTGCGTGTCGATCCGGTCGTACGCGGCCAGCACACCCGCCACGATGTCGGCGATGTAGGTGTAGTCGCGGCTGGTCGTGCCGTCGCCGAACATCGGCACCGGCTCGGCACGCGAGACCAGCCGCAGGAACATCCCGATCGCCAGGTCCGGCCTCTGCCGCGGGCCGTACACGGTGAAGAACCTCAGGCACGCCGTCGGCATGCCGGTCAGGTGCCGGTGGGTGTACGCCAGCAGTTCGCAGGCGCGCTTCGTCGAGGCGTAGGGGCTGATCGGCCGGCTCACATCGTGGCCCTCGGCGAACGGCACGACCTCGCTGTTGCCGTAGACCGAGCTGCTGGAGGCCAGGACAAAGCGGGCGCACCCCGTCACCCGGGCCGCCTCCAGCAGCACGCTCGTGCCGTACACGTTCACCCGCGCGTAGCCGACCGGGTCGGCGATGCTCGGGCGCACGCCCGCCTTCGCGGCCAGGTGGATGACCCCCGCGGGGCGCACCCGGGCCAGCAGCGTGCCCATCGCCGGCGCGTCGGTGATGTCCGCCTCGACCGGCTCGTACGTCCCCCGCCCGGACGCGCTCTGGCGCCGCTCGGGTGCGCTCGCGAACTCCACGCCCGCGGCGACGTTCCGTCGTTTCCTGGCGATGTCGTAGTACGGGTCAAAGTTGTCCACCCCCACCACGTTCTCGCCGCGCCCAAGGAGCGCCTCGACAACGTGCGACCCGATGAAGCCGGCGGAGCCGGTGACGAGAATGGGCTGACGCGTGGTCATGCGCGTGTGGATCGTAATCGACGCTTCCTGTGTCGGGGGCCGGCTGGTCAGCGGCCGGACGGTCCGGGGGGTCGAAGCGGGAAAAAAAGCAGGGCGCCATCTAGGACGGCGCCCCGCTGGAGGAGAGAGAGATCTTGGTTGAATGAATCATCTATCGGCGGGGATGCATCGACTCCCTTGAAACTTCGCCAAATCCACACCGCCCATGGCGTCGTGGCCAACTTACGGGTACCCCGCTTAGATGCCGCGCGAACGCCGGCACGGCCCCACAAGGTACCCAGATTGTATACGCTTTCGATTCCGGAGTTGTTCCCATTTGTGGAAAAACTGCCCGAATTCACACCTCGCTGCCTTGACTTGGCCGGATCTGGTGTTATCGGGCGTCTTTCTTGCCTCTCGCCAGACCGGTCCGCACAGGTCCGCACAGGGATCTGACACGAGGAATCAGGCTATTTCTTCGTCTCCTCCGGGTCCGGGACCTTGATCTTGTCAATGTCGGGCGCGGGCTTGGGACGCGCCCGGCGAAGGCCATCGATGGGCCGATCCGGCCCGCCGGCATCCCTCACCCGTTGCTCGAGCCGCTCCAGGAGCTGGTCCTGCTCCTCCGGCGTCAGACGCTCGAACATGCGCATGAGCCGGTCGTGCCGTTCCGGAGAGATGCGTGCGAGGCCAGGCCTTTCGCCCGGCGGGGGAGGCGGAGACATGGTCTGCCCGTCCTTGTTTCCGGCCTCTTTTCCGGGTTCGCCCTTCTTCGCCGTCCGCTGCCTGACGTACTGCTCCTCACGCCTCTTAGCCTGGTCGGCCTTGAACTCGTCAAGCTTGGCCTGAACGGCCTTCTTCTGCGGCTCGCTCAACTCGGCCCAGATTCGCGTGTAGAGCGCCTCGGGCTTGGGCGCCCCCTCCATGAGTTCCCGGAGCTTCGTGCGGGCCCCCTCGGACCTCTGTCGCTCGGCTTTCTGCTCCGGCGACATCATCTCGTCCGCCCGAAGAGGTGGTATTTCGTTCGGGTTACCAGCACCCGGACGGCGCCCTTCCCGCGGCGGCCCGCCGCCCTGCTTCCGGAGTTCGGCGAACTCGTCCTTGTGGGCTTCGCGGTAGGCCCTGACCTCGGCCTCGAAGTCCGCGGTCATTCCCTTGATCCTCGTCTCCTGCTCAGCGGAGGCGCGGACGTCGGCCGGTGCGTCGTCGGCCGTCAGCACCGCCAGCGCCTGCCGGTACACCTCCGGCGGGATGCGGTCCATGAAACGCCGGCGCTGGTCGGGAGCGCCGAAATCGGCGGCGAAGCCCGGGACCTCGCGGTCCTTGACCTCCGGGCCGCGGAGGGCCGGCTTGGGCGCATCGGTCTGCGCCAGCGTGGGGGACGCGAAACCCGCCGCCAGAACCAGTACGGTCGCGGCCCTCTGAAGAGATTCCCTGCGGTTGCTCATCGTCGTGCTCCTCGGCGCGTTGCCGCCGTTGATCGATTCGAAACAGAGTCCGGGGCCGACGCCAACGCCCGGTTGTGTACATCGTTGAGCTTTGCCCCCCGGCTGAACGACGGCGGGAAGGGTCGATTGCCGCCCGATGCCCCCGGGAGCCGCGCGCGGAGGCGGGCTCTTCGGGATGGTGGGTTTATGCGGGCGGCGACGCCTTCTTACCTACCATGCCGCCATGGCGATTACGAAGGAATCTGTTCGTGAGTCGCTCGGCCGCGTGGTAAGCGCCGAGTCTGTGCGGAAGGTCGCCGTTTGCGACGGCCTGGTGAGCGTCACCCTCGCCGCCGGCGCGGGCGATCAGGCCCGCGCGGCCATCCGCCAGAGGGCGATCGAGGCGATCACGCAGGGAGCGCACCGCAGCGGCGATGCGCCCACCGAGGTGCACGTCGAGTTCGTCGATGCGCCGGGCGCACCCGGCCCGCAGGCACCGGCACACGGCGCAGCGAGGCCGACGCCGCAGCAGGGCGTGCCCACGCTGCCGGGCGTGAAGCACACGATTGCCGTCGGCGCGGGCAAGGGCGGAGTGGGCAAATCGACGATCGCGGTAAACCTGGCGGTGGGGCTGGCCCGGCGCGGGCTCGCGGTGGGCCTGATGGACGGCGACATCTACGGCCCCTCCATGCCCACCATGCTGGGGCTGGACGCGATGGAGGCCGTGCTGATCGGGCCCATGATCCAGCCGTTCTTCGTGCACGGCGTGAAGGCCATGACGATCGGCAAGCTCGTCGAGCCCGACAAGCCGCTCATCTGGCGCGGCCCCATGGCGCACGGCGCGTTCAAGCAGCTCGTCGAGCAGACCCAGTGGGGCGAGCTGGACTACCTCGTGATCGACCTGCCGCCCGGCACGGGCGACGTCGCGCTGACGATGGCCCAGCTGCTGCGCCTGACGGGCGCGGTCGTCGTGTGCACGCCGCAGAAGGTCGCGCAGGACGACGCGGTGCGGGCGGCCCGGATGTTCCAGCAGCTGGGGATCGAGGTGCTGGGCGTGGTGGAGAACATGTCGTACTTCATCGGCGACGACGGGAAGGAGTACGACATCTTCGGCCGGGGCGGGGCCGAGAAGATGGCCGCGCGGCTGAACGTGCCCTTCCTGGGCGCGGTGCCGATCAACATGGCGCTGCGGGAGAACTCCGACAGCGGCAGGCCGCTGGACAACTTCAAGGACCGGTCGCCGCGAGGGAAGCAGCTCGCGGCGGACCTCGAGGCACTCCTGGACTCGCTGGAGAAGCAGGTGGCGCTGACGGCGGCGCGGTCGCGGGCGCCGACGCTGACCATCTCCTGATCCGTTGATCCCGGCGGTGGGACGGGGGCAACGGCCCCGGCCTGCGCGGGGAGGGGGGCGCCGGTCAGGCCGCCGCCGCGGGCCTCTCAACCGCCAGCCAACGCGCGCACATCGCCAGCAGCGCCTGCTTGTCCACCGGCTTGGTCATGTAGTCGTCGCAACCGGCCCGGAGGCAGCGCTCGCGGTCTCCGCTCATGGCGTGGGCGGTGAGCGCGACGATCGGGCGCGTCCAGCCCTTCTTGCGGAGCAAGCCGGTCGCGCTGTACCCGTCGAGCTCGGGCATCTGCATGTCCATCAGCACGAGCCCGAAGGGCGCGCCGTCCAGCAGCGATCGCAGCGCGGCGTCGACGGCATGCCGGCCGTTCTCGGCGATCGTGACGTCGGCGCCGGCGCGCCGGAGGTGGAACGAGATGAGCCGCTGGTTGTCCGGGCCGTCCTCGGCCAGCAGGATCCGGCGCCCCTGGAGCGGCGGGGCGGCCTTCTGGACGGTCGCCCCGGCGGCGGGGGGGGAGACGGGCGGGCCGGCCGGGGCCGGCGCGATGGCGCTCTCGATCAGTTCCCCCGTGGGCCGGACGGCCAGCGTCAGCGTGACGGCGGTCCCCTTGCCGGCCTCGCTGCTGATGCGGATGTCGCCCCCGAGCATCCCCATGAGGCGCTGCGAGATCATCAAGCCCAGCCCCGTGCCGCCGAACCGGCGCGTCATGGAGGTGTCGGCCTGGGTGAACGGCCTGAACAGGCGGGCGAGTTGCTCGGGGCTCATCCCGATACCGGTGTCGGTGATCTGGAACCGGAGCAGCCTCCGGCCGTCCGGGGCGGGATCGACGTCCATCGACGTCCTGAGCACCACCCCGCCCGTGTCCGTGAACTTGATCGCGTTGCCGACGATGTTCATGAGCACCTGGCGAACGCGGAGGGGATCGGAGCTGAAGCGCGGCAGCGGCAGCGCGTGCTCGAGGCGCAGGGTGATCCCCTTGCCCGCGGCGCGCATGTGCAGGAGCGACACGACCTCCTCGGCCAGCTGCACAGGCGAGGTCTCGATCTCCTCGACGGTCATCCGACCGGCTTCGATCTTGGAGATGTCCAGGATGTCGTTGATCAGGCCCAGCAGGTGCTCTCCGTTGCGCCGGATTACCTGGATGCACTGGGCCCGCTCCTCGGCCGGCTGCGCAGGATCGATGAGCAGGTCGGCGTACCCGATGATGGCCCCCATCGGGGTACGGATCTCGTGGCTCATGTTGGCGAGGAACTCGCTCTTGGCGCGGTTGGCGGCGTCGGCCTCGGCGCGGGCGGTCTCGAGCTCGGTGCCGTGGGCGCGGAGGTCGGCGGCCTGGGCCTCGAGCCTGGCGGCGGCCGTCCGGAGCTCCTCGTTGGCACCGTGCAGGGCGCGCTCGTTCAAGGCCAGCGACTCGTTGGCGGCGCGCACCTGCGCGAGCTGCCTGCTCGTGGCGCGGGCCACGCGCAGGCCCAGGAAGACGAAGGCGCCCATGGACGCCAGCGCGACGGCGCCCATCAGCAGCCACGTCCGGCGCAGGGTCTCGTCGCTCCGCCGGGCCGTCGCGTGGTTGCCGGCGGCGAGGGCTTGGCCCGCCGCCACGCCCAGACGCCGGACATCGTTCAGGAGGCCGCTGTGGTGATCGCGGAGCCGGCGCCCGTCGAGCTGGAGGGCCAGGAGGGCGCGCTTGCACGAGAAGAGCCCATCCGGCGCCTCCACGATGGTCTGGTGGTCGCTGTCGATCAGCATGTCGGCGCCGAGGAGCGACGCCTCGGCGGCCGCAAGGGCCGCGCCGGTGCCGGGCGCATCGGCCTCGATGGCCTGGGCCATCCGACGGAGTCGGGACAGGGAGGCAAGGAAGCGGTTGTCCTTGATGCTGGCCAGCTCGTCGAGCTCGGTTGCGCCGCAGAGCTTCTCGCTGATGAGCGCCAGCTCGAGAACCTCGACCGTGAGGTTGTGGAGCTGGTGGGTGACCTCGTGCGACTCGATGAGGGTGGCCAGTTCGTCGGTCGTCGGCCGGGCATCGCGGGCGCGGAAGCGTGCGCTCAGGATGGCTTCGCGGATGCGCTGGTGGCCGCCGGCGCCGTCGGCGCACTCGCGGAGGGAGAGGATCGCCGCGTCGGTGGCGCCGCTGGCCATGGCGAGCTTGTTCTGCTGGTCGGCCTGCATGGCCCCGAGCGAATGCAGATCCGCCTCCACGCCGTCGGCCGCCTGGAGGGACGCCCGTATGCGGAGCACCAGCGCCCTGACCTCGGGCTGGCCGGGGAGTCCCGCGGCCTCTTCGAGGACGGCCCGCACGGCCGTCGTCCCGCCGCCGGGGATGGCCGGCGCGCCGTAGCTGGCCTCCATCGTTCGGCCGGCGCGTTCCCGCAGGTCGCGGTCGAGGGCCTCGGTGAGCCGGTCTTCAAGCGAGCTGGCGGCGTCGCGGTCGAGGCGCGCGGACGCCACCTTGCGCAGGGCCACGCCCACGGCTCCGAGGCAGACCGCCGCCGAGACCATGCCCGTGGCCACGAGGAGGAAGACGGGGCGCGCCGGATGGCTGCGGATGGTGGGCAAGGTCTACTTGGCCTCCGCTCGCCCGGGGGCCGGCGCGCCGGCCGTGAGCTCCTTCCAGTCCAGCGCCACGATGCGCCCGGCACGAAGCATGGTTGGCCACACGTGGTGGCAGGCCTGGTGCTCCGTGGGCGAGAGCCGGAGGCTCTCTCCCAGGCCCACGTCGAAATCGCCCAGGGACTCGAAGGACGCGGTGAGCGATTCACGGTCGAGCGGTCCCCGCACCCGGCGCAGGCTCTCCAAGAGGATCCTCCCCGCGACGTACCCCTCGAGGCTGGTGAACGTGGGCTTGATCTCGGGGGACACGGCGGCCAGCGCCTCACGGTGCCGCACGGCGACGGGCACATCCGAGTCCGGCGGCGGAACGACCTGCGTGATGATCACCCCATCACCGTCGCTCCCGAGCTCCGCGGCGAGTGCTTCGGAGCCGACGAACGAGACGCTCAGGAACATCGGCGACGGCCCGGTGGAGCGCAGGAGCTTCACGAAGGCCGCCGTCGGCTTGTACGCCCCGACCATGATCACGGCGCGGACGGGGGTCCGGGCGCTGAGGACATCCGCCACGGCGTTCTCGACCGCCGTCGTGTTGCGCTCGTAACGACCGTGAACGACGCCCGCCTCGCTCTTGAGCCCGTGCTTCAGCAGCGCGGCGATCCCGCCGGCGAACCCGGCGTCCCCGTACGCGTCGCGCTGCGTGAAGAACCCGATCTCCTCGGGCTTCAGCCCCGCCCGCTCGACCAGCGCCGCCACCATCGTCTCCGTCTCCTCGACGTAGCTGGCCCGGTAGTTGATCACGTACCGGTCCGGCGGTGCCTTCCGCAGCACTCCCGCGCCGGTGAACGCCGCCACAAACGGCGTGTGCGACTCCATGGCGATGGGAATGGCGGCCACCGCCGTGGGCGTCCCGACGTTGCCGATCACCGCCAACACGTGCTCGGTCTCCACCAGCCGGCGCATGTTCGGGGCGGTCCGCGTGGGCTCGTAGCCGTCGTCAAGGGCGATCAACCGCAGGGTGGCGCCGCCGACGCCGCCGGCGCGGTTGGCCTCGTCGATCGCGGCGTCAACTCCGGCCTTGAAGCCGGTGCCCAATGCCGCGGCCGGGCCGGTGAGGGCCGTGGACGTGCCCAGGACGATCTCGGGCGTTGGGGCTTGCTTGGGTCCGGGCTGGACCCGGGCCGACGCGGCGCCCGGCGGCATGCCCTGTCGCGACCAAGCCTGCGGAGCCGGCGCGAACGCGGTCAACATCACAACCGCCGCTGGGATACACCACCCGCGCGTGGAAGTGCGCATTCTGGAACCTCCCTGAATCTGGATCTGCATCGGTCCGGGGCGGGCCGATCTGAACCCAATAACCGGGGGACGGTTACCGGAAGTCGAGTCCGCCACTGTTGCGGGAGAACGAGCCGTCGGGACTGGCGGTGGGCTGCCCGAACAGGGTGGTTGCCATCTCTGGCATTGCTTACCGAGCCATCGTCGGGCCAGGCGCGTGGTCACGGCGCGTCAATCCGGCCGGGCCTGCCTCTCGAGTGCGGCGATGGCGCGCGTGCAGTCGCTGACCGCCGCGGCCACCATCGGGCGAGTGACGTCGGAGTTGTACTCGGCCCCCGGCGTCGAGTCGAGAACGTCGAGGCTCGTCGTGAACAGTGCCAGCGCGGCATGACCCAGCTCGAGCCGGCGCGTCAGCGGGAGCGATCCGGACGTGGCCGCAGCGATGAGGACCTTCGCGGCACCGTGATTCACCGTGGCGAGGTCGCCGGCGACGGAGGTGCTGTCCGGGTTGGCGTCTCTGAGCCTCTCGGCCAGCGTCAGCGCCTCCTGGGCGCTGGCGATGGCGTCCTCGGTGCGGCCGGCCTGGAGGAGGGCGTCGGCAAGGGCGAGGCGGACGACGAAGACGATCTGCGCCGTGTCGAGGCGCTCGGGGCGCTCGGCCTTGACCCCGTCGAAGATGCCGGTGGCGGTCCGGAGGGATTCGACAGCCGCGCCGGGGTCGCCGCGCCGAAGATGGACTTCGCCGATCTTGCGGTGCGTGTCAGCGACGCCGATGGTGGGGAGGGGGTCGTCGGTGGCGGCGGCGGCGGCCTTGTAGAGGTCCAGCGCGCGGTCGAAGAAAGTGAGCGCGGAATCCAGGTCGTTCAGCGCGGCGTCGGCGCGTGCGACGGCGAAGGCGACGCCGGCGCGCATCAACTGCTCGTTCCAGGCGGACGCGTCGTGTGCCAGGAGCGACTCGGCGAGCCGGTGAAGCCGATCGCCGACCTGGCGGGCCTGGTCGTCCCGGCCGGTCTCCGAGAGCAGCTCGGCCAGGACCGCGGCGGTATCGGCACACTCGCTCGCCGCGTTCCAATCGAAGCCCGCACCCGGTCCGTCGAGCAGGCGATGGTACAGCTCCAGCGCCGCGGTGCGGTCGGGGATGGCCCTCTCCGGACGCTTGGAGAAGCGGTGGATGTCGGCGCGCCCGTTGCGCGCCCGGGCCAGGTCCAGGGCGATCGAGCGGTCGGCGGGCTCCCGGAGCAGCAGAGGCTCCAGGAGCGAGATCGCTTTTGAATAGCTCTCGACGGCGGCGTCGGTGTGGCCGGCGTTGGAGTTGAAACTGCCCACCTGTACGCCCGCCAGCCGCATGTACAGCTGCGCGAGCTCGTGCCGGAGCGACGGGTTGGCGGCGTCGTCCACCTCGGCCGATTCCAGCGCGTCGCGGCAGGTCTGGATCAGCCTCTCCCGGACCTGCGTGGCGCCCTGGATCCGCTGGAGCTGATCGAATATGTCCGAGACGAGCGTGCGCAGGAGCACCCGCATGTCCTTCGACCGCTGCACGGCCCTGGCGCGTGCGTACGTCGCGAGGGTCGCTTGCCGGATCGCGACTCCCAGGCCGGCCGAGAGCGCCAGCAGCACGCCGGCCACCGCGCCGACCACCGGACGGTTCCGGCGGGCGAACGTGCGGCTGCGCTGGAGCCACGGGGCGCCCCGGGCGACGATGGGGTGGTAGGCGAGGAAGCACCGGATGTCGGCCGCGAGCCGCGAGGCCGACTGGTAGCGGTGCACGGGGTCCTTCTCCAGGCACACGGCGACAATCGTCTGAAGGTCGCCGACGAGGGACCTGGCGACGGAGCCCAGCGGCGTGGGGTCGTCCTCGCGGATGGTCCGCAGGGCGCGGTAGAGAGGCGCGCCCACGATGTCGAAGGGAAGGCGCCCGGCCAGGAGCTGGTGGAGTATCACACCGAGCGAGTAGATATCGGCGCGCTGGTCCACCCGGTCGGGGTCGCCGTCGATCTGCTCGGGGCACATGTAGCCGACGGTGCCCATGAGCTGGCCGCCCCGCGTGTGCATCGCAGTGGCGGTCTCGAGGTCTCCGCCCAGTCCGGTGAGACGGGCGAGGCCGAAGTCCAGGATGCGCGGGGATGGGACGAGGGGCCGCGAGGCCGAAGGAGGAGCGGGAGTGGGAGGGTTCGTTTCTTGCCCTCCCCGATCTTCTCGCGCCGTCCCTTCTTCCACCAGAATGTTCCCCGGCCTGAGGTCCCGGTGGATGACGCCGCGCTGGTGGGCGTAGTGGACGGCGTCGCAGACCTGGACGAACAGATCGAGACGCTGGCGAGTGCCGAGGAGGTGTGCCGCGGCGTAGGCGGTGATGGGCGTGCCGCCGATGAACTCCATGGCGAAGAAGGGGATGAGCTGGGGCACCGCGTCGACACCGGCCCCGGTCGTGGGCGGAGGGGCGGGGTTGGGGGGGGCGGCTGGGTCCCCCGAGGGCAGCGTCCGCGCGGGGAGCCTCCACACGCCGGCCTGGTAGACCTGGGCGATGCAGGGGTGGTGCAGACGCGCAAGGGCGTCGGATTCCTGCTTGAAGCGCCGGATGGCGTCGGGCGCGAGCAGGCCGGGCTGCACGAGCTTGAGCGCGACAATCCGGCGGGGCTGGTCTTGCTGGGCCTTGTAGACGACGCCAATGCCGCCGGCGCCGACCTTCTGCATGATCGTGAAACCGGCGATGCGCGTGCCGGGGGGAAGTATGAGGGGGCTGGGGGCGGTTGGGTGGCTGAGGCCCGCAGCAAGAAGCGAGGCCACCGCGCCGCGGAGTTCGGCGTCAGTGCCGCAGGCGCTGTCGAGAAAGGCGCCGCGCTGATCGGGCGGGAGCTCGATCACCTGGAAGAAGAGGCTCGCGGCGGCTGTGGCGGTAGGGGACATGGGGGGAGGAGGTGGGCCCCGGCGCAGTGTAACCGCCCGGCGAGCGAGTTGCTCAACAGCTGCGATTCGGCGTCAACCCAGCGATTCGCGCATCGCGCTCAACTCATCCTCCACGCTCTCGGCCTCGCCGAGCGTCTCGGCGATGACCTCGCGGATCAGTTCGCGCAGGCGCTTCTTGAGGTAGTCCACCGCGGCGGCCGCGTCCGCGGGCGTGCGGAATCCCAGGCGCGGCCCCAGTTCGCTGTACGGCGCAGGGCGGAGGCCGGTTGTGGCGGGCAGGAGCACGTGCGCCTCGTAGGCGTCCCAGTGGGCGCGCTTGCCGGTGGAGCAGAAGTGCACGCGGCAGCGGCGCTGGGCTTCCTCGACGACGACCGACCACCAGCGCCGGTAGAAGGCCGCATCGGGAGCGTCCTGCGCGGAGACGCTGTGCTCCAGCAGTCGCTCCTCGTCGGCGAGCCGCTGCTGCGGGAGGACGGCGACGGTCTCGGCGCGCCGGCGGGCGCCCTCGTGCCGGCGGACGTCGGCGACGTAGTTCTGCAGCGCGGTGAGCACGAGGGAGCGGAGTTTGCCGCGCGAGGGATCGGCGCCCTCCAGCAGCGCGCGCCCGAGGACGACGTCGGCGAAAAAGCCCTGGGTGGTTTCGGCTGCCGGCTCGCGCCCGAGGCCGCGCCGGCGGAGGTAGGCGTACACGGCGGGCCAGTAGCGCCGGGCGAGCGCCGAGGCGGCCGCCCGCCGCGCGTCGTGGTCCTCGGAACACAACTCGCCGACGAGCGACCATCGCGTGGTGGTGAACACGGCGCCGGTCCTGTCAAGATTGTCATCCACCACGAATGCCCTCCAGAGTTCAGACGGCCAGAGTCAAAGGCGCTCCATCGCGCCGGTGGTTTGGTCTATATTGACGACTTGCATCCGTAGACACAAGGGGAAGTGCTCGATTCGGGTCGCATTGGTGAACCTATGCACGAGCCGGATCTCGAACCGGCATCGCCACTGGACCCCGGTGCGGCGGGGCGGATCCTCCGCGCGCTCGACGACACGCCGATCGACCCGCCGACGGTCGAGCCGAAGGACGTGGCGGGCGAGCCGGACGCGCCGGCCTTGCCCCGTGTCCCCGGCTACATGCTGATCGAGCGCATCGCGGAGGGCGGCGGCGGGACGGTGTACCGTGCGGTGCGCGAGGGGGGCGGCTCGGACCGGGTGCTGGCGCTGAAGCTGCTGCGGGTGCGCGCGGGCGCGGGGCCCGAGGCGCAGCGGGCCTGGCGCGAGCTGAACGTGCTCGAGTCGCTGCGGATCCCCTGCGTGCCGCGCCTGGTGGATTACGGCCAGGCCGATGGGCACCTGTACATCGTGACGGAGTTCGTCGAAGGGGAGCACCCGACCCTGGGTATCCCGGCTCTCCGAGCCGGGTCGGGGCCCGGAGGAAACCAAGACTCGGCACGGGGCACCGGGCCACCCAGAGAGCAAGTCGAGCTGCTGGCCAGGATCGCCGACGCGGCCCAGCTGCTGCACGAGCACGGCGTGATCCACCGCGACATCAAGCCCTCGAACATCCTTGTGACGCGCGCCGGCCAAGTGGTGCTTCTGGACCTGGGGCTGGCGACGCTGCTGGCGGATAGCCCGGTCGACACGCTGACTGAGGATGGTCGGCCCATCGGGACGCTGGCCTACATGGCCCCCGAGCAGGCCCGCGGCGAAAGGTCACGGATCTCGACACGCACGGACGTGTATGCATTGGGGGCGGTGGGGTATTCCCTGCTCATGGGGCAGACGCCGCACGACTGCTCGGCGTCGATCCATGAGATGATCCGGCGCGTAGCCCACGACGCGCCCCGCCCGGCGCGCCAGCTCGAGGCGAGCCTGCCGCGCCCGCTCGCGGCCGTGCTGGAAAAGGCCTGCGCCGCAGGGCCGGAGCGGCGGTACGGGTCGGCGGGGGAACTCGCGGAGGACCTGCGGAGATGGCTGCGGGGGGACGCGGTGCTGGCGAGCCCGCCGACGCTGTGGACGCGAGCGACGCGGTGGATGGGGAGGTATCCGGTGCGTACGACAGCGACGGCGTGCGCAGCGGTGGCCCTGCTGTCGTTGGTGCTGAGCGCCGTGTCGATTTGGTTCTTGAACGCCCAGCCATGGCGCGTGGATGTTGCGGCTGATGCGAGCGAGTTGCGCCTTGTCACCCGCTCGGGTCGGATCATCAGGGCGTGGCCGAACCCCAACACCAGCGTCCGTCCGTTCGGAGAGATCATGTCGCGCCCGGATCGCCTCGGAGGCGGGCGTGTGGTCGTCCTCATGCCGGCCGAGCACCCGGACGATCCCGAATCCTCCCATCAGATCGCGTTCTTCAATGTCGACGATCTGCAAACGCCGTTCTTCTCAACGCCCGTGGAGATCCCGCGATCGGATGACGCCGCAGAGCCCGACGAGTCCTTCGCCGTCAATCTCGCGATGAGCGGCGACTTCATCCCGCAAGTCGAGGGCACGGAGCTCCTGGTCGTGCACCAGGCCAGGAGCGGCGCGCCGGCGTGCATCCGCATCTATGACCTTGGTGGATCGGTGCTCTTCGAGGCTTGGCACAAGGGCAGCGTCTCAGGCCTCTGCTGGCTGGAGCCATCGAGAACCCTGGTCTGCGTCGGGGCCAACAACGAACGGCTGCTTGACCCGGTGGGCACCTGGCCCGACGCGGATCTGCATCCGCAGGCGTTGTTCGCCATCACTCTTGGCTCGACCGGACCGCCGGTCTGGCTCAACGGGCCGGACGCGCAGCCGGACACTCGGTCCCCTTGGTACAGGAAGCTGGCGATGCCGTCGGGCGCGCCGCCGATGAGGGTCATCACCAAGTTGCACCATGCGGACTTCGGCGGGCGTGAAGTTGCCGTGCTGTCGCTCCATGTCCAAGGTCGGCCGTTCGCATCGATTGACCTGTTCGTCAGCGCCGAAGGCGATGTCGTCGGGACTGATCCGAAAGACGGCTACCTCAACGACGCCGAGCTGGCCCTGTTGCGAGATTACCGTCTGGAGGATTTCCGGCCGCGCGATCGGCCCCCCGGCGGGCCCCCCTGAAGCCTGCTGCCGGCTCGGGTGCCGGTGCTTGGTCGGCAGTCGCAGCGGGCACACATGTCTATGCGAAGCGGCGTCGTCCGTAGCAGCAGCGGGGTGATTGGCCATCGATCCCGCTTAAACAGGAGGCTCTGCGATGCTGATGCAAGCGAACAGCCGTTGTTCGATCTCCCGGACGTTTGCCGCGGCCGTTGCGGCGGCGGCGTTCCTGGCCGCAGGTGGCCATGCGCATGCTCAATGCCAAGCGGGTTTCGTCACAGATCCGAACACCCGCGACGATCCGGCACAGAACCAATCGATCGCCCTCTGCGGCGATCTCCTCGTACTTGGAGCGCCCTCGGACGACGACTTCGGGGCGGCATCCGGCTCTGCCCTCGTCTACCGGCTGCACGGCTTGACTTGGACTCCCGAGCAGAAGCTGAATGCGAGCAACGCCGAAACCGGCGATCACTTCGGCAACGAAGTGGCCATTGCCCTCGGGGGCAAGCAGATCCTTGTTG
>JBGPJM010000021.1:0-40371 GCA_041485385.1 Phycisphaerae bacterium | reverse complement strand
GCAGAAGAGCGCATCTTGTGCTTCACGTCGAAGGGCCAGCGTGGTTGTCTGGACGACTCTTCATCACGGAACGGATTAGTCCCTGCAAGACCCGGCCGGTTTCGGCGAGCGCTGCTTCGATGGGTTCCGGTGAAGACGCCAGCCCGAGGTCGATGGCCAGTTGAACCTGCGTCTGCAGCTCCGCCAAGGAACCTCGCGCCAGGCGCAGGTAGCGCGCGAATGCCGGCTGGGTGCCCATGCCGTAGCCCTCGGCGATGTTGGACGATACCGACACCGCCGCCCGCCGCATCTGATTGACCAAACCAAACCGTTCGCTCTCGGGAAAACACGCGGACCATTCGTATACGAGCCTCACGGCCAGCCTGGCTTTCTGCCATGCGATCAGATCGCGGAAGCCCTGTCCCGTGTTCGTCGCATCACCCATCGGCGTCTCCTTCCTCTCCTTCTGCTTGCTGCTTGCTGCTTACTGCTTACTGCTTGCTCCGCCCAGCGGCGGCATCGCTCGCGGCTTGTCGGTGCCTTTGCCGTCGCCGAGGATGTCGATGAGGAAGAGGGCCTGTTCCTGGCGGGGGTGGGAGGAGATGCCGCTGATGCGGTCGGGGTCGAAGGCGACGAGGTTGACGTATTGGTAGAGGGGGATGAGGGGGAACTCGTCCTCGACGAGCATGCGCTCGGCCTGGGAGAGGATGTCGAGGCGCTTCTGCGGGTCGGCCTCTTCGCCGGCGGCGTTGAGCAGCGCGTCGTAGGCGGGGCTGGAGTAGCCGCGGTCGTTGTTGCCGTCGCCGGTCTTGTTGATGTCGAGGAAGGTGAGGGGGTCGGGGTAGTCGGGGAACCAGCCGGCGCGCGAGACCATGAAGGAGTGCTCCTTGAGGTCGTTGCGGAAGACCTTGATCTCCTTCTGGTCGAGGCTGACGCTGACGCCGAGGTTCTCCTGCCAGTCCTTGGCGATCGCCTGGGCGATGAGGTCGTGACCGGAATCCTTGTTGAAGATGATGGAGACGGTGACGAAGCCGCGGCCGCCGGGGTAGCCGGCCTCGGCGAGCAGCCGGCGGGCGGCCTCGGGGTCGTAGCTGACGCCCTTTGGGGAGTGGTAGCCGGCGATGGAGCCGGGGGGGATGAGGACATCGGCGACGCGCTCGCCGAGCCGGCGGACGTCGCGGGTGAGGCGGACCTTGTCCACGGCCATCGCGAAGGCCTTGCGGACCTTGGCGCCGGCGAAGGGGTTGTCGCGCCCGTCGGGGAGCCTGGGGAGGCAGTTGAAGTTGTAGAAGTAGGTGCCGAAGGCGGGGAAGGCGTGGAAGTTCTTGCGGGGGTCGGGGGGGAGGCGACGGTCGATCTCGATGGGATCCAGGCCCTGGGCGAGAAGCGAGTCGTAGAGGGGCTGGTTCTCCTTGTAGAACTGGAGCTTGGCGGCGACGATGTCGCCGCGGTAGGGGGCGTCGATGTCGCTGACCCAATCGACGCCGCCGGAGGTGAAGGCGAGGACGGCGGCGTTGGGGTCCTCGATGGCGGGGACGGCGATGGTGTCGATGTTGAGGGCGGCCTTGTTCCAGTAGGCCTGGTTCTTCTCCATGCGCATCTCGCGCTTGAAGCGCCAGGTGGTGAGGACGAAGGGGCCGTTGGAGATGAGGTGCGGGGGCTTGGTCCAGTCGGTGAGGAAGTTGAGCCGCCCGCTGTCGGGGTCCAGCGACTCGTACTGCTTCACCAGCGGCGGGTAGACGGGGTAAAAGACGGCCAGGGCGCAGAGCTCCAGGAAGTAGGGCACGCGATGCTCGAGGCGGACGATGAAGGTGCGCTCGTCGGGGCACTCCAGGCCGACGGTCTCATCGAACCTGGTCTCGGTCCGGCGCCACAGCTCTTGGGCCGCGGCGAGGCGGTCGGCGTTGGAGCGGCCCTGGTTGGCGGAGGGGAACTCGTCGAGCTGCTTCTGGCGCCAGTCGAAGAACGGCTTGCCGCCCCTGATGAGCTGGAACTGCGCGGCGTAGTCCTTGGCGAGCTCGGGCAGGAGGGCGCGGCGCCAGGCGAACTTGAAATCGGCGGCGCGGACGGGCTCGCCGTTGGACCAGCGCGCACCCGCGCGGAGGTGGAAGGTGTAGGTGAGTCCGTCGGGGGAGATCTCCCAGGATTCGGCCGCGGCGGGGATGACCTTGAACTCGCGGGAGAAGACGTCGTTGCGGATGAGGCCCTCGAAGAGGAGGCGGCCGATACGGAGGTCCTGCATCCAGGACATGCGCTGGGGGTCGAGGGTGGAGAGGTCGCCGCGGTTGATGAAGGTGAAATCGGCGCGCGGCTGGGGCCGGTCGGTGAGGATGGAGGCGCCGACGGCCGCGATCAGGAGGAGGAACGGCAGGATGAGCTTGGCCATCGCTCAGGAGCGTAGCTTGACGGGGGGAGGGGCGTTCGGGCGCGCGCGGGACCGGGCGCGGGGACCGCGGCCTGATTACTTGGTGAACCGGTCGTCCGGGAAGTTGAACGGTGCGCCGTTGAGCAGGCCCTTGGGGCCGATGACGCGCCGGACCTTCTGGAGGAAGTCGTCGTCCTTGGACCTCTCGATGAGGTCGCCGAGGTGGAGCTCCTCGGACTGGGTGCCGAGCTGGGAGCTGGCGAAGTTGAGGGCCTGCTCGGAGTCGGCGGCCATCAGGGCCAGCTCGGCCCGCTTGCGGGCCGGGGGATCGGGGTTGGGTTTCAGCTCGCCGGCCTCGACGCGGCGCTTGATGTTCGCCAGCAGGTCGCCGCCGAGGGCGCCCACGTCCCGGAGCACGGCGTCGTCGAGCTTGGGCTCGCTCAACGGGACGTTGACGAGGGCGTCGCGGGCCGCGCGGGCGGCGCGACGGAAGGCGGCGTCCAGGTCGACGCCCGGCTTGGCGTCCCTGGCCTTGGCGCCGATCCCCTGCGTGAGCGCCAGGAGTGAATCGGGCCGGACCGACGAGCCCTTGATCCGGTCGGCCCAGACGTGCGTCCCCGATTGCAGCGCCAGCACGTACCCCTCCAGCACATAGGGGTCGCTCTCCTTCGCCAAGCCGTCGCGGAGCGTGCGGACGGCGGACTGCGCCTGCGGCGGGGCGATCGCGGGGTTGGTACGTGCGATGGCGACGAAGGTCCGGTCGAAGGCGTTGACGCCGGCGAAGCGAACGGCGGGGCGTTTGTCGGCCAGGGCGGGGCCGGCCATGTCGAGCGAGGAGCTGGTGGCCAGCTCGCCGGCGATGGTCAGCGCGTTGATGGCGGCGAGGTCCTTCTCGCCGGAGACCAGCGGCCGGAGGATCGGCACGAGCTGGCGGGCGTACTCCAGGCGGAACGAGACGGAGATATCGAGGTGGCGCAGGGGGTCGAGCAGCGCGTCGCGGTCGCGCTTGAGCACCTGGGGCTCGGCGGTCAGGCCGGCCTTGTGCTGGTCGATGAACTGCGTGATCGCCTGCTTCTGCGCCGCCGTGAGGTCCGAGGCCTTGATGAGGTCCTCGGGGAGGCCGAACTGGGCGCGGCAGCGCGCGGCTGGGGCGAGGATGGCCGCGAGGAGCACCGCAAGGATCGCGAGAGGGCGTGTGAGGGTCATTGGGAGATGGTGGGGTTGGCGAGCTGGCGGTGAGGAGGGGGGCCGCGATCGCGGGGATGCCTGGCGACGGGGAACGAGGATCAGGGCGGGCGGCAAGCGTAGCGGCCGGGGGCGGGGGAAGGGGCGCGAACGTACCGGTTACTTCGGGCCGCCGGGCGGGGGCCCGAGCCTGGCCATCACGGCCACGAGCTCGAGCTGAAGGTCCGTCAGCATCTTGGAGGTGTCCTTGCCGTACTTCCCGGAGGTGACGTTCTGCGCCATCTTCTCGTACATGGAGCTGAGGCCTGTCAGGAGCGGGTCCATCATCGGGGCCTGCTGCGGGGGAATCCCGAGGTTCACCTGCCACCTGCCCTCGGCGCTCTTGACGACCTTCTGGCTCTGACCCGGTGCTGACTTGGCGGAGATCTCGGCCTCGGTCTCGCTGATGACCTTGATGGTGATGTCGCCGGCCTGTCCCTGGAGCTGCTTCAGGAGCTGGTCGCTGGGGGACACCTGCGCAAGACCGGCGAGGGCCGGGTTGCCGCCGGGGGCCTTCGCGACGATGGTCTTGAAGTCGGAGCCGAAGACGGAGACGCACGCGTTGTCGAACGATTTCGACGCACGCATGACCCCAACGACCTTGTCAACGATCGCCCGCTCCTGATCGTCCTTGGCCGCGAAATACCCGCCCACCGCATCGATGTTCCCGCCGGCAACGTCCGCGGCGAACTGGGTGAGCATCGCCCGGACCTCGGCTTCGGGCCCGGCTGGGGCGGCGGGAGCGGCCGGCGGGGGGGCCGCGGCGGCGCCGTCGTCGGGCTTGGGCGCAGGGGCGGGGGCCTTGCCGGTGGCGATGGTCTCAAGGGTGACGGCGATCCGCTGAAGGCGGTCCTTGACCTCGGAGCTGCCCCCGGCGGTCTCGTAGAGGACCTTGGCCGCCATGAGGGCTTCCTTGGCCTGCGCGAGCAAGTCGGCGGCCGCTTTCATCGCCGGGTCGGCCTCGGCCCTGAGGTTCGCGCCGGGGATGGGCGGCTTCGCGCCGGCGAGAAGGTCGAGCAGGTTGGCGTAGGCCTCCTGTCCGCGGGCGCGCGTGAGCAGCATGTCGGCGAGGGCGTGCTTGCCGGCAGCGGCGGCGAGGGCCGCGGCGGCCTTCTGCGTGCCCGAGCCGGCGCTCTTGGCCTCCGAGAACGCCTCGCCGTACAGGCGGGCCGCGTCGTCGCTTGGGGCGGCCAGGCTCTCTCGGAGCGCCTTGAGCTCAGCGACCCATTTGACGATGCTGGCGGCGAGGGCGGCGGCGGCTTCCTTCGACTTGGCCGCCTGTTGCGTGTTCACCGCCACACCCTGGTTGATCTGCGTCTTGGAGTCCTCGATCAGCTTGCGCTGGTCCCGCAGGCGATCGATGCGGCGCTTCATCGCTGCGACGCTCGGCTGCTCCTTGGCGATCTCGGCGTTCAGGTTCGCGGCTTCCTTGTCGAACACGTCGCCCGCGCGCCTGTGCTCGGTGGCCTGTTTGAGCAGGCCTTCACGCTGTGTCTCGGTCTTGTCGACGGCCGACTGGCGGATCTTCGCCTCGGCCTCGTGCTCAAGTTTGGCCTGGTCGGCCTTGGCCTTCGCCTGCGCCTGGAGATCGGCGATCTTTCTGGTCTCCTGGGCCTCCTCGGCCGTGGCCGCGCTGACCTCGGCCTCCTTCGCGGCGATCTGCTTGTCCAGGTCGTCCAGCAACCGCTTGGGGTCGTACTTGTCGTCGTACTTGACCAGCGCGTCGGCGTCGGCGTTCAGCGACAGCCAGCGGTCGTACGCGGCGCGGATGTTCACGATCCGATCGAGCGTCGTTCGCTCGAGCTCGGCGGCCTCCTGCGACTTGATCTCGGCCAGGCGGCCCTTGGCGCGGCACCGGAGCAGCCTCGCGGCCGAGGCCTCGCCGGACCGGGACGACTCGGTGGCCTTGGAGAGGTTCTTGACGATCAGGTCGTAGCTGACCTGGCGGCCCTTGGAGCCGACGGGGGAGCCACGCGTGGCGGCGAGCGTGTCAAGGTCGATGCGGGCCTGGCGGATCGAGTCGGAGGCGTCATCACCCCCGCACCCCGGGAGCGGGCCGAGGATCGCCGCGCCGATGACGACAAATGGGACAAGGCGGGCGGATCGTGCGAGGCGGCGGGCTGAGAGGTGGATCATGGGTGCGGTCTCGGGGACTCTCTGAGATGGCCGGTGAGGGCGGGGCGTGGAGGCTGGAGGCCTGGAAACGCAATGACGGGGCGAGGGGGACACACTCTAGCAGAATCGGGCCTCGCATGCCGGGAATCGGTCGGGTCCGTCCGTGCCGGGCGCACGGTGACCACGTCGACCGGGATTGAGGTTCTCTCGATCCGGCAAGACGAGGGCAGCGGTTCCGGCGACGGGCATTGAACCCCCTCTCCCCGGCCCTCCTCCCCGGCCCCCTCCCCGGCTCGGCCCATCCGGCTCAGCGCGGCAAGGGGTCCGCCTTGTCGGCGGGCCTGATCGAACCGGCGCCGCTTGGCGGCTGGTATTCGATCGGGTAGGTGGGGCGCGGGCGGTACATGCCCTTGATCCAGTCCTCGGTCCGCTTGAACTGCCGCTCGTCGGTCGACTTGAAGACACGCTTCCAGCCATCCATGGCGGAGGCCCCCTTGCGGATCACCGGGTGCGGAAAGAGCGAATCCTCCCGGGGCAGGCCCATCTGGAGCAGGGGTGAGCGATCCGGGGCGTCGTAGTTGATCAGCGGTGCCCCATCGGCCAGCTTGAACCGGTCGAGAATCAGGAAGTTGGTGTACACGCTGGCCTCGGCGCGTGGACGACGGTTGCAGAGCATCAGCCGCCCGGCCTCCTGCCCGCCGTGGCAAGCGTTGGTGGCGCAGGAGTTCATGAGCCAGGACGCGCACACGTCGTCGCGGAAGATCTGCATCGCCTTCGGCTGGTCGATCACCTGGACCTCGCCGTACAGGTCGCGGGCCTTCAGGCGGAACATGAGCTCCAGGATCTTCGACGGCGGCTCGCGGTAGATGGCGTCGCGCCCTTCCTGGGTCACCGGAACCTGCGGCGAGCCGGCCCCGAACTGGAGCAGGCGCGTGACCGTGTCGCGCCGGATGAGGATCCGGGGCGGGTCGTCGAGATCGACCTCATAGACCTTGATCAGGTTGATCTGCTGCTCCGTGAGGAGGGGGAACTGGGCGTGCGGATCGGTGGGCTTGGACTCGCTGGCGGGGCGCACCGGCTGCGCCGACGTGGGTTTCTGCGGGCCCGATTTGGCCTTGTTGCGGAGCTCGATCTGGCTTGTAAGCAGGGTCTTCAGGCGGAGCGCCTCGCCGCTGTTGGCGTCGATCTCCAGGACGTGCCTGACCTCCTTGAGGGCCAGGTCGTACTGCTCGCGGGCACGAAGCCAGTCGACCAGCTGCAACAGGCCGGCAACGTCATCGCCGACGGCGTCGCGGATCTGGCGGTAACGCTCGAGGACCGGCGGGAGGATCTGGTACCGGTCGACCGTGGCCGCGTCGAAGCGGGTGGCGATGCCGGCGATGCGGAGCACCAGCGTGCCTTCCTTCTCCGACACCAGCAGGCCGTTGAACCGCTTGCCGTCCTTGAGGAAGACGACGATTTCGGGCTCGGTCTCGCGAGGCTCGGCGCCCGGCGCCGGCGGGATGGGCGCGGGGGGCTTGGTTTCGGGCTGAGCCGGAGGGGGCGTGGGACGGGGAGGAGTCGGCGAGGGCACCGGGACCGGGGGCTGATCCTTGGGTGCCTCAGATGGCGGGGCCGGCGGTGGATTCTGCCCGGGCTCGGACGGCGGTTGGCCGGTGGCGGGCGAACCCCAGGGAACGCGAACCGGCCACGCCGAGCCGGCGGCCAGCGGGAGGGCCAGGGCCAGGCTCACGCTGATCCCCACGAGCGTTGCGGGTGGTCGGTTTGGGCTCATTCGCAGGATTGTGCGGGGAAAGACGGTGCGTGTCTAGCACGGCGGGTTCGCTGGGATGGTAGAAAGCCCATACGCGGCGATGGGAGGAGGGTTGCCGCAGAGTTGGACTCCGGCCGCGGCCGAAGGTTCGGGAACCCGTCCGAGGCTCGATCCGTTTAGAATTGCCTGCAAGCCGCTCTTCTTTTCGCTTTTCACTTCCTGCTTTTCACTTCCACCTCCCCCGCGCCCCATTTCCCAAAGGCCCTCTATGTCCAAAGCCGTCGTCGATCCCGCTGAACTTCGCCGATTCGCCAACGACCTCAAGCGCTTCAACAGCGACCTCCAGGCCGGGATGGGCGCCCTCTCGGCCCGCATGCAGACCCTGGGCCAGACCTGGCGCGACCAGGAGCAGGTGAAGTTCGCCGAGGAGTTCGAGCACACCATGAAGGCGCTCGCCCGCTTCGTGGACACCTCTAACCAGCACATCCCGTTCCTCCTCCGCAAGGCCGAACGCATTGAGGACTACCTCCGCCAACGGTAGAGTCTGAGCATGGGCCTCTCGGCCAGAGTCACATCCATCGACGCCCTCAAGACGTTCCGCGGGGCCGTCGCCGAGTTCCGCTCCGAGGCCGGCGCCGCCCTCATCGAGGCGGAGTCGGAGATTCAGCGCACGCTCCTGTGGCTCCGCCACGACCAGCTCGCGCACTGGCAGCGCCAGGTCCGCCTCCGTGCCGAGCTCCTGACCCGGGCCAAGACCGACCTGTACCGCAAGCAGGTGGCCCAGGAGGCCCAGGTGCGCGCCGGCGTGGATCAGAAGAAGGCCGTCGAGCTCGCCAAGCGGCGGCTCGAAGAGGCGGAGGAGAAGATTGTCGCCGTCAAGCGATGGATCACCGTCCTGGACCGCGAGGTAGTCCTCTACAAGGGCGAGATCCAGACTCTCGCCGGCATGATCGACGGCCCGCTGCAGCAGGGGGAGGGTCGCCTCGAGGGGATGGTCAAGAGTCTGGAGGCCTACGCCGCGATCGCCGCGCCGATCTCCGGCGAGCGGGGAGCGGGGGCCGACGCACCGACGGAATCGCCCACCTCTACCCCGGCTCCGGATCAGGCCCCGCCGGGCGGGCAACAATCCCCCGAAACTAACGTATCTCCTGAGGAAGGAGGCACCGCCCCATGGCCCTGAGCGTCGGCCACAGCATGCTCCAGGACGCGACGAAGAAGCTGGAGATCAAGTGGGAGCGCGTCAGGCGTGATTGGGACGACGAGATGGCCCGGCGCTTCGACGTCGAGTTCATCTCCCCGCTCCGCCCGCGCGTGAAGGCCTCCCTGGCCGCCATCGGCCGCGTTTCGGACATCGTGGCCCAAGCTCGGAGAGACTGCGAGTAGGCTGCGCCCACACGGCCCCATGACCACCCCCCCACCCACCCCAACGCCCACGCCTGCGCCGCCGCTCCCCCCCACCCCGCCGGGCGGCCCGCAGGAGACGCGGGCCATCCTGCACGAGCTGGACGGCCTGATCGCCGACCGCGTCCGCGCCGAGAACGCCTGCCGCAAGGAGCACCGCGCGGCGGTCACCGCGGCCGAGCGCGAGTACGAGGCGACCCGCGAGCAGGTCGAGGCCCGCTTCGTCCAGGAGATGAACGACACGGGCCTCCAGCACGACGACCACACGGGCCGGCTGAAGGAACGCTTCGAGGACTCCCGGGGCGGCCTGAAGACCGCTCTGAGCGCTCGCCAGCAGGACCTGGCCTCCTCCACCGAGGCCGAGGACTACGCCGCGCGCGAGGGCCTGAAGGAGAAGCTCTGGGTCGCCGAGACGCTGTACGAGGCCAACGAGGGGAAGCCCCGCCTCGAGTACGAGCTCACCAAGAAGGAACTGCAGGCCCGCGCCGCCGAGCTCACCGCGCTTGAGACCCAGGCCGCGTGGCTGCTGCGCAAGTACCGCCAGCCGATGGACGCGCCGGCTCCGCCCGCAGCCGCGTCCGCCCCCGCGCCGGTCCCGCCGGAGCAGATGGACCCGCGCCAGCGGTTCGAAGCGTCGTTCGCCGCCACGGTCGCTCTCCTCTCCCGCCTCCACCGGATGCTGCTGCCGCGGATCTTCAGCTATCCGGGCGCGGCCGTCTTCATCGTCATCTTCGCGGCCGCCACCGAGGTCCTGGCTCTCTGGCAGGAGCAGTGGCGCCGCACGCAGATGACCGATCTCATCGGCGGCGCGGCGCTGGGGGCCTTCCTGCTCGCGGCCGTCGCCATGATGGTGCACGCCCGCCGGCGCGTGGCCGCCGTGCGCTCGCCGCTTCTGGAGTCCATCGCGCGCGCCAAGTCCGACCTCGATCAGGCTCTCGCCCACGCCGCGCAGAGGCGCGACGCCGCCGCCGCCGCCCTGCTGGAGCGGCGCGTCTCCGATGCCCGCGCGGCCAGGGAGCACTTCGAGCCCCTCATTGGCGCGGCCCGGCGCAAGCGTGAGGAGGGCTTCCGCGAGATCCAGGCCGAATACGGCGCGAGGCGTGCCGCCATCAACGCCCGGCACAGCGCCGACCAGGCCGAGGCCGATCTGCGCCGCCGCACACGCGTCGCCGCCGCCGAGGAGCGCCACGCGGCCGAGCTCGCGCAAGACGCCAGGCTCCGTGACGACACCGTCCGCGCCAGTCAGGGGGTCCACGACGCCGCGTGGACGCGCATGGAATCCGAGTGGAAGCGCGGCATGGCCCGTGTGCACGCCGCCGTCGCCGCCCTCAACCGCAACGACGATGCCCTCTTCCCCACGTGGTCCGACCCCGCCTGGGACCGCTGGTCCCCGCCACGGGAGCGGGCGGCCGGGCACGTCCGTTTCGGCAATCTCCGTGTCGACCTCCGCACAATCCCCGGGGGCGTCCCCGAGGACACCCGCCTGCTCGTCTCCGGCCCCACCCAGTTCCCTCTCCCCGCCGACCTGGCCCTTCCCGACCACTGCTCCCTGCTCTTGAGGAGCGCGGCCGACGGGGCAGGTCGCGCCCAAGCGATCACCGCCCTGCAAGCGGTTGTGCTCCGTCTCCTCACCGCGTTCCCGCCAGGGAAGGTCCGCTTCGTCATCCTCGACCCCGTCGGCCTCGGCCAGAGCTTCGCCGGCTTCATGCACCTGGCCGATTACGACGAGGCCCTTGTCGGCGGCAAGATCTGGACCGAGGCCCGCCACATCGAGCAGCGCCTCACCGATCTCACCGAGCACATGGAGAACGTGATCCAGAAGTACCTCCGCAATGAGTTCGCCACCATCGGCGAGTACAACGTCCAGGCCGGGGAGATCGCCGAGCCGTACCGCTTCCTGGTCATCGCGGATTTCCCCGTCAACTTCTCCGACGCCTCCGCCAAGCGCCTCGCCAGCATCGTCGCCTCCGGCGCCCGCTGCGGCGTGCACACCCTCATCGCCTACGACGCTCGCCAGCCGCTCCCCCAGGGCGTCGCCCTCTCCGACATCGAGGCCGGGAGCGCTCGCCTGGTGTGGAAGAAGGACGCCCCCACCACCCCGGGCCCCACCACCCCGGGCGCAGCCGACGGGGCGTTCATCTACGACGACCCCGACTTCGCCCGATGGCCACTCACGCTCGATCAACCCCCCACCGACGAGGCCGTCTCCAGGATCGTGCACGCCGTGGGGGCCGCGGCCAAGGACTCCAGCCGCGTCCAGGTCCCCTTCGATGTCATCGCCCCCGCCGCCGGTGAGTTCTGGTCGCTCAAGTGCGACACCGAGCTGCGCGTCCCGCTGGGGCGGGCCGGCGCGACCAAGCTCCAGTACCTCGCCCTGGGGAAGGGGACCTCGCAGCACGTCCTGATCGCCGGCAAGACGGGCTCGGGCAAGTCCACGCTCCTGCACGCGCTCATCACGAGCCTCTCCCTGTGGTACAGCCCAGAGGAGGTCGAGCTCTACCTCGTGGACTTCAAGAAGGGCGTCGAGTTCAAGTGCTACGCCACGCACTCGCTCGCTCACGCCCGCGCCGTCGCCATCGAATCAGACCGCGAGTTCGGCCTCTCCGTCCTGCACCGGCTCGACGCCGAGCTCAAGCGCCGCGGCAACATGTACCGCGACCTGCACGTGCAGGACCTGGCGGGCTACCGGGCCGCGGTGCGCGCCGGGAAGGTCCCGTCCGGGGGAGGAGGGGCGCCGGCGCACCTGCCGCGCATCCTGCTCATCATCGACGAGTTCCAGGAGTTCTTCGTCGAGGACGACAAGCTCGCCCAGGACGCCTCGCTTCTCCTGGACCGCCTCGTCCGCCAGGGGCGAGCCTTCGGCGTGCACGTCCTGCTGGGCTCGCAGACCCTCTCCGGCGCCTACACGCTGGCCCGCAGCACCATGGGCCAGATGGCCGTCCGCATCGCCCTGCAATGCTCCGAGGCCGATTCGTACCTGATCCTCTCTGAGGACAACAGCGCCGCCCGGCTGCTGGCCCGCCCCGGCGAGGCCATCTATAACGACTCCGCCGGGCTCGTCGAGGGGAACAGCCCGTTCCAGGTCGTGTGGCTGCCCGAAGAGGTGCGCGAGCGGCAACTCACGCACGCGGCGGACCTGGCCCGCAGGCACCATATCGTCCACGCCGAGCGCCAGGCGGTCTTCGAGGGGAACGTCCCCGCCGACATCGCGCGGAACTACATGCTCGCCTCCCTCCTCACCGGCGCGCAGAAGCCCGCTCCGCAGGCGCCGGTCCGCGCCTGGCTCGGCGACGCCATCGCCATCAAGGATCCCACGGCCGCGGTGCTGCGCCGCCAAGCCGCGGGCAACCTCCTTGTCGTCGGCCAGCGCGAGGAGGTCTCCCTCGCGATGCTCGCCACCTCCATGGTCTCTCTGGCGGCGCACGATCCCCAGCACGCCTCGCGCCTGTACATCTTCGACGGCGCGCCGCCCGACGACCCGCACGCCGGCTACCTCGCCCGCCTGGCCTCGGCCCTGCCTCACCGCGTCCTGGTCGCCGGGCAGCGCGAGGTGGCCGCGGCCATGGACCAGCTCGGCGGCGAGCTGGCCCGCCGCCAGAACGACCCGCACGCGCCGCAGGACCCCGTCTACCTCCTCATCTACGGCCTGCACCGCTTCCGCAGCCTGAAGCGCCCCGAGGACGATTTCTCGTTCTCCCCCTCCGACAAGGACGGCGCGCAGCGCCCCGACCAGCACCTGGCCACGCTCCTCCGCGACGGCCCGCCGCTGGGGATGCACACGCTGGTGTGGTGCGACACCGCGGGGACGCTCTCACGCTGGCTGGACCGCCAGGCGCTGCGCGAGTTCGACTCGCGGGTGCTGCTGCAGATGTCCGCGGCCGACTCGACCGCCCTCATCGATTCTCCCGACGCCGGCAAGCTGGGCATGCACCGGGCGCTCCTGTTCACGGAGGAGCAGGGCGGCGTCGAGAAGTTCAGGCCGTACGCGCTGCCAACCGAACACTGGCTCGCGGGGCTGGTCACGGAAGCCGGGGTCCAGACGCCCGCGGCGGAGCCCGAGGTTCGTTGATCAGTCGTGGTTCCTGAGGTAGCTGATCCGCCAGCGGATCTCCTCCACCACGCGGGGGTCCAGCCCCGGGCGGGCCGCGATCTGCTCCAGGATCGGGATTGCGCGGAGCGCTCGGCGTCCGCGCATCCGCGTCGCCTCGATCAGGAAGTGCTCCATGAGCGGGTCGTCATCGGCCCGCGGGTTCTCCAAGGCCGAAATGATCTGATCCGTCACCGCGTGCCCCCGCTCGGTCAGCTCACCGGACGCCAGCATGCTCGCGCCCTGGATCCGGAGCGAAGGATCTTCGCTGGTCAGGAGCGAGGCGAAGAACTAGGCGTCGGACGCGAACCTCCCCGCCACGACCCCCGCGGCCCCTGCGAAATACGCACGCTCCACGGGGAGCGCCGCGGTGCGGCTCAGTTCCTCGAGCGCCGGAAGGGCCTCCTTGGCCGCCGGGCCGATGAGCATGATCTTCCATGCCGCTTCCGACGGCGCCGAGGGCGTCCCGTTCTTCATCAGCTCCACCAGCACCGGCACGTACCAGAGGGCCGCCTCGCCCCGGTCCGGCAGCCGCTTGATGATCCCGACGGCGGAGTCGTTGGGCTGCTCGCGCAGGCGCGCCCCGATCAGATCCCGTGCCGCGATGTCGTCACCCGCGGCCGCGACCAGCGTGTACCACGCGACCTGGTGCACGCCGGGATCGCGCTCCTTCTTGAGGAGGTCGATGAGCGTGCCCGCCGGCACGACGCCCCGCCCGCACGCCCCGATCAGAACGTACGCGTCGCGCCGCCGCAGCGTGTCGTTCTGCGTGCCCAGTTCGCGCAGGCACCTCGCCGCAAGAGCCCGTCGGGCGCCCAAGCTCATCCCACCTTCGGTGCGGAGCAGCAGCTCCATAAGCACCGGACGATCGACCGAGTTGATCTGTTTTACGCCGCGGGACAGGTCGGCCCAGGGGTACAGCCGCACCAGCACGGCCGTCGGCAGTCGGTGCGCCCAGCCGTTCTCGCGCGCATCCGGCACGAGCAGCACGACGCACGCATAGAGGAAGAGCGGCGCCGCGAGGAGGACCCACCTCCACCTCCGGTGGGTCTTGAGGAGCGCCCGCTCAGTGCGCGGCTCGTGCCCGCACTCGGGGCACTTGAGCCCGGCCCTGCCAGCCGATGCGCCCGCCGGGGGAGAGGGAGTGGGAGAGGAAGGGGGGACCCCGCTCATGTCGTACCAGCATCTGGGGCAGCGCTTCCGTCCGCGTGAGCGGTCGCGCAAGAGCGCCCAGACGAGGATGCCCAGCGCGAGCGCGCCGGCGATCGCGCCCACGAGGTAGCACGCCCAATCAGGGCCGGGGAAGAGGTACTGCGTCACATCGGTTCATACGCGCGGGGCACGCGCCCGGTTGCCGATTCGGCCATTACGTCTCAGGCGACACCCGTCGCCCGTCGTGATGGATAGCCGCGCGATGGACGCCGCGGACTTGGGAGAGACTCACCCCCGGGCGTCGATCCCTCACGGAAGCGGCGTCGCCGTGTCGGGCGGCGCGGGGGGAGCGGGCTTCGCGCCGGGCGGCGGCGCCGGCGCGGGCACCGACATCCCCACAAAGCCCGCCACAAGCGGCCCCGCCTTGATCACGCGCGCCGCACGCTCGGCCATCAACACGTCCGCTCCTCCCGAGATTCGCGCGAGCGCCGGCCCGGCACGCGGGTTCGCCGCCAACATCGCCCGCAGGGCCGACTCGGCCCCGTCGTGCACCTGAGTGTCCGTGTCCCCCATCGCATCGAGCAGCGCGGGCACCGCCTCCAGGCCGTTCTCGGAGATGTCATAGTCATGCAGGAACGTGATCGCCTCGCGCCGCAGCGCAAGCTCCGGGCTCTTGAGCATCCGCACATGGAACCGGAGCTCGGAAGCCACATCGCCCGTGATCAGCGCGATCGACAGGAGCGCGGCGTACCGCCGTCGCGCCGTTTCGGTCGGATCATCAGCCATGACCCGCAGCACCGGCAGCGCCGCCGACGACGACGGCCCGATCCTTCCCAGTGCCAGTGTCGCCGTGCCGAGGACAAAGCCATCCTGCGCCGCGTGCAGCTCCGGCCGCTGAATGACCTCGATCAGCGCCGGCACCGCCGGGGCGGACGCCGCGCCGTTGCGGGTCAGGTACTGCACCACCATCTGGCGAACGATCGCATCGCTCGCCGGATCCATCAACATGTCGTTGATCGTCCGCACGGCGTTCTCGTCGCGCACGCCGATCCGGGCGAGCGTCACCCACGCGGCCAGCCGCACATCCCAATCCTCGTGCGTGAGCAAGGGGAGCACCGCCGACACGGCCCCCACAGCGTCCGGACCGATCGTCCTGAGCAGGTCCATCGCCTGGCTCAGGTCCGTAGGTTCCCTTGCCGTCGCGAGCCGGGTCATGCAGCGATCCCGGATCCACCGCTTCTGCCACTCCCAGACCTTGCCGTCGCTGAGACGAGCGCGGAGCCAACCATCGGATTGGCTGGCAAACTCACCCCTCCAGGGCGCGCGGAGGATCAGCACGCTCGTCGGCGTATAGCTCCACCACGCCACCCGGCCCGCGATCGGCGTGATCCAGAGTGCGCACGCCCCGAGCAGCATGAGGAACGCGCCACCGGCCCACCGCCACCGACGACGAGTCCCGTTCAGCCGCCGCTCGCTCTTCATCTCGCGCCCGCACTCCGGGCACCTGAACGCGCCGGCCGGTGCGCCGGAAACTGGAGCCGACGAAGGAAGTAGTGCCGGTGCCCCGCTCATGTCGTACCAGCACCCCGGGCAGCGACGACGCCCACGTGAGCGATCCCAGAAGAGCGCCCACAGCAGCAGCCCGGCGCCGATCACCCCCAGCGCGATCGCGCCGGACCAGTATGCCCACGCCCACGGTGGCAACGGCTGCATCAACCCATCCTACCGGCCGCGGCACGTGACGATGCAGCCCCACGAACGCGCAGAGCTCTTCGATAACGTTGTGGTGGGGCATTGATGTGGGCGCGGACGGCTCGCTCCGCACGATCGTCCGGCAGCGATACGATCGGATATGTCCGGCGCCCATCCGCTCCCCGCAACCCTCGGCCAACTCCGTTCGAGCGGCTATCGGTCTCGACCTGTCAAGACCGAACTCCGCGAGAACCTCATCGGCGCGCTCCGCCTGGGGAGCGGGACGGGGGTGGGCGGCGGCGGTGGCGACGGGGGGGGCGACCTCTTCCCCGGCATCGTCGGCTACGAGAACACCGTCATTCCCGAGATCGTCAACGCGATCCTCGCCGGGCACGACATCCTGTTCCTGGGCGAGAAGGGGCAGGCCAAGTCACGCCTGATGCGGATGCTGGTGCGGTTCCTGGACCCCGTGGTGCCGTACCTGGACATCCCCGGCGCCGCCGGCGGGTGCCCCGTGCACGAGGACCCGCTGAAGCCCATCACCACGCGGGGCCGCCGCTTCCTCGAGGAACACGGCGAGAGGGCGCCGATCGCCTGGTGGGCGCGCGAGGAGCGCTACGCCGAGCGCCTCGCCCCCGGCACCAAGTTCGCCGACATCATCGGCGAGATCGACCCGGCGCGCCTCATCTCCGGCACGAGCATGTCCGCCGAGGACGCCCTGCACTTCGGCCTCATCCCCCGCATGCACCGGGGGATCTTCGCCATGAACGAGCTCCCCGACCTCGACGACCAGGTCCAGGTCGGCCTCTTCAACATCCTCGAGGAGCGCGACGTCCAGATCCGCGGCTACCCGATCCGCTTCGACCTGGACATCCTCGTCCTCTTCTCCGCCAATCCCACCACCTACAACCGCTCCGGCAAGGTCATCCCCCAGCTCAAGGACCGCATCGGCTCCACCATCCAGACCCACTACCCCCGCGAGCGCGACACGGGCATCGCCATCATGGAGCAGGAGGCGGCGATCGAGACCGGGGGCGAGTTCCCCGTCGTGGTGCCGCGGTTCATGAAGGAGATCGTCGAGGAGATGTCGACGGTCGCGCGCAAGAGCAAGTACGTAGACCACGCCTCCGGCGTCTCGGCCCGCTTCTCGATCGCCAACTACCGCACCATGGTCGCCTCCGCCCGGCAGCGGGCCATCCGCCTGGGGGAGGGGGGGCCGGCGGTGCCCCGCATCAGCGACCTGGCCCACTTCCACTCCTCGGCGATCGGCAAACTCGAGCTGGACATGATGGGGAGCCACCAGCTCAGCGAGAGGCAGGTGCTGGACTCGATCTGCGCCGAGGCGATCAAGAACGTCTTCGCCGAGTACGTGCAGGAGAACGGGCTCGCCGAGATTTCCGAGATCTTCTCCAAGGGCGTCAAGGTCGAGGTCGGGGACATGCTCCCCTCGGCGCACTATGAGAAGCTCCTCAAGCGCGTGCCCCCGGTGTGGGATAAGGCCTTCGAGGTCAACGCTTCCAGGGACCCCGCCGTGCGGGCGTCGTGCGTGGAGTTCGTGCTCGCCGGCCTATGGGCGAGCGACAAGGTCTCGCGGGCCCAGCGGCACGGGAGGATCGAGTACCAGACCTGAGGAGACCCATCATGGACGACCTGATGAAACTCGTCATCGGCTGGACCTTCGTCGGCGCCTTCGTCTTCACGGTCATCACGACCTGCCTCTCGCTGGTGGGGTGGGTGAAGTTCGCGGACAGGAAGCAGCAGCAACGCCTCTTCCAGGTCGTCATCATCGAGCTGGTGGTCGGGGCCGCGGCCCAGGTCGCCGGCGTGGCCCGCTTCAACCCCGCGCCCGTCAAGAACGACCTCAGGCAGGCGGGGGCCAACGAGGCGACGACGGAGACGCTCAAGGAGCTGCTGGCGCCCGAGGCCGACGGTTCCTCGCGGATCACGAAGAAACAGGCCGCGGCCCTGGTGGACCGGATCAAACCCCGGCTCGGGACCGATCTGGCGGCGCAGAAGGAGGCCTTGCGCGCCAAGGTCACGAGCATGCCCGAAGGAACACTCTCGGCCAGGGACGCGTCGGAGATCCGGACCCACCCACTCCTCAAGCTCAAGGCGGCGACGCTGGCGCCCCGCTGATCCCCCCCTTCCCTCCCCCCATGAACCACCCCCGGCACAACCCCGGTGACACGCCTCCTTCCCAGCGGCCCCCGCCCGCCCTCGGCGGCCTGATCCACAGCTACCAGAAGTACGACCCCAAGGAGTTTCCCTCCCCCACCGCCCCGCCGCCGGACATCGCCTCCGGCGCCTTCGAGCACATGCTGATGTACGGCAACACGCGCGACCTGACCGACGAGGAGCTGGCCCGCGCGGTGCGGATCGATCCGTCGATGTTCCCCCGGCTGGGGCCGAGCATCGACTCGCTCATCGCGATGCTGGAGGAGCGGAAGCGCAAGATCCTCGAGAAGTACGAGGCCGACTCCGCGCAAGGCCGCGCGGCCCAGGGATACCAGCGCCAGCTCAAGGAAACGCCTCAACCGCCCGCCCAGCAGCGCCCGGAGTTCGACAGGGCCGCTCGCGCCGAGCAGCTCCGCGACCTGGAGCGCCTGTGGTACCGCCAGAAGGACGAGCACTCCGACTTCGCCCGCGCCCTGCTGCGGCTCATGCAGCGGCTGGGCGAAAAGTACCAGGTTGACGAGCTGGCCGGCAACTACGAGTTCACGGGGCGGGAGCCCCTCACCGTGCCCGAGGCCCTCGAGGTCAAGCAGGAGCTGGAGACCATCGACAAGCTGCTCGAGCAGCTCCGCGAGGCGATGAAGAACGCCCGGATCGGCATCATCGATCTCGAGGAGCTTTCGCAGTACGCCGACCCGGGCGATATCGAGCGGCTCAACCAGCTGCGTCAGCAGATCGAGGACTACCTCCGCCAGCAGGCCGAGTTGCAGGGGCTGGAGCGCACCCGCGACGGGTACCGCCTGACGCCGAAGGCGTACAGGCTCTTCCAGGGCAGGCTGCTCGAGGAGATCTTCAGCACGCTGCAGGCCGCACGCTCGGGCCGGCACGAGGGCGCCATCGTCGGCGACGGGGCCGTCGAGCTGACCAGGACCAAGCCGTACGAGTTCGGCGACAGCGTGGTGCACATGGACGTGCCGCAGACGGTGGTGAACGCGATCTTCAGGCAAGGGGAGGAGGGGCAGCGGGGCGAAGGGGCAAAGGAAGATCAGCCCACGGACTCTTCCACTCTGCCCCTCGGCCTCTCCGCTCCACTTGCGCCTTCTCCCCGCGACATCGATATCCACCTCACCCGCAACACGCCCAAGTGCGCCACCTGCGTGCTGCTGGACATGTCCGGATCCATGCGCTACGACGGGCAGTACATCAACGTCAAGCGCATGGGCCTGGCCCTGGACGGGCTGATCCGCGCCGAGTACCCGGGCGACTTCGTGCAGTTCATCGAGGTGTACACGTTCGCCAGGGCCCGCCACATCTCGGAGATCGCCTCCCTCCTGCCCCGCCCCGTGAGCGTCTCCAGCCCGTCCGTCCGGCTGCGGGCGGACATGAGCGATCCCAACGTCTCCGAGTCGCGGATCCCGCAGCACTTCACCAACATCCAGCGCGCCCTCCAGCTCGCCCGCCGCTTTCTCGGGGCGCAGGACACGCCCAACCGGCAGGTCATCCTTCTCACCGACGGCCTTCCCACCGCTCACTTCGAGGACCAGCACCTCTACCTCCTCTACCCGCCCGACCCCCGCACCGAGGAGGCCACCATGCGCGAGGCCATGCTCTGCGCCCGCGAGGGAATCTGCATCAACATCTTCCTCCTGCCCAACTGGGCCCAGTCTCACGAGGATGTACAGTTCGCCCAGCGGATGGCGCAGGCCACCAAAGGGCGCGTCTTCTTCACCGGCGGGCGCGACCTGGACCGCTTCGTCCTCTGGGACTACGTCAGCCAGCGGCGCAAGATCATTGGGTGAACGTCGGCCGATGGACCAAGTCAGGGAGGTTTCCCCGGTGGCCGCGCCGCGGCGCTCGCCAAGCATTCCGGATCAGCAAAGGATGCACCCCATGACCGGCACCGCAACCCAGCTCCGAGAAGTCGATCCGAGGACCGCCAAGGCCTGGCTCGACGAGGGCCACACCCTCCTCATCGACGTCCGCGATCCCGACGAGTACGCGCGCGAACACATCCCCGGCGCCCGGCTCGTGCCACTCTCGGGGCTTGATCCGGCCCGGTTGCACCGGGACGGCGCCGCCCGCGTCCTCCTGCACTGCCGCTCCGGCACGCGCGCGGCCGAGGCCCGGGAACGCCTCATCGCCGCCGGGCAGACCGACGTCGCGTGCATCGCCGGCGGGATCGAGGCCTGGAAGAAATCCGGCCTGCCGACCGAGATCGGGCGCGGCCCGGCGATCAGCGTCATGCGCCAGGTCCAGATCATCATCGGCGCCGGCGTCCTTGCCGGCACCGCCCTGGGGGTGCTGGTCTCGCCGTGGTTCCTCTCCCTGAGCGCCTTCTTCGGCACCGGCCTGCTCTTCGCCGGCGCCACCGGGACCTGCGGCCTGGCGCTCATCGTCGCGAAGCTGCCATGGAACCGCGCCGGCGCACCGCGCGATGCGGCGTGCGCCAGGGGCTGAGGCGGAGGGCGCCCCCTCATGAATAGAGCCCGCGGCTTGCCGGCCGCGGGCTCGGGGTTTGTGGACGGCTGCCCGGAGCAGAGGGATCAGAACCTCGCGGCCAGGATCCTGTCGAGGAGGTCGCCGCTGCTCTGCTGGCCCAGGAAGAAGTTGGTGTCGGCGAGGGCGTCGAAGTTGGCCGAAAGATTGACCGTCGCGTTGGAGAAGCGGTACGGCGATCCGGGCACGTTCTCGACCGAGGTCGCCCCCATCGGCTCCGTCGCCGGCGCGCTGGCGTCGTCGAGCGTCCGCAGGCCCACCAGCTCGCCCACCCGGCGCGCGACGGCGGCGGTAAGCGACTGCACGAAGCTGTCCACGCCGGCGCGGGTGGGCGGGTTGCCCAGCACGCTGAGCTGCGGCATGAAGACGACCGCCTCGTCGTTGCGGTCGGCGTTGAAGGGGTCGGAGTGCTGGGACGCCCCGAACGTGCCGTTGTTGAAGAACGCCGTCGGCTCGTTGTTGCCGGTGAGGAAGACCGTCGAGAAGTCCTGCCCCTCGAAGGCCGCGGGGTTGGTGGAGAGGCGTATGTCGATGTTGGCGGCCGTGAAGATGTCGTCCAGGCTGGAGAGCAGGCTGGTCAGCACGTAGTTGTCGACGGTCTGCGCGCCGATGAGGCCGGAGAAGCCGACGACGGAGGTGCGGAAGGCGCCCAAGTCAGTGGTCACGCCGCGTCCCGCCTCGAGCCAGTCGATGGTGCCGCCGTGGGTCTCCAGCAGGATGTTCTGCGTGGAGCGCGTCGGGATGGTGACGCCCTGGGTGATGATCTCGAGGCTGTAGTCGGAGCGGATAGCGCCCTGGATGTACAGGGCGTACTTGGCGGGCGTGGCGCCGGGGATGCCCTGGCGCCCGGGGACGATGAAGTCGATGAAGAAGTCGCCGCTCGCGTCGTAGCCATAGCTGGTGATGCCGTCGGTCGTGACGGTGTTGGGCGTGCCGCCGACGGGGAGCACGTCGGTGGGCGAGGCCACCAGCAGCGCGTCGTCGACACCCACGGAGGTCGAGGTCTCGAAGAGCGCGAACTGCACGTCGCCGCGGAGGTCCAGCACCGTGGGGTTGGGCGAGAGGCCGATGTTGGAGCCCAGCTCGGTGAGCTGCAGGGTGGCCCGGATGTGCGTGCCGGGGAGGATGGGATCGCCGTTGTTGAGGTGGAAGACGTCGACGTCGGGGATGACGTCGGTGGGCACGCCGGCGAAGCCGCCCTCGCCGATGGAGGCGCCGACGAAGGAGATGATCCGGTCGTCGGCGGTGCCGAAGAGGCCGTCCGGCCCGCTGGTGCGCTGCGAGGTGATGCCCGAGCCGTTTGTGCCGGAGACCAGGTCGTCGGCCGTGCCCCTGACGCCGTCGGCGCCGGCGCTGAGGGTGAAGGTGTACAGGCCCGTCGTCAGCGATGCGCGATCGTCGGCGGTGTTGAGCAGGCCGTCGGACCCGGCGAAGGCCGACGGCGCCGGGGCGTTCATCACGCCCACGCCGTTGCCGGAGTCCGTGTCGCCCGCGAAGCCCGTGTCGCCGTCGTCGAACACCCGGACGGTGAAGCTGTAGCCGCCCGTGGCGCCGGGGAGCGTGGAGATGTTGGCGACGTTGCTCGGGTCGGCGACGTTCACGAGCGCGAAGTTGGAGGCGACGCCGATGAAGTACGTGCCGGTCTGCTTGATGAGGAACTGCTGCTCGAACGTCAGGTCGGACACGTCGCCGGGCTCGCCGGGGAGCTGCTGGGCCATGGCGTTGGTGCCCGTGAGGGGCTGGCCGTTGAGGTCCAGGAGCTCGCGGTCGGCGAGCTGGGCCACGCCCTGCATGGCGCCCATACGCAGGATCTGACCGGCGCGGAGCGTGATCCGGTACAGGTCCACGTCGCCCGCGGCGCGGAAGAGGTTGATGTCCTGGTCCTGGTGGTCGCCGATGGTCCCGCGGATGATGACCGTGCTGTTGACGTCGGGCTGGCCGTCGGGGGTGAAGTTGTTGTCCATCACCAGGTTCAGGTCGGTGGCCGCGTAGAAATCGATCGTGTGCCCGCCGGTGACGACGGTGTTGTTGACGAGCTTGTCGCCCGCGTCGCCGACGATGGCGTCGCCGGAGAAGTTATCGCCCGGGACCGGCACACCGTCGCCGTTGCCGTCCAGGAGGGCGTTCTGCGTCTGGCCGCGGAGGATACTCGCGTCCAGGTTGAAGCGGTAGACGCCCGGCCCGGGGAGGCCGTTGGTCTGCGGGAGCGACCGCTCGGTCACGGTCCGGGAGAACGTCACCAGCGCCGAGTTCGTGCTGGCGTCGTAGGTGACCGAGTAGTCGACATCCTCGGAGAGGCGGATGGTGACGGCCCCGCTGTTGCGGACCTCGAAGACGTTGAGGGCCGCCGAGATCGTGCTCTGGTCGACCGGCTGGTTGAAGGTGATGCGGGCGGTATAGACGCGGCTGTCCTCGGTGACGCTCAGGTCCATGACGCGCAGCGCGTTGGGCCGGGCGTCGATGCGGTTGACGCGGAAGTTGCCCTGCCCGCTGAACGGCTGGCCGGCCACGCGCACCGTGCCCACCGTCCCGTTGGAGACGACGCGGTAGGACTCGGAGTCGAACGTGGAGCCCACCAGCGAGCCGGCGATCGTGACCGGCCCGATGTTGGAGTGGCCCTCGTCGATCTCGTCGTCGGCCGTGCCCAGGAACCCGTCGGGCCCGCGCAAGACGCCCGCGGCGATGTCGGACTCAAGGAAGTTCCCGCCGACGAACACCGAGGAGATGTTGCCGTTGGTGACCACGTCGGCCGCGGTGCCCGTCCCGCCGAACGCTCCGTCCGAGCCCAGGTCGGCCCCGGCGTAGATGAACGAGTCGAACACGTCGCCGTTGATCCGCACGACGCTCACGTCGTTGCGGGCCGACACGCGCGACTCGGACATGGAGGCGCCCAGCAGCAGGCCGATCGACCGCCCGGACCGGATCGCGCCCCGGTCGATCGCGCCCGCCACGTTTACCGAGCCCAGGTCGCGCTTGACGCTGATGAGCCCCGAGTCGTTACCGCCGATGACGATCGACCCGCCGGAGAGCAGGCGGATATTCGCCTCGCCCGTCTGGCTCCGCGTGCCGAAGTCGCCGCCGACGACGATCGACTGGATGTGGTTGGCGTCGATCGTGCCGCGCGTGATCGGGCCGACGACGAGTGCGCCGATGTCGTTGCCGGCCCCGATCGAGCCGGTCATGTTCAGCCCGCCGAACTCGACGAACCCGACGTAGCCGTCGAAGTAGAAGTTGGAGTTCCCGACGAGGTTGGCCCGGATGCTCGCCAGGCCGATCGACGAGCCGTCGTTGCTGATGACGGTGAAGTTCGTCAGCTGGTTCTGGTTGGTCGAGACCACCAGGGTCGAGACCAGCGTCGTGTTGATCAGCGCCAGGCGGCCCAGCGTGGCGTTCCAGTACGCCTGCCCCGGCCCGGTGAGGGTGATGGTGCCCGTCTCGCCCGCGGCCGTCGTAAAGGCCAGGCCCAGCGCCGGCACCTGCTCGGACGCCGGCGGCACGAACTCGATGACCTTGTTGGGCTCGGCTTGGTGCAGGCCCGGCCCGCCCCGGACGATCCCGGCGGAGGTGGGGCCGATGCCGTTGTCGGCGAAGACAAACGAATTCGTCGCGACGCCGGTAACAGTGACGGAGTTGACGGAGGAGATGCCGTTGGCCACCGCGTCGTCCGCGTTGTCGTACAGCCCGTCCGGGCCGGCATTGATGCCCGATGCGATGATCACAACGTTCGTGTCGGCGTGGAAGGTCAGGTCGCCGATGCGGCCGAACTGCACCGTGTCGGCATTGGCGCCGACGCCGCCCGGGGTCCCGTCGGCCCCGAGGTCGGTGACGCCGGCCAGGATGATGACGTTGCGAGTCAGGGCGCCGGCGTCCACGATTCCGACCGAGTCGCCGCCGACGATGAACCCGCCCAGCCCCGGACCTCCGGGGTTGTTGTCCATGATGACGCCCGCGACGCGGACCTGGCCGACCGAGTGGCCGGCGATGATCGACGTCTCCCACATCGAGCCGCGCTCGACCTGGATCAGGCCGATGTTGGTGCCGGCGCGGATCGCCGGGCCCTGGTACGTGTTGTCGGCCGCGACGCCCGACGGGAGCTGGTTGCGCAGCGAGTCGAAGGGGTTGAACTGCGACAGGAACGGGTTGATCCCGATGTCGCCCCAGAACCCGTCGGCGCCCGCGAGCACCTGGATCGAGCCGATGGTCTCCTCGGCGATGATGTCGCCCATGAGGTGCCCGCCGATGATGACGACCGAGTCGATCGACCCGTCGTGGGCCTCGATGCGGTTGCCCGGCCGGAACGAGCCGCTCGTGATCTGGACGCTGCCGATCCCGCCCGACTCGCTGATGATGCTGCCGTTGAAATCGCCGTTGAGCTGGAACGCGTTGATGCGCCCGTACGCCACGAACGTCGCGCTGGAGACCTGGTCGTTGCCCGGCAGGGCCGCGACGCGCCCGTTGCGGATCACGCCCGTGATGGACTCGCCGACGCGGACGTCGGTGTAGATCTGGCCGTTGGGCGTGAGGATATTGGTGAGGTTCTGCTGGACGTTGATGACGCGGCTGCCGCGCGGCTCGCCCTGCTGGCCGATGTTGCGCCCGGCGGAGATCTGCACCACGTCGCCGGCGATGTCGGTGGAGACCAGCAGGTCGTGCCCGGCGTTGAGGAGCTGGATCGAGCCGTCGCCGTCGGTGGTCACGATGCTCCCGATGACATCCCCCCGCACCGACGTGATCGTGCCGATCGGGCCGGAGGAGGAGATCTCGCCGGTGAGGAAGAACTGGCTCTGGATGAGGTTGATCTGGCCGTCTGGCCCCGTGGAGGCAAAGTGCGAGGAGGTGATGTTCTGCCCGGCCAGGACCTGGATGATGGGCCCGGCGACGTTCACCGAGGTCGAGCGGATGTCGCTGGTGGCGAAGATCCGGATGAGGCGCCCGGCGTTCACGTTCACGGCACGGACGTCGTTGGCGGCGAAGACCTCCTGGACGGTGTTGTCCACCTGCAGGTCGACGCGGACGAGGTTGCGGGCCGAGACGCCGCCGGTGATCGAGCCCCCGATGTCGATGACCAGATCGGCCATATCGCCCGCGAGGTTGTAGGCGACGACCGACGCCAGGTTGCCGGTGGCCCGGATGGTGTTCTCACGGAACTCCACCGGCTCGCCGTCGCGGGTGGTGTTGCGGAACTCGGCCGCGAAGACGTTGCCGATGTTCCCCGTGGCGTCGACGAAGGAGGCGTCGAACGCGCCGGCCTGGAGGGTGATCGCCCCGATGTTGCGCGCCTGCACCGCGGTGCGGAACATGTCCGTGAGCACCCCGTTGACCACCGACACGTCGCCCCTCGCGTAGTTCATGTCCGTCACCCGCAGCGACTGCCAGAAGTCGTCCAGCGGGCCGGCGTAGATCAGCGCGTTGTTGTACCTCCCGTTGCGCACGTCCACCTGGCCGATGCCGGTGACGGCCAGCGGGGTGGGGAACACCACCGTCGTCCCGATCGTCACGCGCGGCGCCGCGACGATGTTCGCCGCCATGATCAGACCGTTGATCTCCAGGCCCGGCCGGCGCGAGCCGACCACCCGGACGATGTCGTCCTCGGCGAAGATGCCCGCGGTCGCGAACGGGCCCGGCCCCTCGCCCAGAAGGCCGTCGCCCACGTCCACCGTCCCGATCACCGGGGCGTAGATATTCCCGATGATCCCGTCGAAGTCGCCCAGCGCCGAGATGTTGTCGGCGTTGGCCGTCAGCGTGATCAGGTGGCCCTGCTGCAGGATCACGTCCCCGATCGCCCCGCCCACGCTCACCAGCGTCACGTCGCCCGTGCGCACCACCAGCCCGTTGAGGTAGGGGTCCAGCGGCGAGCCCAGGTCCTCCAGCGGCGAGGGCGCCGTGTAGTCGGTCACCGCGACGGGCGTGAAGATCGAGCCGTCCCAGTCCGGCGGGGCGCCGGGGGGATCGATCGCCGCGCCGCTGATCCCCAGCGGCCCGCGCAGCGTCTGGTTCAGCCCGCGCTGCAGGCCGAGGAACGGCCCCAGCAGCGTGGGGCCGATGCCATGCGTCTGCGTGCGCCCGAGGTCGCCGGTGCCGATCCGCAGCGTGTTGAGCGCCTGCAGGTCCATAGCGACGATGTCGCCGTGGGGCGTCAGGTTGCTCACCTGCGCAAGCGCCGCGCCGGCGACCTGGTCGATCCGCCACACGTCGATCTCGGTCAGGCTGCCGCCGATGATGATGGTCGAGCCGCCCGTGCCGTCGGTGGTGACGTTGATCCGCCCGATCGAGGCCACGCCGGGGGTGAGTCCGTCGATCTGCAGGCTCGCGCCGCCGTTGAGCGTCACGTCGATGCGGGCGATCGCCACGCCCTGCGACCCGTCGATCGGCAGCACGCGGATGAGCGCGCTGGAGGTCACGTTGGCCGCGGTCGTCCCGCCGACGATCCGCAGGCGCACCGTCGCGCCGGCATCGTCGGTGAGCTGGAGCGTCTGGCCGAAGGCCAGCGGCGTGCGCGCGTCGGGGTCGCCCGCGCGCTGGATGAGCGCGAAATCGGCGAACCGCAGGTCCGAGCCCGGACCCATGTGGATGAACGGCTGGCCGTCGCGGATCTCCGACGGGAAATCCGTCCCCGCCCCGCCGTTGTTGGTGCCGACCAGGAACGCGTCGATCGTCGAGCCGGGTTGCGTGTTCAGCGTGAACGCGGCGGCGCTGATGTACGCCCCCACCGAGATCACGCCGATGCTCCCCGACCCGCCCGCGGACCCCGTCCGGATCGTCACGATTCCGCCCCGCGCGTCCGGGTCCGCGTCCTGGTCGATGCCGATCCCACCCTTGACGTCCAGCAGCCCGATCCTGCCGCCGACGGTCATGTCCAGGCTCGTGAAGTCGCCCTCCGTCACGCCCACGCCCGCCGCCGGCGCCAGGCCCGTGACGAACCCGCCCAGGTCGCCGCCGATGAAGATCTGCGCGCCGTTGACGTCCGAGCCCGCGGTGATGTTGTACAGGTTGCCGGGGATGCTGATCGAGCACTGGTTGAACTGGAGGAGATCGTCGGCGTTGAGGTTGTTGTTCAGCACCTCGGTGGTGTCGTTCTCCCCGCCCGTGCTGGAGAAATACCCGGTGCCGACGCGCAGCGAGCCCATCGAGCCGGACCCGAGCGAGATCACGTTGGGCTGGAGCCCCCCGCCGCCGTTCCCCGTCGCCGCGCCCGAGCGGTACGAGCCGAACGTCGTCGGCGCCATCCCGCTGAGCGTGAGCTGGTACGCCGAGCCGCTGGCGAAGTTGCCGTCGGGGAGGTCGCCGACCACCACGTAGTACACGTCCGGGTGATCCGGGCGGAACCGGATGGTGCCGACGCCGGCGTTGCGCCCGGAGATGTCCGGGGCGCTGGAGGCGGCCACGACCCGCCCGTCGCGGTCCACGATGCGCGCGTACAACCCCAGCCCCCGGAAGCCGAGGAAGCCGCCGAACGTGGGCAGGAACGCGCCGAAGCTCCCCTCGATCACCACGTCCGTCGAGCCGTCGGCCGCGAACGCGTACACATCCGCCGCGTCCTCGTTCGTGTTCACGGGGTCCTGGAGGCCCAGCTGGCCCGAGATACGCACCGCGGCGGCGTTGTAGCCGATGTACTCGGCGCTCGTGATCGAGTCGTTCCGCATCAGGCGGTTGCCGAAGACCACCGCCTGCTGGCCGGGGGCGGTGGCGAACAGGGTCGCGTTGACCGCCGCGAGCTCCATCAGCGCCGGGTTGATGCCGTAGACCACCTCCTGCTCGGAATAATCCAGGAAGTTCAACGCCTGGCGCGCGGTGTTGTTGATGTCGCCCGCGACGCTGACGTTGATGGCCGACCGCCCGGCGATCGCGAGCTGGCCGACCGTCCGGCCCACGTGGATCTCGCCGTGCGTCTCGTTCACCGGCGTGGGAAGGTTCACCGGGGTCATCAGGTCGTCGCGCACCCACATCCCCGCGTCGGAGCCGACCGCGAGCTGCCCGAGATCGCCGTTCACCGACAGCGACCCCGGCATCAGCCCCACGTTGAACCGCCCCAGCGCCCCGGAGAACTGCGACGAGCCGTGCAGAATGCCGTGCACCAGCACGGAACCCATCGTCTCGTTGTTGGGGACGAAGATTCCCTGGTCCGGGCGCACGAACCAATCCCCGTCGGGGATGCTGAACCCTGCGCCCACCACCCCGCCGCCCACCCCCGGGAACAGGTCCGCCACGCGCTCGCTCAGGTACGCCGCCGGGCTGGAGTTGTCCCGCACGATCGGGCTGCCCAGGATGATCGACCCGGGCCCCGGGGGCAGACCGAGCACCGGCGGCATGTCCGGCGGCATGCGCGCGACCCCGTAGCCGAAGCCCGCCTGCTCGAAGTTGTCGAACAGGCCGGTGACGCCCGCGAGCACGAACGGCGGCATCGCCGTGGACATGATCGTCCCGCCCCACATGCTCAACACCGACTGCTGGTTCACCCCCGTCAAAACCACGCTCCCCAAGCCATCGTTGAAGTCCGGCACCCCGTCGTCGTTCCGGTCCACGTCCGGCACCGACACGCCCTCCGGCGCGTCCAGGAAGATCGTCTCCAGTATCTCCCGCCCGTACAGGTCCAGGAAACGCGCCGACGCCCCCACCGGGCCCGTCAGCACCGCCTGCGCGCCGAAGATCCGGGTACCCGTGAAGTCCGTGAACCGTCCCCCCGGGAGCGTCTCGGTGATTTCCTCTATGGTGAAGTTGTCGAAGTAGGTCGAGTTGTCCGGCGGCAGCGCCGCGCTGGAAACCCGGAACGAGTCGAACCCTCCGTTCGCCGTCAGGGTGTACCGGAACATATCCGGCTCCCCCTGCACCGCCTGCCGGATCCCGTTGAGCTGCGCCCCGAGGATCGTCCGCACCACCGCCCCGTCGCGCAGCAACTCGATCCGGCTGCCCATCGTCGGGTCCACGTTCAGCCCGACAATCGTCGTCGTCGCGCTCCTCGCGATCCGCATCCGCGGAGTCATCGTCGTCGCACCTTGCCAGAACTCGAACGACACGTTGTCGTTGGTCGAGAGCGTCACCGCGAGGTCCTGATCCATCATCCCGCTGCCCGGATCCGGCGTCAGGATCACCGGCGTCGCCGAGATCGTCGAGTACCGGATGCGGATGTCCGACTGGAGGAAGAACGTGCCCGATGGCGGCGTCGGCGGCAGGTTCATCGTCCACGGCGCCATCGGCCCCATCTCGTCGTCGAAGTCCTCCGTCACTACCTCGTCGGGGCTCGCGTTCGGCAACGGCAGCGGCCTGAACAGGAACGGGGCCACGTACCCGAACTGCGCCGTGACCGTCCCCAGCCCGGTCGCAGGGTTCACGTCGTTGGCCGTGACCGTCAGCGAGAACAGCAGCTTCCGCGGATCGAGCACGTCGATCGACGACCGCTGCTGGCCGAATCCCCCTCCACCCTGGCCGGCCCTGGAGGCCAGGCCCGCCGCCCCACCGGCCGGACCGGCGCCCTTCGACCCGGCGCGACGCGGACGGACATACGGGCGATACGGGCGATTCGTCTTGCTCATGGCGACTCCTGCCTGTCTCGGCTCTGGGGACGCGGGTGGGCTCCCGCGGGCCACAGTTTAGCGCTCAACGTGATCCGTCTTGGCGATGCGCCCCGTGCGGGTCGCTTCATCGCCGGCCTGCTTCACCAGCGGGCCAACCGTAGGGACACAAACACCCGGCCGAACGGTCGGTCGGGCGATCCACCAAATCCCCACTTGCCCGAAGCCTACCCGCTGGCCTCCGAGCCCGCAAGTTGCGCACCCGGCGGGCACCGCACGCGCGCAGAACCTCCTCGACCGCGGGTGCGACTCTCTCAACACTCTTCATCTTGTCCGGATTGATCGCGCGCAAGTTACCCCGGGCTTTCGGGGCGTGGGCCTGACCCATACGGACGCTTCTGACGTCCGGTTTCAGGCGACAGACTCCCCCGCCCTCTCAGAGTTCCCGGATTCCCCCGGGGCCGGATGAAGTTCCTCGGCAGCCCTCCCTTGGGGCCGGCGCGGACTCGGCCTCTCCCGACCCCCTCCAGGGCTCCCGGCATCGGCGAACTCCGCTCTCCGCGCGCCGATGGGGGTCCTTCCCGCCTCTCTCTCAATTGGGTATCCTGTGCAGCCGCGGCACACGGGGGTTCTGACCACTTCTTCAGCCCCTCTGCCGGAAGCCATTCGTCGCGGCTTCGCAGCCCGTCACGGCGACCGGTGCCTCGTATGTCGACATCCGAACGTTCACCGATCCAAGGCGCCGACCACTGCCGCCGAGGAGACCGCAGCAGAAAGCGCACCCGATGTCTCAGTCCCCAACCGGACCGCTGGACGACAGCACGACCCTCTGGGTCAGGCTCGACCCGCCGTTCGTCGAGCCCGCGCCCGGTTCGGAGTTCCCGCCCCCCAAGGGCCGTTACCTGATCCGCCGCCGGATCGGCGGCGGGGGCATGGGCGTCGTCTTCGAAGCCTACGACCAGAAGCTCCGTTGCCCCGTCGCCGTCAAGCTGGTCCGGCCAGCGCTCTTCTCCCAGACCGCCCTCGACCGCTTCAAGATGGAGGCGGACATCCTCGCCTCGCTGCGTCGCCGGCGCGGCATCGCGGGCCTCTACGACTTCGACGTCTCCCCCGACCCGCAGTCCGGAGCACCCGTCCCCTACTTCGTCATGGAGTACGTCCCCGGCGCCCGGCGACTGAACGAGTTCATCGCCGCCCACCCGCGGATGCGCACCCGCGCCCGCCTGGAGCTCTTCGCGAAGGTCTGCGAGGCCGTGGGGGGCGCCCACTCGGACGGCGTCGTCCACCGCGACCTCAAGCCCGCCAACATCCTCGTCGACGACGCCGACGAGCCGGTCGTCATCGACTTCGGCCTGGCCCTCTCCATGCGCCACCAGGACGAAGCCGCCCGGCTCCCCTCCGAGCACGGCAGCCTGGTGGGCACCCTGGCCTACATGTCCCCCGAACAGTGCGACCCCGCCTGCGACCCGCAGTCGCTCACTGCCCGCAGCGACGTGTACTCGCTGGGGGTGGTCCTGTACGAGCTGCTCGTCGGCCAACTCCCGTATGAGACCGACCCGAACACGGTGCCCCAGACCGAGGCCCGCCGCGTCATCCGGCACGAGCCGCCGGTGCCGCCCCGCGGGAGGATGGCCGGGCTCCACCCGCGCCTGGAGCGGATCCTTCTCAGGTCGCTCAGAAAGGACCCCCAGGATCGGTACGAGAACGCAGCCCAGTTGACCGCGGCGATCCGCCGCCACTTGAAGTTCGCCGGCGCGATTGATCTGGCCTTCGCGTTGCCGATCATCGTGCTGGCGGTGTGGCTGGTGGACACTTTCGGCGTGCCCCTGGTCTACGAGTGGACCAGCGTCAATCGATGGTTCCAACGGTCGCTCCAGCCCGCCGCTGCGCCGGAGGAGCCGTTGAAGCACACGACCGTCATCGCCATCGACGACCATACGGATCTGGCGGCCATCGCCCGCGAGCACGGCTTCGACCCCGGGCGCGCGGGGTTCGGCGAGGGCCAATCACAGCGCATGGTTTGGGCGGCCGCGCTCGACCACCTGGTGGACACGGGGTGCAAGACCGTCGCACTCGACCTGTTCATGACCGGACCCTCGGGCGTCCCGGGCGCGGACGACGCCTTCGAGAAGGCTCTCCGAAGGCTCCAGAGCCGGGCCGACGTGATCTTCGGACTCAGTTGCTGGCCGACCGCAAGCGGCGGCGTCACGCTCCTGCCGCGGCTCCAGGAACTTGGTCCTCGAATGGGCGCTGCGCGCGTCACCGTTGATGAGCTGGGATTCTGGAGGATCGCGCTGATCCAGCAGAGCGAGAACGGTGCGCCGTTTCCATCGCTGAGCCTGGCGACCGTCGCGGCGCATCTGCACCCGGGGACCGACGTCCGGTACGATCTCTTGGACCGCCCCGACGCGATAAAGGTCACGTTCGGCGCAGGCCGGATCGCTCTGGCGTTCCCATTCGCGCCGGCGGTGTTCCCACTGGCTCAGACCAGGAGCGTAACCGAACCGGCTTCCGAGGTCGACTGCCCCTTCGAGGCCCCGTACGACGTGGGCGAACTGGTGCTTGACCGTATTCCCTCCGACACCGCCTTGGACGCATCGACGATCGAACTCTCCCGGGCGCTCGATACACCAGCCAAGCAACTGGGTCGCGAGCTGAGCGACAGGATCGTCCTCCTCGCCAACCTGCGCCACGACACGGACGACTGGCATGCGCGAGCCGGCGGGGGATTGGTCTGCGGTTGCCATGCACACGCGGTCGCCATCGACGCGTTGCTGGAATCACGATGGGTTCGCACCCCGACGCAACAGGGTCAGATCCTCATCCTGTGCGCCAGCGCCGTGGGCGGCGTGGCCGCCGTCCTGCTCATGCGGCGGCGCATGCTCCGCGCCGTGGCCGCCGCCGCGCTGCTCGCGCTTCTCGGGGCCGGTGCCTGCTACGCGGCGTTCGTCGCCGATCGCTACCTCATCAACCCCGCGATGCCCGCGTGCGCCGTGCTCGTCTCCGCGGTGGTGTTCCTCGCCACCTCGCATGTCCGCCGACTACAGCTCGAATAGGAGAAACTCGATGAAGATCGGACCTCTTTTCGTCATCGTCGTGCTCGCCCTGCTGGCGCTGCCGCAGATCGATCGCGCAACCACGCGCAAGGCGCCGCCTCCGCCGGTTCAGGCAATAACGCCCGGCGGGACGAGCCACGTCACCGGCTACTCCATCGCCACGGACGGCACCGCCGAGAAGTTCGACATCACGCGGGACATCGGCCACGCCAACACCGAGGATTACCAGGTTACGCTCGCGTCCCGCCAACACGGAAACGACTGGACGCAGGGCAGGATCATCTTCGACAACCGCAACCCCTCGAACCCCGCCGGCGCGGCCGCGTCGTTCGAGCTGTGCTCGGGCTTCGCAAGCGTGACGCGTCGCGGACGCTGGCCCATCGGCCGGACACGCTGGCTCGCGGCGGGAACCGGCAGCTTCTTGAAAGACCACCGATTTGGCACGGCGGACGACGATATTCAGCGGACCGTCCTCTTCTACGCCGAGGACGATCGCGAGTCCGTCGTCTTCGCGGCGAGCGACGACCCGAACGCCCCGCTCACCGTGCTGTTTCCGACGAATCCGCCGACATATCGAATCCTGCATCTCGGTGACTTGATCGAAGTGACAAGGCACCTCGAGGCCGCCTCTGTCTGCTGGTCCTTGATAGGCGCCGACGAAGGCGACCAGATTCGCCCAGCCAACAGCAAAGAGGTTGAGGCGGCGCTGGAGAACGTGCGCCAGCTCGGCGGCAGAGTCGCAAAGTACACGAAGCGCGACGCGAAACATTGATATCGCCCGTCAAAGCACCTCTTCCCACTTCATGCAGTTCCGCGCTGCCGAACATGCCTCCAGTTCCTTTATCCAGGCGCCACCCATGAAATGGCTCATCCCGCTCATCTGCATCGTCGCGTTCCCGGGCTGCACCACCGCCCCCCTCGGCTCGCACAACAACCCCATCCTCAGCGTCACCACCGTCACCCCGACCGAACACACCCGCACCACCAGCGGCTACGTCACCGTCGACGACCTCCTCTTCCACGTCGAGCGCCGAGACGGAAAGGGGCACGCCTCAACCATGCTGTTCGGCCCCTACCCCTCCTCGCACACGACCTCGGCCACCAAGCCCTCCGAAGCCAGGATCGATTTCGACGACAGCGACCCCTCCCTCAAGGAGTCGGCCGCTTTCGAGATTATCTACGGCTACTCCTACGTCATCAGCCGCGGCCGCTGGCCCATCGGCCACACCAACTGGATCTCCGCCGGGACCTTCAGCTCCGGGAGCACCGCCGGCGGCGCCGTGGTGCCCGATCCATGCCCCGCCGACACCGAGTACCAGGTGCTCTTCTACGCCGACAGCGCCGTCGAACGCGTGTTCTACATCGGCCCCGAGAACACCGCCTGCTCCATCACGGCCCTCAATACCTTCGATCCTGCCAACTCGGTCCAACTCCATGTCGGGCAGTACACCGAGGTCTCCGTCAAGCGGGTTCCCGGCGGATCCCCGCAGGTCGGCGCCCTGCTCAACCCGCCTCCCACAATCAGCTCCTCGACCGACCCCGGCATCCTCGCCTTCCTCCGGAACGCGCGCGACGAGGCTAAGAAGAAGGGCCTCCCCTGGTACTTCCCCATCCCCTGACCCGGCTCGCGCCCGGCCCGGCCGCGCTACAGAATCCGCTTCGATCTTGGATAGCTCCCCAGCACGCGCAGCTCGCGGCAGTGGCCGCGCGCCTGCGCCACGCCCGCGCCGAACCACGGATCGTCGATGTGCCCCTCGGCATCGATGAAGAACGTGTACTCCCAGTTGCTCCGCCCGCTCGGGCGCTTGTCGATGTGCGTCAGGTTGATCCCCGCGCGCTCGAACACCGCCAGCACGCTCACCAGCGCCCCCGGTTGGTCCGGCGTCGCGAACATGATCGACGTCTTGTCCCCCGGCCGCCCGTCCTCGTCCTTCCCCGTCGCCAGCGCCTTGTGCTTGCTGATCACGAAGAACCGCGTGATGTTGTTCGACCGGTCCTCGATGTTCTCGAACAGCACGTTGAGGTCGTAGATCTCCGCCGCCAGCACGCTCCCGATCGCCGCCGCGCCGCGCGCGGCGCGCCCCATCTTGCCGGCCTTCCCCCCCGCGCCCCCCGGCTCCGACTCCTTCGCCGCCCTCATCACCGCCGCCGACGTGCTCGCCTCCGGCACAAGCTCCGCCTCCGGGTACTGCGTCGCCAGCCACGTGCGGCACTGCGTGAACACCTCCGGCTTGGAGTAGATCCGCCGCACCTGGCTCGGCGCGCAGTTCGCCAGCAGCGCATGGTGCACCTCCAGCTGCACCTCCGCGTAGATGTTCACGCTCGAGGACAGCTCCTGGAACGCCTCCAGCGTCTCGGTGATCCCGCCCCCGATCGAGTTCTCGATCGGCACCAGCCCGTAGTCCACGTGCCCGCGCGCCACCTCCGTGAACACCCCGCCGATCGCGTGCAGGTCCTCGAAGTCCACCGACGTCCCGAAGTGCTTCACCGCCGCCACGTGCGAGAAGCTCCCCACCGGACCCAGGTACCCGATCCGCGGCGGCTGCTCCAGCCGGAAGCTCCCGCTCATCAGCTCCCGGTAGATCCCCTCGATCGCCCGGTCCGGCAGCGGCCCCGCGTTCATCGCCAGCACCCTGCTCAGCACCTCCGCCTCGCGGTGCGGCGTGTAGATCGGGATCCCCTTCTCTCTCTTGATCTTCCCGACCTTCACCACCAGCCTCGCCCGCTGGTTGAGAAGATCCACCAGACGCCGGTCCATCGCGCTGATCCGCTCGCGCAGCGACGCCAGCTCCCCCTCGCCGGCGCCCCCCTGCTTGGTGCTCCCCGGCGGGCACTTCTTATACGGGGCTCGTTTGGCCATCTCGACGATCTCCGAAGTCCGCAAGCCGATCGGGTCGATCAGCCTTGAAGGAGCCCCGCCGCGAACCCGCGGCGAAACGCACGCATCCCCTTTCCCGAACAACCCTGAGTGCGTCTCCGACGCGAGTAGGGGGCGTAGGGTGAGCCGTAGACTGTACCCGGGCGGCACGAGGTTCCCGTGTTCCAGGCGCTGATCGATTCCGGCGGCCAGATGGTTCAGGAGCTCCGCTCCCTCCCCTGGGGCGCTCACCTGCTCATGTTCCTGGCGCTCGCCACCGGCCTCATCCTCTGGTGCGCCGGCCGCAAGGTCCTCAAGCCGATGGTCGTTGTCGCCTTCGCCCTCATGGGCGGCGTCGCCGGGTTCTTCCTCCCCCCCATCACCGCGCTGGGCGATTCACTCTCGGTGTACGCCGGCCTCGCGATCGGCCTCGTCCTCGGCGCCCTGCTGGGCGTCCTGCTCTATCGATTCGCGATGGCCACCAGCTTCGGCGTGGTGCTCGCGATCGCCGCGCCGCTCACCGCGGCCATCGTCCTCGGCGTTCCCGCCGACCCCGCGCCGCCGCCCGACGGGGGCTCCGCCACCGCCAGCGAGCAGATCGCCCGGAACATCGAGCACCTCCGCCAGTCGATCGCCGAGCCCTCGCCGCACGACACGACGCCCGACGGAGCCGGCGAGCCCAACGCTACCGAGCGCCAGCGTGTCGCCGCGGCCGTCCACACCGCCACCGACCGTGTCCGCGCCTTCCTCCAGGCCCTCGACGACGAGCTCAAGGCACGCTGGGAGCAGCTGCCACCCGCCAATCGGCTGATCATCGGCGGGTCCGCCGCCGTCGGCCTGGCGCTCGGCTTCGTGCTGGGCCTGCTGCTCCCAAGATGGGCGGCCGGCACCGTCACCGCCATGTTCGGCGCCGCCGTCTGGCTCCCCTGCGCCCTGTGGTTCTGGACCGCCGCGGGCCTCCCCGGCGGCCCCGCCCTCGACCGCCGCCCCGACCTCTGCCTGATCATCTGGGCCGCCACCTCCGGCGTGGGCATGCTCATGCAATGGTGGGGGCTCGTGCGCCGGAACAGGGGTAAGAAGAAACCCGCGAGCAGCTGACCGGGCGATCCGGCGCTCGCGGTGCACCAGTGCGCCGCCCAGCACCGAAGCGCTGAGCCGAGTCAGCACTTCTTCAACACCGCCGCATGGAACGGCCTCCCCTCCCGCCTGTACTTCCTCTCGAAGTTCGTCCCCACCAGCTCCCCCTCCTCCGCCGTCTCGGGCGGCGAGAACTCACCACGCCGGAAAAGCCGCCCCTCCACCGCCGCGAACTCCCGCTCCATCCATTCCCAATACCCATCGTGATCCGTCACCACGCGCAGCTCGCCCCCCGGCGCCAGCACCCGGTGGCACTCGCGCAGGAACGGCCCCTGCACGATCCGCCGCCGGTTGTGCCGCGCCTTCGGCCACGGATCCGGAAAATACAGGTGGATGACCTGCGCGATCCCCGCCGGCGCCCGCCACTTCAGGAACTCCGCCGCGTCCGTGTGCAGCACCCGCACGTTGGTCACACCCTTCCGCCGGCACCTATCGCACGCATACAGCCAGAACTCCCGCGCCCACTCGATCCCCAGCAGGTTCACCCCGGGCTCCGCCGCCGCCCGCTGCAGGAGGAACGTCCCTTTTCCGCTCCCCACCTCTATCTCCACGGGCATTTCCGGTCGAGCGAACCACGCTCGCACGTCCACCCGCCCCGCCTCCGGGTCGGTAATCACCGCGTCCGGGAGCGTACCCATTTCCCGGGGGGTTACACCGACTGGTGCGGGGTCCAGGTCCTTCCCATGTGCCAGGCCGAACGACATGCCCCACTGTATGGGCGGCGTTGATAACCGACACAAACCCGGACGAGATCCGACCCTGTCATCGATCCGCCCCCGCGGCGGATACGTACAGAAGGTTGGCCCGCAGACTCAAACATTGTTCTTGACCCCCGGCGTTCGCGCCGATAAGACCGAGTGAACACTGCCCGGGCCGGCGGCGGGGTTGGCCCAGGGCTCGGCGCGTCGAAGAGGGCTCTTGGTCGCCGCCGAGAGGCGGCCGGCCTGGCATGATGGACGTTGTTCGCAAGGTCGCGGCAGGTGAACCCTGGCTGTTTACCGCGTCACATGGAGCTAGCCATGCCCGATGATGTGATGGCATTTCGTTCTTCGATGACCGACTACTCCCGCTCGGAGACGGGCGCGGGCGAGACCGGCGCGGGGCAGCTTGCCTCGATCATCGAATCGCGCCTCGACCGGCGCTCCTTCCAGCAGCACCACTGGGAGGGCTCGTTCCTCCAGTACCTCGACATCTGCTACGCCAAGCCCGGCGTCGTCCGCAACGCCTACCAGCGCGCCTACGACGCCATCCTCTCCTACGGCTTCGAGAAGTACCGCCTCTTCAAGAAGGACTGCATCCGCTACCACTTCTTCTCCGACCCCGTCGAGAACGGCGTGGACGCCATCTACGGCCTGGACTTCGCCCTCATGCAGCTCGTCGACGTCTTCCGCTCCGCCGCCGAGGGATACGGCACCGACAAGCGGATCCTCCTCCTGCACGGCCCCGTCGGCTCGTCGAAGTCCACCATCGCCCGCCTCCTCAAGAAGGGCATGGAGGCGTACTCCAAGACCGACGCCGGCGCCCTCTACTCCTACTCCTGGATGCTCGACGGCGACTGCGGGGCCGCCGGCAAGACCACCGAGTTCCAGTGCCCCATGCACGAAGAGCCCCTCCTGCTCATCCCCAAGGAGGCCCGCGAGGACATCCTCGCCCGCCTCAACGAGCGCTACAAGCCGCAGTCCCGGGCCGGGCGCATCCGCATCCACGGCGAGCAGTGCCCCTTCTGCCGCAAGGTCTACGGCGACCTCATGCGCCACTATGGCGGCGACTGGCGCCAGGCCATGGAGCACGTCAAGGTCCGGCGGATCATCCTCTCCGAGAAGGACCGCGTCGGCATCGGCACCTTCCAGCCCAAGGACGAGAAGAACCAGGACTCCACCGAGCTCACCGGCGACATCAACTACCGCAAGATCGCCCAGTTCGGCTCCGACTCCGACCCGCGCGCCTTCAACTTCGACGGCGAGCTGAACATCGCCAACCGCGGCATCTGCGAGTTCATCGAGGTCCTCAAGCTCGACGTCGCCTTCCTCTACGACCTCCTGGGCGCCAGCCAGGAGCACCTCATCAAGCCCAAGAAGTTCGCCCAGACCCACATCGACGAGGTCATCCTCGGCCACACCAACGAGCCCGAGTACAAGCGCCTCCAGTCCAACGAGATGATGGAGGCCTTCCGCGACCGCACCATCAAGATCGACATCCCCTACAACATCCGCCTGGACGACGAGATCAAGATCTACCAGAAGGACTTTGGCACCGAGCGCATCAAGAACATCCACATCGCCCCCCACACCATCGAGGTCGCCGCGATGTGGGCCGTGCTCAGCCGCCTGGAGGAGCCCAAGAAGGCCGGCCTAACCCTCCTGCAGAAGATGAAGCTCTACAACGGCAAGGCCCTCCCCGGCTTCACCGAGGACTCCATCAAGGAGCTCAAGGAGGAGGCGCCCCGCGAGGGCATGAACGGCATCTCCCCCCGCTACGTCCAGGACAAGATCTCCAACACCCTCGTCTCGCGCCAGGCCGTCGACGACAAGGCCATCAACCCCTTCATGGTCCTCAACGAGCTCGAGGCTGGCCTGGCCCACCACTCCCTCATCAACGACGAGGACCTCAAGAAGAAGTACCGCGAGCTCCTGGCCGTCGTCAAGGAGGAGTACGAGGACATCATCAAGGCCGAGGTCCAACGGGCCATCAGCGCCGACGAGGACGCCATCCGCCGCCTCTGCGCCAACTACATCGAGAGCGTCCGCGCCTACACCCAGAAGGAACGCGTCAAGAACAAGTACACCGGCAAGGACGAGGAGCCCGACGAACGCCTCATGCGCTCCATCGAGGAGAAGATCGATATCCCCGAGAGCCGCAAGGAGGACTTCCGCCAGGAGATCATGAACTACATCGGGGCCCTGGCCCTGGACGGCAAGAAGTTCGAGTACAACACCAACGCCCGCCTCTACAAGGCCCTGGAACTCAAGCTCTTCGAGGACCAGCGGGACACCATCAAGCTCAAGAACCTGGCGAGCACCGTGGTGGACGACGAGACGCAGAAGAAGATCGACATCGTCAAGCAGCGGCTCATCAAGCAGTTCGGCTACAACGAGACCAGCGCGACGGACGTGCTGAACTACGTTGCGAGCATCTTCGCGCGGGGCGACGCCAAGGCGAAATAACCCGTCTCCCTACGCCGCTCCGGGTTCGCCGCTGACAACCGCGGCGCCGATTCTGGTATGCTCCTCCCGCAACTCGCGGGAGACCTTGCCTTGCCCGAACCCAGCCGCCGCCTGCGCATCCTGGGCGTTCTGCTCATCCTTGCCGTCGCGCTCGCGCTGCGCATCCCCGGCCTGACGCAGAGCATCTGGTACGACGAGTGGTGCCGAACGCG
>JBGPJM010000020.1:0-41457 GCA_041485385.1 Phycisphaerae bacterium | reverse complement strand
CTGCGCGAGCGGCTGCAGAAGATGGCCGCGGCGGGCGCGACGGTCTTCTTCTCCAGCAACAGCCTCAGCGAGGTCGAGCAGCTCTGCGAGCGCGTGGCGATCGTGCGCGACGGGAAGCTGGTGGCGGCGCAGACGCTGGAGGGGTTGAGGGAGCAGGCGGGGCACGAGGTGATGATCAGGTGGGGGCCGGGCGCGCTGGAGAGCGCCATGGGCCCGCTGGTGGCGCCGCCGTGGCTGGTCGTCCACCGGCGCGACGGCGCACTCTGGGAGTGCATGCTCAGCGGTCCGGTGAGCGGCCTGGTCGCCTGGCTCGCCGGAAAGCCCGTGGACGACCTCTCGATCACACGCCCCGACCTGGAGAGCCTCTTCCGGCAGTACTACGCGCAGGAGCGCGCGGGCGGGACGGGCGCCGGCGCACCGGCGCCAGGGGGAAAGTCATGAACCGCGGCCTCATGCTCCGGGCGCTGCGCGAGGTGTGGCCGCCGACGCTGCTGCTGGGGTGCGCGCTGATGCTGGTGGAAGGGATCCTGGCGTACGTGCTGCCGCGGTTCGCCGAGCAGTTCAGCGAGCAGATCCGCGAGATGCAGTTCGTGCAGACCATCATCAAGGCGATGCTGGGGGCCGACGTCTCGGCGGGCCTGGGCCCCGAGATGTTCATGGCGATCCCGTGGGTGCACCCGGTGGTGCTGGCGGTGGTGTGGGCCCACGCGATCGTCTGCTGCACCCGCGTGCCCGCCGGCGAGGTCGACCGCGGCACCATCGACGTGCTGCTGGGGTTGCCCGTCTCACGCTGGGGGCTGATGGTGAGCGAGTCGGCGGTGTGGCTGGCGTCGGGCGTGGTCGTCGTGGCGATGGGCGTCGCGGGCAGCCGCCTGGGGGGCGTGCGCCTGGCGCCGTGGCAGCGCCCGGAGCTGGCCCGCATCGTCATCGTGGCCGCGAACCTGTTCTGCGTCTACTTCGCCGTCGGCGCCTTCTCGTGGCTGATGTCGGCGCTGAGCGACCGTCGCGGCAGGGCGATCACCAGCGCGATGCTCGTGCTGCTGGCGAGCTTCCTGCTCAACTACCTGGCGCAGTTCTGGAGCGTCGCCGAGAAGCTGAGCTGGCTGAGCCTGCTCAGCTACCACCGCCCGCTCGAAGTCCTGCGCGACGGAAAGTGGCCCCTGAAAAACATGGCGGTGCTGATCGGGGCGGGGGCGGCGCTGTGGACGGCGGCGGGGGTGGTGTTTTCCCGGAGAGACCTGAGCACGATCTGAGGAGGGGCGGGGAGGGAGGGAGGGGGGGTGTGGTATCCTGAAGCGGAAACGGAGAACCCCGATGAACAACAACACGAACCCCGCCGTCGATCGCCGCACGCTCCTGAAGGCCGGGGTCGCCGCCGGGGCCGGGCTGGCCCTCGCCGGGACCGCCGCCGCGAGGACCCCCGTGCGGAAGGCCGAGCCCCTGTTCAAGATCTCGCTGGCCGAGTGGTCGCTGCACCACGCGCTCTTCGACAAGAAGATCGAGCACCTGGATTTCCCGCGCCTGGCCAAGCAGGAGTACGGCATCGAGGCCGTCGAGTACGTCAACCAGTTCTTCATGGACAAGGCCAAGGACACCAGGTACATCGCCGAGCTCAAAAAGCGCTGCGACGATCTGGGCGTGCGGAGCGTGCTGATCATGTGCGACAACGAGGGGGCCATCGGCGACCCCGACGACAAGAAACGCACCACCGCCGTCGAGAACCACTACAAGTGGGTCGAGGCCGCCAAGACCCTCGGCTGCCACGCCATCCGCGTCAACGCCCAGAGCGACGGCACCTACGACGAACAGATGGCCCGTGCCGCCGACGGGCTCGGGAGGCTCGTCGAGTTTGGCGCCAGGCACGAGCTCAACGTCATCGTCGAGAACCACGGCGGGCTCTCCTCCAACGGCGTCTGGCTCGCGGGGGTGATGAAGAAGGTCAACAACCCGCGCTGCGGCACGCTCCCGGACTTCGGCAACTTCGGCGAGTACGACCGCTACAAGGGCGTCAAGGAGCTGATGCCCTACGCCAAGGGCGTCAGCGCCAAGACCCACGAGTTCGACTCGGAGGGGAACGAGACGCAGACCGATTATCGGAAGATGCTCAAGATCGTCGTCGACGCCGGCTACCACGGCCACCTGGGCATCGAGTACGAGGGGGACAAGCTCAGCGAGCCGGAAGGAATCCGGGCAACCAAGAAGCTCGTGGAGAAGGTCCGCGAAGAGCTGCAGAAAGGGGGTTGAGGGCGGGCGCCGGTTACAGGTCTTCGGTTTGGCACGCGGATTGAGCGGCACCGATCAACGTGGGCACGTGGCGGGGGATCAACACACCATGCAGACGGCCAGTTTGCCGCGCTTGCGCAGGGCGCAAGCCCCGCACGCTGGTGACGCCGGGGCGAGGGCCGCGGCGTTCTTCCCGGACAGAGCGCCGGTGGCACGCGGTTTGGCGCGGGCGGCTGTGCGGTTGCTCATTCATGCTCGTGAGCGCCGGGGCGCGCCGGGTCTCTGGAGGATCCGGATAACAGGCCCCGGTGGAAGCGAGAAGGAGCTGCGCCATGACGACCAGCGAGTTCAACGCCCGGATCGACGCGATGATGGAGCGGATCGCCGCCCTGCCCGAGACCGAGCGCGGCGCGCTCGAGGGGCTGGTGACCGAGACCCGCGCCCGCTACGACGTGGCCCGCCAGGCCTTCGGCCAGATCCAGGACGCCGTCGCCGACCTGCAGCTCAACCTCAAGTACATGAAGTTCGACGTCGAGGCGACCCGGCGCGAGATGGCCGCGATCCGCGACATGGCCCTGGGGGAGGAGAACCAGGACGAGACCGACACGGGCGAGCACTGCTGACCCCGCCCCCCCGCCCGCGTAAACGAAAGTGTGTGTGTGCCGGACGGACGGGCGAGCGGAAGCTCGCCCGTTCTGCCGTTCCCGGGTCGGGCGTGTCAGGCGTGTCAAGGGAGCTTGCCCGCGGCCTCGACCAGCAGCGGCCAATCCTCCGGCTGGATGGTTGCGACCATCTCCGACGTGCCGTCGGCCCGCGGCTTCATCACGAGCGTCGCCCCCTCGACGAACAGGTACAGGTCGTCCCCCGTACACGCGGTCATCGCCTTCTGGTGGGAGATGATGACGGTGTTCTTCCCCGCCGGCGGCGGCGTGCCGAGGAGTGTGCGGAGCTTCGCGACCGCGTCGGGCGTGTCGCCGATGATCGCCGGGTCGAGCGTGAAGCGCCCGAAGGCGAGCTGCGCGGTGTCCTTGTTGCGGCAGAAGGGGCTGGAGAGCACATCGCCGATGGGGACCTTGGCGCCGGCGAACTGCTTGCCCAACTGGGCCGCCTGCTCGCGCCCCTCGGCGCTGAGGTTCCGCTGCCTGGAGCAATCGTCGAAGTTGGTCCCCTGCGTGTCCTGCACGCCCTGGTCGGTCTTGCCGTGGCGGAGGCAGAGGATGTAGCCGCCCGCATGAAGAGCGCTCGCGGCGGCGCCGGCGCTGCCGAACGTCCCGAACGTCGGCGCGGGAGCGGGCGGGGGCTCCTCGGCCGGGGCAGGCGCGGGCGCGGACTGGGTATTCGCGGGCGCCGGCCGATGCGGCGCGGGCTTGGGAGGCTGGTGCCTGTCGCAGGCCGCGAGGAGCGCGATGAACGAGAGGCCGATCGCGGCGAGCGCGAGGCCGGGGCGGCGGTGCGTGGTCATGGGTGGGCTCCGTCGGGACCATCGGGACCATCTGGACATGGCGGATTCGCCGGGGCAGGCGTGAACGGCCCGCGGGAGGCAGCAGTTTATCGCGCCCGGGGTGGAGAGGATGTCACGCGGCTCCGGCACGGCGTTGCCGCCCCGGCGTCGGCACGATACGCTGATGGCCGCGCCCGGGACGCACGTGCGACCCCGGGCCCACAAAGAAGGGAGTGTCACATGATCCGAGGATGTACACTGGTTCTCGTCGTGGGCCTGTTGGGCGGATGCGCCTCCGGCGGCTCGCGGCATACCGTCGCGCCGGCCACCGATCGGCAGCAGGCGGCGCTGATCGAGCAGGTCAAGCAGCTCGCCGGCACGTGGGAGATGACCGGGGAGGGCGGCAAGCCCGTGGTGGCCAGCGTCATGAGCGTCGGCTCCGGCGGCTCGGTGGTGCGCGAGGTGCTGTTCCCCGGCTCGCCGCACGAGATGACCGACATGTACCACATGGACGGCTCGACGCTGGTGATGACCCATTACTGTTCGATGGGCAACCAGCCGCGGATGCGGGCGACGGCGGGGGAGCCGGGCGTGCTCGACTTCAAGTTTGACGGCGTGACGAACATGACCAGCGCCGACCAGACGTACATGGGCGAGATGAAGCTGGTCATCAAGGACAAGAACACGATCCGCCAGGAATGGACGTCGTTCAAGAACGGCAAGCAGGAGGGGCCCGTGACAGTCTTCGAGATGAAGCGGAAGAGCTAGGCCCACTGGCGACGGATCTGTTGATGGCACCGGCTCGCACGGAGGCGACGCGTCATGAACCTTCTCTACGCGCTGCTCATCGGGCTCGCGGCCGGGTGGCTGGCCGGCCAGTTCATGAAGGGACGCGGGTTCGGGCTGGTCGGCAATCTGATCGTGGGGGTGCTGGGGGCGCTGGTCGGCGGGTTCCTGTTCCAGGCCCTTGGACTCGGCGCCCGCAACCTCCTTGGGTCGTTGATCATGGCGACGGTGGGGTCGGTCGTGCTGCTGGCAATCGTGGGGGTGATCAGCCGGCAGGGGAGATGACGGTCCCCCTTGGCTGGAGGCTCACGGCGCGACGGCGTAGACCTGGATCCGGGCCGGATGATCCCCGTGCGCCGGGCAGGCCACGTACAGCGTCTTGCCGTCCGGTGTGAGCAGCCCCGTGCGGGCGCCGGCACTGGTGGTCGTCCGAGCGATGCGCGTCCACTTCCCCTCGGACTCCTTGAAGATGTCCGCCGCGCCGTCGCCGCCGACAACGAACACGCGCCGGGTCGCCGCGTCGAAGAACACCTCGTCGGCGTCGCCGATGCAGTCCACGACTGCGGTCGTCTTGCCGGTGTGCGCATCCACCACCAGCAGCTTCGCGGGCCGGCGGCAGCCGACGAAGAGCGTGCCGCCCCTGTCGTCCACCGCCATGGGGAAGTTCCGCCCGGCGTCCTTGAGCTCCCAGGTCGACTTCACCTCGCCGGTCGCCGTGTCGCCCACGACGACGCTCCCCCCGCCGCCGACGAAGCCGCCGGGGACGTTGACGAAGACGCTCGCCCCGTCGGGCGCGAGCTGGAACGATTCGGGGTGGCCCGGGAGTTTCACCTGGGTTTTCACGGCCAGCGTGGCGGGGTCCAGCGCGGCGACCGCGCCGTTGCCGAATCCGACGTACACGACTTTCTCATCGGGCGGGACGCGGAGGTTGTCGGCGTCGTCGCCGAGGCGGATCTGGCGAATGGGCTCGAGAGTCTCGGCATTGAACCCGCGGACGGTGCCGTCGCCGCCGCAGGCAACGACGATGATCTTGAGCGTGCCAAGGAGCCCGATGCCCTGCGGCTCGGAGAGACCCGTGACGTGCTTTGTCACGGCGCCGGCCCCGAGGTCGATCATCTCGACCGAGCCGTTCCCCAGCGCGACGACGTACAGCCGCTTGTGCGCCATGTCCAGCGCGAGGTGGTCGATGCGTCCGGTGACGCCGGGCATCTCGATCGTTCGGGTGAGGGAGAGGGGCGAGTCGGCCGTCGGCTGCACTGAGGCCGAGCAAGCGCCTACTGCCGCGACAGCGACGAGAAGCGAGCGGAGCATGGGGACTCCCGCGGGACGAGGGGCCTGATCAGGGATCGTACGCGGCGGGGGACCTCGCGTGCCGTGCTGTGCCTACCGCGCCTTGCCGCCCGCTCCGTGCGGGCGCCCGCCCTTGCGATGGCGCGCCAGGGGGTTGTGCGGTCGCTTGGGCCCCGCCGACGGGCTGCTCGTCGCCGGTGCGCCGGAGCCGGGGCGGTGGGAGGTGGACGATCGCGTGGAGTGGGACGTGCCGTGCGCCGGGCGAGGTGCCGCGCCGGAGGTATGGCCGTGCCCGCCGTGCCCCGAGCCCGATCCCTGCCCGCGGCGAGCGTGTCCGGCGCCGCCGCCGGTTCGCGGTGCCGGGCGGCCATTCTGCCGCCTCTCGTCCTGGGCCGGCGGCGTGTAGGGCACCGGCGCGAACCTCGGGAGATCGGCGCCGACGTCGATGGATTTCTTGAGCAGCCGCTCGATCGCCTTCAGGTCGCCGCGCTCCTCGGTGTCGCAGAGTGCAATGGCGATGCCGGCCGCGCCGGCCCGCGCCGTGCGCCCGATCCGGTGCACGTACGTCTCGGCCTCGTGCGGGATGTCGAAGTTCACAACGTGGGTGATGTCGTCGACGTCGATGCCGCGTGCGGCGATGTCGGTGGCGACCAGCACGTTGGTCCGGCCCTCCTTGAAGTTGGCGAGGGTGCGCTGGCGGACGTTCTGGCGCTTGTTGCCGTGGATGGCCTCGGCGTGGATCCCTGAGCCGTAGAGGTGGCGGACGAGCTTGTCGGCCCCGTGCTTGGTCCGGGTGAACACCAGGGCCCGGCCGACGAACTCGCGCGTCAGGATGTGGTTGAGGACCTGCGGCTTGTCGGCCCGGCGCACGTGGTACACCGTCTGGTCGATCTTGTCCGGGAGCGAGGCCTGCGGCGCCACCTGCACGCTCACCGGGTCGCGCAGGAGCGCATCGGCCAGGTGGCGGATGGGGGCCGGCATGGTCGCCGAGAAGAGCAGCGTCTGCCGCTTCGAGGTGGGCGGCACCTTGGAGGCGATGAATCGGATCGGCTGGATAAACCCCATGTCGAGCATCCGGTCAGCCTCGTCGAGGATGAATGTCTCGACGTGGCGCAGGTCGACGAACCCCTGCTCCATCAGGTCCATGAGGCGCCCGGGCGTGGCGACGACGATGTCGACGCCGGCCTTGAGGGCCCGGGTCTGCGGGTTCTGGTTCACGCCGCCGAAGATCACGGCGTGGCGCAGGTGGGTGTGGCGCCCGTAGACGCCGAAGCTCTCGGCGATCTGCAGCGTGAGTTCGCGCGTCGGCGCGAGGATCAGGGCGCGGATGCGCCGCGGGCCGTGCGCGGCGGCGCCGTTGGCGGAGTGAGCCGGGTGCGGAGCGTGATGGGGGCGCACGTCGGCCCCTGCGCCCGCGGCCAGCACACCGGCCGTCGGGGCCGAGCGGGCGGCCAGCCGCTGGATGAGCGGCAGGGCGAACGCGGCCGTCTTGCCGGTGCCGGTCTGGGCGCACCCGAGGACATCGCGCCCCGCCAGCACGTACGGGATGGCCTGGGCCTGGATTGGGGTGGGGATCGTGTAACCTTCGGTGGCAATGGAACGAAGTATGGGCTCGGAGAGCCCGAGGGAAGCGAACGTGATCAAAAGGTATCTCGCAACGGACTGAGCGGTTCCGGAGGCTTATTGCCTCCTCGCAGCCATCGGCCCCAAGCGGGGCTGGCAGGAATCCGATGGCCGCTCGTCCATTGGATGTTGCGTGAAGTGTAGGCGCGCCGTGGGCGGCGCGCATAAACGGGGGCCGGGCCGTCTCCGGGCCGTCCTCGTCTCGACGAGGGTCATCTCTGCTCCCCCGCATCGGTCAGTCCTTTGGGCGCTCGACGCGTTCAGGACCCAGCAGCGATTCCAGCGTCGATATCGAGGCCTTCCGAACGACGAACTGCTTCGATCGATCACGGTTCGGTTTGGTGCCGATCTGGTCGACCCTCGGAAGCTCTGCTTCCTCCAGAAGCCCGTTGACTTCGATGGGCTTGCCATGGAGATCGGGGGCAAAGCCCGGCGCCTTATCGATGTCTTCGATGTAAAGGTTGGTGCCGCGGTATTCGAACCACCACTGGCCATTCAAACTCCAGGCCCGGCCGCGCAGCTTGACCTCACGCCCGACTTGGTCTTGAAGTCTGACGATCCGAGACTCGCCGTCTTCCAATCGGTAGGTTCCCTTGGCTTCGCCGGCACGGATCGTGCCGCGGCCCTCGACCGTCTTCCCCTCGGATCCGACGGGCCACGGTCCGCCGGGGTCCGTGACGAGCGTCCATCCCTTGCCGGTGATGACGGCCCTGCCGTCCGCATTGCGCGCCACGCCCTCGATCAGTGCTTGCCGATCAAGAAAATCCTCGGGCGAAAAGCGGACCGGGTCGATCGCCTTGCCGCGATACGCCTCGAAGACGCAGCGGAAGTAGTGATCACACGTCTGCAACACGACGCCGGCGCGCTTGTAGGCGTCGGTGGGGATCCCTACGAAACCCCCCGTCTCGTAGCCCTCGAGTTCGTAAGTCGTACCCGTCGTCAGCTCCGGCAGCGCATGTCCGTCGTCGACGGCCCGATCGCCCCATTTGTTGAAGTACGGCTGGAGCACAATCTGGATGTCCTCCTGCGTCGCGCGGCCATCGATGCGCTGCACGCGCAGGTTCGGGCCGCCCTCGTACCCCTTCTCCGGGCCGTCCACGGCCACGCCCTGCACCGTGATGACACTGCCCAAGGGTTTGTGCATCTTGCCGGTGAGGCATACACCTCGCCCCAACTCGGTCACCGGTACATCGCGCGTCAACTCTCGTCGAGCCGGCGGGGCTTGCTGGGCGCGGACCGGTACGTTCACACCGATCACTGAGGCAGCGACGGCAGCCGAGATGGCGAGGACGTGTGGGGTTCGCTCGGCACTAACCATGCGCGAAGCTCTCGCTTGGGACTCCCGTGCCTCTAGATCCTACTTCTTGGTCGTGAACCTGATCGCTGCGCCGGTGGACCAGAGGTTGCCCCCGCTGATACCTGAGTTGGCGAGCACCACGGCATTGGCCCCCAGCGGCGCCGCCTTGGCGCGCAGCGCGTTGTGCATCTTGGCCGATTCGCTCGGCTTCCACTTGGTGGTCGAGATCGTCGCGATCTCCTCGAATGGCCGATCTCTCGGGAACGTCGTGAGGATCTCCACGTCGTTGGGGTCCGTGGGCGGGAAGATGCCCTTGGCCGTCTTGGTCACGTCGACGGTCGCGCACGCCCCGAGCCACGCCACGAGCACGGAAATCCACAGCAGCGCCGGCGCGCCGACCGATCCGCGCAGCAACGTCCGCCTCATCGGCTCGGCTCCTTCCGGGGCGTCCCCGGCAGGAGCGTCCCCGGGCGCGCCGGCTCCTTCGCGTCGGTTCCCTTTCCGGCCGCAGCGTCCGCTCCCTCGGCCTCCTTATAGAGGATCGCGGTGCCGAGGATCCGGGAGTAGCTCTGGTGCTGTGAGTCCTCGCCCGCCCAGGCGTCGGACTTGGCTCGATACCCCCCTACCGTCACGACCACTACGGCGTCCGCGCCGATCGCCGCGGCCTTGCGCTGCATGTCCCGGGGGGATTCGCCGCGAGACTGGAAATCCGCCAGGACAACGTACGGGCGCGGCGGGGCGGCGCTCAGTATCTCCACGGAGTTCACCGGGCGGGCGGAGTACTTGAACGGCCCGTAGTACCGGTTGGCCTCGTCCGACGCGCACCCGGCGGCGAGCATGAACACCACCGTCGTCATGGCGGAAAGCAGGGCCCGCCCGGTCCTCCCGCCGTCATGGCTGCGCTTACCTCGCCGGTCCCTTCTCATCGCAGGCCAGCGTAAACAGGGGGGGTGGCCCCGTCAAGAGGCGCTTGATTCGTCGAACGTCGCCCGCGGAGGCGTCTTGGCGTCCGAGAACACCCCGGCGCGGCCCAGCCCGGGAGATGAGGCCGACGGCGCGGACTCCGCTGCGACGCCGCCGAGTGAATGTTGCTTCATGAATTTGAGCGATCGTGGGGTCCGGATCGTACACTTGCATGCGTAAACTGCGCGAAGCCGTGGCGCCGGCGGATGCTGACACGTTCGTTGTCGGCGGCAGCCAAAGAGCGCCGGCCGGAGGAACAGGATGGACATGCGTTTTTGCTCCGCACGCGCCGGAAGGTTCGTCGGCTTGGTGTTGGGCACGGCGCTTGTCGCTGTCGCGCACGCCGGCATCTTGACGGGCTTTCATCCGCTCGGCGAGGGCAGCCGCGCCAACGGGGTCAGCGGGAATGGCCAGGTTATCGTCGGGCGCGTGAACGATCGCGCAACGCGATGGAACGGCCTGGTCCTCGAGGGTTTGAACACCTTCGGCAACGGCTCCATCAGCACCGCGACCGCCGCCTCCTTCGATGGCTCCGTCGTCGTCGGCAATGCCTTCAACGGCGACAACTCCGCGCCGGACACGGTCGCGTTCCGCTGGACGCTTCAGCGCGGCGCCGTGGCCCTCCCGCAGGCCGCTACCGGCGGCAGCTTCGAAAACTACGGCGCGCGCGGGGTCTCCGGCGACGGCGCCACCGTCGTGGGGAACCGCGGCGTGGCGAACCCGGTTGCCTTCTGCTATGTCGACCCTTCCGGGTACATGCCGATGGGAGACCCCCTGACCTTCCCAGGAAGCAGCGGCAACGGTGTCAGCGACGACGGCGTCGTGGCGGGTCGCAGCCGGACCGACGACTTCGACCACACCGAGGCGTTCCGCTGGACGCAGGCGGGAGGGGCGCAGCTCCTGGGCGTGCTCGACGGGTTCGCCGGCAGCAGCGCGTCGGCCATCTCGGCGGACGCATCGACGATCGTCGGCGCCAGCACGGGCGACGACGCCAGCGAGGCGTTCCTCTGGACACAGTCGGGCGGCATGCTCGGCCTGGGCGACCTTTCCGGCAGCGACCTCCGCAGCGCAGCGCTCGCCGTCTCGGCCGATGGTTCGCTGGTCGTCGGCTACGGGCACGCAGGCGAGGACGACAGACGCGCCGTTCTCTGGACCGGCGGCCAGATCCTCAACCTGGGCGACATGCTCGCGGCCGAGGGCGTCGATCTCCAGGGCTGGACCCTGGTGGACGCCACGGGCATCTCCCGCGACGGGCTCACCATCGTCGGCAACGGGCGCCTGGGGAACGGCGACCTCCAGGGCTGGGTGGTCGGGATCCCCTCCCCGGCCGGCGCCTCGCTCCTGGCCATCGCTGGGCTTGCGACAGGTGCGCGCCGGAGACGGTCGACGAGCCCGGGCCGCGCCTCCTGACGGCGCTTCACGGCGATGCGGCGCGGGACCGCCACGCGTGCCCGTAACCTCCCTGCCATGCAGGCTGCGCCACCTGACGCTAACCTTGCCACCATGCGTCCGGCCGCGCCCAGACTCTTTCGACCCGGGACTCTCGCGGCGCTGGCACCCGCCGTGCTCCTGGCGGCCTGCAGCTCCTACCGACCCAGACCTATCACTGATGCTGCGGTCTCGGAGCAGCTCCGGCCGCCCGAGTCCGACGCCGTGCTGATCGCCTCCCGGGAGCTTAAGCACCCGATGCTCCGGCCCATCTCGGTCGATCTGCGCGGGCCGCTCTCGCCCGAGGAACTGGGCCTGCTGGCCGTGCTCGTCAACCCGTCGCTGCGCGCGGCCCGCGACAAGCGGAACCTCGGCGCGGCTCAGCTGGTCCAGGCGGGCCTGCTGCCGAACCCTTCCTTTTCCGGCTCGATCGACTTCCCCGTCTCCGGCTCGACCGACGGCACGGTCACAGGGTTCGGGCTGGGCCTGACGTGGGATGTCTCGTCGGTCATTACCCGCGGCGCCGCCGTCGACGCGGCCACGGCCGAGTCCGCCTCGGTCGCCCTCGACGTTGCGTGGCAGGAATGGCAGGCCGCGATGGGCGCGAAGCTCCACGCCACGCGCCTGGTTCATCTCGGCGATCAGCTCGAGACCGCCCGGCAGACCCGGGCCGACGCCCAGCGCGCGGCCGAGCTGGTCCGCGAGGCCGGGCGCAAGGGCCTGCTCACCAGCCTCGATCTCGACGCGGCCGAGGCGGCGCTGCAGAAGGCGTCGCTGGGCGAGCTGGAGATCCAGAGCACGATGGAATCCGAGCGGCTGGCCCTGAACCTCGCTGTCGGCCTGCCGGCGGAGATGCGCGTGCAGGTCCGGGCGGCGCAGGGCACGCCACCGGGTGTGGAGCCCGCCTCGCTCACGCCCGAGGAGATCGCCAGGCGCCTCGAGGCCGGGCGCCTCGACCTCGTCGCCCTGCGCATGGGGTACCAGAGCCAGGAGCACAAGGTCCGCGGGGCGGTCCTGAGCCAGTTCCCGAAGGTCAGCGTCGGCCTCAACCACGCCCGCGACACCGGCAACGTCGGCACGCTGGGCTTCGGCGTCGACATCGAGCTGCCGATCTTCGACCGCGGCCATGGGCGCATCGCCATCGAAGAGGCCACGCGTGAGCAGCTGTTCGACGAGTACGTCTCGCGCACCTTCGAGGCCCGCTCCGAGGTCGCCGCCCTGCTCTCCGAGCTGGGCGCGGTCCGGCGGCGCATCGCCGCCACCGACGGGTACGTCGCCAGGCTCCAGGCGCTGGCCCGGAGCTACGACGGCGCCGCCACAGCCGGCGGGCTCGATGTCCTGACCGTGTACGAGGCCCGCGCGACGCTCGCCGAGGCGCGCCTGGATTCGGACCGGCTCCGCCAGCAGCAGGACGAGCTGCTCATCGGCCTTGAGACCGCGCTCGGCCGCGCGCCCGGGGAGCCCCAGCGATGAAGAGAGCGACCCAATGGGTGCTGGCCGTGCCATCCTGCTGGCCATGGGCGCCGGCGGCGCCGAACTGGTCCACTGGTGGCTCGAGCCGGAAGCCGATGAGCACACGGAGAACTGTGGGGGAGCGGAGCCCGGGAAGGACGCGGAGAAAGAGCCCGAGAGAGTGGCCCCGGTCCGCGTCGTGCCGGTCCGGCGCGGGTCGCTCGCGACCACCAGCGAGGTCCTGGGTTCGGTGGTCGCGCGCCCCGGCTCGGTCGTGGGTGTCAGCGTGCCCAGCGAGGTCCTGGTGGGGCGTGTGTCCGTGATGAAGGGCCAGGCTGTCAAGGCGGGCGATGCGCTCCTGGCCGTCGAGCCCAGCGCCGAGGCCCGGCTGCAGCTGGACCTGGCCCGCTCCGCGGCCGACTCGGCGGCCAGGCTTCACGAGGCCGCCAAGGCCCGGCGCGCTCTCAACCTGGGGACAAGCCAGGAGCTCCTCCAGGCCGAGGAGGCCGCGAAGGAGGCGCAGATGCGGCTGGCGCGCCTCGAGTCCGCGCGGCCCGCCGCCGACGGCATCGTCAGGGCCTCCATGGACGGCCTCGTCGCGGACCTGCACGTCCAGGCCGGCGCCCTCGCGCCGGCGCAGACGGTGCTTGTCGAGCTCGTCGGGCCCGAGGGGCTCGCGGCGCAGCTCGGGGTAGCCCCGGCCGACGCCGGCCGGCTCAAGGCCGGTGATGCCATCGGGCTGAGCGTGCTGGAGGGATCGGGGACCGCGGGTGAGGTGAAGGGCGCCGTCGTCCTGGTCGGCGCGGGTCCCAACCCGGCGACGCACCTGACGGATGTGCTCGTGGGATTCCCGGCGGGCGCGCTGCCGCTGGGGGCGATGGTCCGCGGCATCATCACCCGCACGGTCGCCGATGTGCTGCTGGTCCCCCGCGCGGGCGTGCTCCCCCACGACGGCGGCTACCGCGTGTTCCTCGTGAAGGAGGGGCACGCCGTCGAGACCGCCGTTGACGTCGGTGCGCAGAACAACCAGCTCGTCGAGGTCCACGGCAAGGGCGATGGCGCCGGCGTGCACGAGGGCGACCTGGTCGTGATCCTGGGCAACTACGAGCTCGAGGACGGCATGGCTGTCGCCGTGGAGAGCGCCCGGTGAGCATCACCTCGTGGATGCAGCACCACCGCCGGTCGCTGCTGGCCATCCTCCTGATGCTCATCGCCGGGGGCACCGCCGCCGCGCTGGGCATGCCGGTGTCGCTCTTCCCGCACGTCAACTTCCCCCGCGTCGTCGTCACACTCGACGCCGGCGACCGCCCCGCCGAGCAGATGATGACCGAGGTCACCATCCCCGTGGAGGAGGCCGTCCGCTCGGTGCCGGGCGTGCTGGGGGTGCGCTCGAAGACCAGCCGCGGCAGCGCCGAGATGTCCGTCGGCTTCGGCTGGCGCCAGGACATGATCGTGGCCCTGCTGCAGATGCAGTCGGCGATCACCGAGATCTCCGCCCGCCTCCCCGCCGGAACCGAGTTCACCGTCCGGCGCATGGACCCCACTGTCTTCCCCATCCTGGGGTTCACGCTCGTCTCCGATCGGCGATCGCTCGTCGAGCTGCGCGACCTGGCGCTGATGGAGCTGCGTCCGGCGCTGACGCCGGTCGCCGGCGTCGCCCGCGTCGAGGTCCTGGGCGGCGCGCAGGAGGAGATCCGCGTCGCGGTGGACCCGGCCCGGCTCCAGGCCCGCGGACTGGCGATGGACGACGTCGCCGCGGCCCTCGCCGCGTGGAACGTCATCGAGGCCGTCGGGCGCGTGGAGGACCACTTCAAGCTCTACCTGGTCATGACGAGCGCGCCCATCGCCTCCGCCGACGACGTCGCCGCCGTCGTCCTGCACGCGGGCCCGGGCGGCATGGTCCGTCTGGGCGACGTCGCCATCGTCAGCCGCGAGACCGTCCCCCAGTGGACGCGCGTCACCGCCGACGGGTGTGACGCCGTCATCATCCAGGTCTACCAGCAGACGGGCGCCAACACGCTGCGCCTCGCGGCCGACGCCGGCGTGGCCCTCGCCTCGCTCACGGCCCGGCTCCCCGCCGATGTGCGGGTCTCCAACTGGTACGACCAGAGCCGCCTGGTCCGCTCCTCGGCCGTCAACGTGCTCGAGTCGGTGCTGATCGGCATGGGGCTGGCCGCGTTGGTGCTGCTGATCTTCCTGCGGAACCTCAAGGTCACGCTCGTGGCGACGGTCACCGTCCCCAGCGTGCTGGCGGCGTGCTGCCTGCTGCTGTACGTGCTGGGGGCGAGCCTGAACATCATGACCCTGGGCGGCATGGCCGCCGCGGTCGGCCTCATCATCGACGACGCGATCGTCATGGTCGAGCACATCATCCGGCGGCTGCGCGACAAGCGGGCCGGCGCCGGGGGGACGCACCATGGCCGGGTCATGAAGGCCGCCGCGGAGTTCACGCGCCCGCTCATCGGCGCCTCGGGCGCGACGATCATCATCTATCTCCCGCCGGCCTTCCTCACCGGCGTAACGGGCGAGTTCTTCAAGGCCCTGTCGCTGACGATGGCCGTGAGCCTCATCATCTCGTTCCTGGTCGCGTGGATCGCCGTGCCGCTGATGGCGGACTGGCTGCTGACGCAGCGCGACGCCGACCAGCCCGAGGGGGGCCCGGTCGCGGGGTTGCTGGGCGGCGCGTTCGCGTGGACGCTGGCGCTGTTTCTCCGGCGGCGATGGCTGGCGCTCGTGCTGCTGGCGCCCGTGGCCGTCGCGGGCTGGGTCGGCTACTCACACGTCCGCTCGGGCTTCATGCCCGCGATGGACGAGGGGGGTTTCGTGCTCGACTATTTCTCCACTCCCGGCACCTCGCTCAGCGAGACCGACCGCCTCCTCCGCAGGGTCGAGGCGATCCTCCGCGACACGCCGGAGGTTCAGACGTACTCCCGCCGCACCGGGCTGCAGCTCGGCGGCGGCATCACCGAGGCAAACGAGGGCGACTTCTTCGTGCGGCTCAAGGCCCGTGCCGACTTCCCCGCGCGCCGGCCCATCGAAGCGGTGATGGACGACGTCCGCACGCGCGTCGAATCCACGGTCCCCGGGCTCCGGATCGAGCTTCTCCAGCTGATCGAGGACATCATCGGCGACCTCACCGCCGTCCCCCAGCCCATCGAGATCAAGCTCTTCTCCGACGACTACGCGCAGCTCCTGGAGACGGCCCCGAGGGTCGCCGCGGCCCTGGAGAAGCTCCCCGGCGTCGTCGACATCAACAACGGCCTGACTATCGCCGGTGATGCGCTGGAGATCCACGTCGACCCGGTCCGCGCCGCCGCCGAGGGCCTGGATGCCGCGAAGGTGACCCGCGCCGTCGCCGACCTGACGAGCGGCGCGGTCGCCACGCACTTCCTCAGCCCCCCGCCGTTCCCCAAGCTGATCGGTGTCCGGGTCTGGGTGCCGAGCACGCAGCGCTCCACCGAGCTCGATCTCGAGCGCCTGCGCATCGGCGCCCCGGACGGGCGGATGGTCCCGCTCGATCGCGTCGCCACGGTCCGGCGTCTCAGCGGCCAGCCGCAGATCACCCGCGACAACCTCCGGCGCGTCGTCGCCGTCACCGCCCGCACCGCCGGCACCGACCTGGGCACCGCCATCCGCGAGGTGCGCGGCATGCTCGACCAGCCGGACCTCCTTCCCCCCGGCCTGACCGTCTCCCTCGGCGGGCTCTACGAGCAGCAGCAGAGCGCCTTCGCCGGTCTCCTCGCCGTCTTCGGCGCCGCCGTGGCGCTGGTCTTCCTGCTCCTGCTCTTCCTCTACGAGAGCCTGCGGGTCGCGGCGTCGCTCATCGCCGTGAGCCTCATGGCGATGCCCGCGGTCGTGGTGGGGCTGTGGGTCACCGGCACGGAGCTCAACATTACCTCGATGATGGGCCTGGCGATGATCGTCGGCTCCATCACCGAGGTCGGCGTCTTCTACTGCTCCGAGCTCTTCAGCCGCTCGGAGGCGGGGCACCGCGACGACGACGCGCCGGCGCGCCTGCTCGCCGCGGGGATCGGGCGCCTCCGCCCCATCGCCATGACCACCATCGCGGCGACGTTGGCCATGATGCCGCTGGCGATCGGCCTGGGTGAGGGGGCGTCGATGCTGCGGCCGCTGGCGATCGCGATCGTCTCCGGGCTTCTGGTGCAGCTGCCGCTGGTTCTGCTGGTGCTGCCGGTGGTGCTGTCGCTCACGCGCGCCACGCACCGGCGCCGTCGAGGACATGAGGGCGCCGCGCTCCACGCGGGCCCGCAAGGTTCTCACTAGCGCCTCACACCGCGCGGGCCAGCACCACGAGCTTCTGCGACGGCAGGTCGATGTCGGCGACGCGCTCGGCGCAGAACGCCAGCGCCGCCCGCTCGACGTCGCCGAAGAGCGCGAGCATGAACTGGCGCGACTGCTCGTTCAGGCCGGAGGAGAGCACGGACTGCATGCGGGCGCGGGCCGCGTGGAAATGCCCGCGGACGGCCGAGTCGGGGCCGTCCAGCCCCATCGGATCGTTGGCGAAGAACGCCGATGCGCGGATGTGGACGATGCGCAGCCCCGCGGCCGCCGCCGCCGCGGCAAACTCGTAGCGGCTGCGGACCAGCATCCACTCCGTGCGCATCGACGTCCGCGGGAGGTACTCGGTCGTGACGATGCGCCCCTCGGGGGCGAGGTGCGCGCCGAGGTTTGTGAGCGCGCGCCCGAAGCGGTCGGGCTCGGGGATGTGGAACAGGACATTGGCGACGTTGATGAGGTCGAAAGGCCCGCCGAGGCTCAGGCCGGCCTCGGTGATGTCCGCGACGCGGAACTCGGGGGCGCCGGGGCCATCGGCCGGGTGCCACTTGCGGAGCAGCTCGACCGAAGAGCTCGCGAAGTCCACGCCCACGAAGCGCTCCGGGCGGAACCCCCCCAGCAGGAACCGGGCCCAACGCCCGGACCCGCTCCCGACGTCGAGCACCCGCCCGCCGTCGATCCGGATCGCCAGGTCGCGCAGCAGCGACTCGTAGATGGGGTACAGCACCGCATCCTCGACGGGGTTGCTGTACGCCAGCTCGGAAACCGCCGCCGCGGAATCGAGCGTGCGCTTCCAGCTCTGCTCGTAGTGGCGGCGGATGTCCTCCTGCGTCATCGGCATGGTGCGTCCTCGTCGGAAACATCACCCGCATCGGCCGGGACGGGGCACCGGGATGAATAAAGGACATCGGGCGAGAGATGGCGCACCCAGGGAAGATGGCGCCTGCATGGGCCGCCTCTACTTGGTCGGCGCGGCAGGATCGCGCCGCGCCGCTGCCCGCCGGAGAGCCGCGATCGTGCACAGCAGCATCCACACGACGCCCGCGGCGACGGGTAGGACCAGCGGGGCGAACCTCCGCGGCGTCGCCTGCTCGAGGATGGACAGACGCGGCCCGTCGCAGCCGCCCTGGCGGACGAGCCGGGCGTACTCGGCGTTGCCGGACTGCGCCAGCACCGCCGCGCCGAAGGCGTCCAGCACGCGGTGCGCATCCTCGTCCGGAAACACCGCGGCCGAAAGGCCGTGCTCGGCGAACTTGGTGACCTCCCTCTGTGTCGGCGCGGGCCAGTGCATGGTCGCGGGCGGGCGCGCCCGGGAGGCGTGCAGGCGCACGCGGACGGTGAGCTCCGGCCCGGCCGCGCCGATGGCCCCCGGGCTGGGCTGGTTGGAGTTGCGGTCGTACGCGCGCCACCCGCCGATGCCGCGGCTCTCGAGAACGACAGGTCGCTCGACACGCGCCTCGACGGCGATCAGCAGGTCCGTCGGGGCCACCGGCGCGCCGGACGGCGCGGCGTCGCCGCCCGCATCGGCCCCGCTCAGCAGCTCAAGGCCCTGCGGCCCCGATCGGAACCGCGCGGAGAACGTCGCGACCGGGTAGTACTGGCGCGGCGGGATGGCGAGGTCGGCGGCCAGGCCGGCCGCGGCCAGCAGGGCCGCCGCGAAGAAACCGATGAGCACCCTGGTGGCACGCCGGCGGCCGGCGGGTCGTGAGTCGGGCAGGGGTGAGCCGGCGGGGCACATGGGGCGCAGTCTACGGTCCTTACGGCACTGCGCATTCCCACGGTGCGACGACCGTCATCGGGATGCGTGCCCTGGTCGCCGTCCGGATCCAGATGCTTCCCAGCGCCGGGCCCGCGCCCGGTGGCAGCTCGGACGGCGATCCCGGCCAGAGCGGGTGATCGGCCAAGCCCCGGGGCCGTCGGGGAACCGGCGCGGGGAGCCTGACGGCGCGTGCGCGGGTGTCGCGCCCGGGGAGGCTCTTGATCGGCGCGAAGGGCGTCATGAGGCAACCCCGCAGCGTGGCGTGGTCCGCCGCGCGGTAGCCGTCCAGGCCCATGCGGATCTGCGCGGGGTCATCCCGCAGGCGCAACGTCCCGAAGAGGCGGTCCCAGAAGGAGAAGATCCCCGCGTAGTTCGAGTCGGTCTCCGCGACCCAGCGCGAGTGGTGCACCCAGTGGATGGACGGGGTGACGATGACCCGGCGCAGCACGCGGTCGAGCCGCTGGGGCACGCGGATATTGCCGTGATGGAAGATGGAGAGGGGCACCAGCACGGCCTCGTACAGCAGGACATGCTGGACCTGCAGGCCCAGGACGCCTGCCGCGACCAGGGTGACCAGCGAGCCGATGAGCACATCGCCGGCATGGAACCGGAAGGCGGTGGTGGAGTCCACGGAATCATCGTGGTGGTGCACCGCGTGGAACCGCCAAAGGAACCGCCACTGATGGCACGCCACGTGCCACCCGTAGCCGGCCAGATCCAGGAGCACGAGCGCCAGCACCGCCTGGGCCCAAGCGGGCAAGGCCGTCATCCGCAACAGCCCCAGCTCGCGCGATTCAGCGGCCCCCGTGACCAGCACAAGCGCGGCCGGAAAGAACAGGGCCCGCAGCGTGCCGTTCATCAGGCCCAGCGCGACGTTGCGTCCGCCATGGGACCCTCGCCGACGCCGGTGCAGGAAAAACGGCACCGTCGCCTCGGCGAGCCACAGCAACGAGAGGGCGATGGCCGCCGTCAGGACGGAAGGGTGCGTGACGAACCACTGCGTCATCCCCAAGTACTACCTCGTTGCGGCGAAGCTTTCATGAAGGCAACGTGAAACGTCTTCATTCTCACGCCCGCGCCGCCCCCCCCCGCGCCGCCCCCCTCCAGCGGCGTGTCGCCCCCCGGTAGAGCCCCGCCGCCACGGCCGCGGCAAACGGCGCCACCAGCACCAGGATCAGCAGCCGCCTGAAGGCATAGTCGATCACGCTCTGGGTGCTCTGCTGCACGTTCATCACGGTCCCCTGGACGGTCGCGGCCTGCTGATCGGGCGCGGAGGACGTCAGGAGATGGTCGATCTTCTGCGCGAGGACCGTGAGGCGGTCGGCGGCGTCGCCGGTCTGTGCGGCGGCGGCCCGGTACTCGGCCAGCACATCGTGCTCGGGCCTCTTCGCGGCGGACGGGTCGACCGGCGGGTCGACGCGCTGGACGAAGGATTCGGCCGCCTGGAAGGTCGTGGTGAGATGAGCGGCCAGCGCATCGGTGGCGGCGACGGTCTCGCGGAGGTCCTTGAGCGTGCCCTGCAGCTTTTCCTGGGCCGGGTCGAGGTCCTGCAGGATCGCCTTGCGCTGCTCGGTCATCCCCTGGAAGAACTGGTCGAGCGTCTCCTTCCGCACCTTGGCGACGTCCTCGGGCAGGCGCTCGGCGGTCTGGGTGAAGCGGTCGACGGCCTGCGAGACCTGGACGATCGAATCCAGGACCTCCCGCGTCTCGGGCGCGCGGAACAGGCCTTCGTACAGGCTCTCGGTCTGCCACTTGAGGAGCGTCGGCATACGGCTGCCGTAGAAGAACGCCCGCTCGCCCAGCATCCGCGACTTCTGCACCTCGCGGGCCGCGGGGTCCAGGCCCTTCAGAGGATCGAGCATCACCAGCGAGAGCAGGTTCCCGCCTTCCTGCTTGGTCAGCACCGACTGCTGGCGTGCCAGGGCGAAGTCCTCGAGGCGGACCTGCGAGACGTACCGCTGGTCAGGATGCTCGGTGCGCCAAACGTCGATAAACCCCCGGAGGGCCTGCTGCTGCTCGGGGGTGAAGGCACGGGCGCCGATGCGCCAGACTTTTTCCTCCTGCTCGCGATAGGCACTGAGGAGGCCGGCCGCCGCCTCGGGGCCGAAGGTCGCTTCGGTCGAGGGGTCTTCGAGGAGCATTCGCTCGAGCGTGACCAGCGTGATCATGTCGGCCAGGGAGACGATGGGGTTGGGGCTGGAGGCGATCGACAACGCCGCGGAGACGGTGGCGAGCTTCCGTTCGTGGGCCGCTCGCCGTGCGCGGTTAGGATCGCGCGGCGGGCGCTTCGCCGCGGGCGCGGGCTCATCCGTCGGACCGACCGACGTCGCGGGGTCTGCGGCGCCGTACTTGGGGTGGGCTGGGGTGTGAGGGGCAGCGGCCCCGGGTGTCGGGCCGGCCGGCGCCGGCGGGGCCGGGGCGGCGTCCGTCGGGGCTGCCGGGATCGCGGCATCGGGGGTTGGCTCGATCGACACCACCGCCGCGGCCTGGTTCCATTGCTGCGACATCACGCCGGTGAAGGTGTCGGTGAAGGACATGACCTCCGATTGCACGTCGGCGGCGGTCATCTTTCCGGGGCCCATCGTGGGCTCGCCGGTGCCGGCGAACGGCGACTGCAGCCTGACGCCCAGCGACTCGCACCCCCCCATCCCCCCTGATCCCAGCACTGCCGCGACGGGCGCGGCAACCACGAGCACCAGAGCCCTCAGCGTCGAAGGTCGTCGCATACCGCACCACCAATCCCGGGCAAGGCCCGATCATCGCGCGAACCAGCGCGGGGTCCACCTCGCGGTCCATCAGGACTACGCCCGGACCCTTGGACACTGTAGTTTTACACGGATGAGGGGCGCGGAATGCGGGTGTGGTTCCTAACGGAGGCGGTTGGGGGTACGGGCTCTGCGGGGGATTTTCCAGGATTTTGGCGGTCTTAGGAGGAATCTGGCGGCCTTAGGGGTGGCGGGCCTGGAATGGCGTTTTTGGTTGGCGGTCTTAGGCGGCGGAGTTGGCGGCCTTAGGGGCCGAGTTGGCGGTCTTAGGGATGGAGTTGGCGGTCTTAGCGGGGTTGGCGGCGGGAGAGGTGTGAAGGCGCCCGGGGGCGGGGACGTCGGGGTTGGAGGGCGCGGCGACGGGTTGCGGGCGGCGGACGAAGGGTGAGGGTGCGGCGCGCTCGCGGAGAGCGATGAACCAGGCGGACCGGGAGGCGATGCCGTTGCCGCCGCGGAGCGCGTGGACGCTGAGGGCGGCGCGGGCGCGCTCGAGGGTGCGCGGGGTGATGCCGTCGGCGCGGGCGGCCTCGAGGAGGTGGGCAACTGGGACGGGGCCGCGGTCGAGGTGGTCGCGGAGCCAGTCGCAGGCGACGGCGAAGGCGCGGGCGCGGTGGAGGCTGGGGGCGGCGAGGTCGATCGGCGAGTGGGACGCGTCGGCGGGGAGCTCGTCCCAGGAGAGGAAGGCGGGGGGCGAGGCGGGGGAGCCTGGTACGGGTGGGGTGGTGGCCACGACCATCGTTGACGAGAGGATGCGGAAGGAGAGGGAGCGAGGGCGTTCGGAGAGGGCGGAGCGGATGGGGACGAGGAGGCGGCGCTGCGGGGAGTGCTGATCGGGCGTGAGGAGGAAGGTCGCGGCGGCGGCGGGAACGAGGGGGAGGAGGTGCGCGGCGCAATCGGCGGCCGCGGAGGGGCGCGCGGCGGGGAGGGAGAAGGTGGCGAGGAGGGCGATATCGAGCTCGGCGGCGAGAGCGGCGAGGGCATCGGTGGTGGCGCGGAGGATGCGGGGAGAGGTGGGGATGAGGGTGGAGAGGGAGTCGATGACGATCAGGGACGTCGGACCTGGGAGGGCGGATGCCGTAGATGTGGGATGTGGGATGGCGGATGTGGGATGTGAAGAAATGGAACGGGCGCCTGATGCGAGGATGGCGCGGAGGGATTGGATGTCGATGGTTGTGGCGGAATGAGCTGGGGCGGGGTCATCGTTTGATGGGCGAGTGCTGAGTGGCACGAGGCCGAAGATGGGCTGGTGGTGCGGCGCATCGGCCGGGGCTTGGGGCGAGCGCCGGATCGCGAGGGGGAGGTGGTGCGGGTCGGTGAGGAAGTAGACGTTCGGCGGGTGCGCGACGGGCGGGGCGTGCGCGCCGGGCGCCTGCGCGGCGCTGGGGAACTCGTCCGGGAAGGGGAAGCCCGAAGCGGCACGGGCGGCGAGGTCGAGGGCGAGGAAGGTCTTGCCGGTATCGGGCGCACCGAGGAGGAGGGTGAGGTGGCCGCGGGGGAGACGGAGGGGCCAGAGCCAGTTGACGGATGTTGGATGTGGGATGGGGGATGTCGGATGTGGGATGGCGGTGGATGTCGGATGGGGGATGGCGGAGGTGGGATGTAGAGGAAGGAAAGGCGGGGCAACGGAGGATGGGATGGCGCCGCTGGATTGGGCCTTGCGGAGGAGTCGGGCGGCTGGGGAGGCGGAGGTGTTTGATAGGGTCATGATTGGTAATGTAGTAGTTTGTTTGGATATGTCAAGGGATTTTTGGGATTTTTTTGGGCAATGGATACTCACCGGCGTTAAAGGGATAATAATGGGATAATCATGCCCGATGGATCCCCCATTCTGACGCTGCGAGAGGCGACGTTCGCCGGCCCGATTCCGCTGGGCACGGCGTGGCTTCTGGCGGAGTGCATGGAGCTGCGCGGCAAGCAGGAGATGTGGGAGCGGCACAAGCCGGAGGTGTTGATCGCACTGCGCGAGCAGGCGGTGGTGCAGAGCGTGGAATCATCGAACCGGATCGAGGGCGTAACGGTGGAGGCGGATCGGCTGCGGCCGCTGGTGCTGGGGAAGAGCCGGCCTCGTGATAAGTCGGAGGAGGAACTGGCGGGGTACAGGCGTGGGTTGGACTGGATCTTCGCAGGGCGAGAGCGGACCCGATCGACGCCGCGGGGTGCGGCGGTCACGGCGGGGATGATCCAGCATCTTCACGAGCTGGCGTTCGGGATGGGCGAGGGCGTGCACGACGCGGGCAGGTGGAAGAGCCGCGACAACGAGATCATCGAGGTGCAGCCGGGGGGCCGGCGGCGCGTGCGGTTCGTGCCGACATCGGCGGAGCAGACGCCCGCGGCGGTGTCGGCCCTGTGCGCGGCGTACGAAGGCATGGGCGTGGACGGGCGCGTTCCGGCGCTGCTGGTAATCGGCACGATGATGTTCGACCTCCTGTGCATCCACCCTTTCCGCGACGGCAACGGGCGGGTGTCGCGCCTGCTCACGACGATGCTGCTGGAGCGGCACGGGTTCATCGTGGCGCGGTTCGTGAGCCTGGAGAAGCTGGTCGAGGAGTCACGCGGGGAGTACTACGAGGTGCTGGAGCGGTGCTCGCGCGGCTGGGCGGAGGGGACCAACGAGATCGTGCCGTGGTGGAACTTCTTCCTGGGGATCGTGCGGCGCGGGTACGCGGAGCTGGAGGAGAAGGTGGAGCGAAGCGGGAACCGGGGGACGAAGGCGGACCTGGTGCGTGCGGCGGTGCTGCGGCGCGAGGGGCGGTTCACACTGAAGGATGTTGGGGAGCAGGTGCCGGGGTGCAGCGGGGCGCTGGTGCGGAAGGTGCTGCAGGTGCTGAAGGGGGAGGGGAAGGTGAGGCTGGAGGGGAGGGGGAGGGGGGCGTGGTGGGAGGTGGTGGATAGATGAAACAGCCGATCGTGCTATCAGGCGACCGGAATCGCGTAGTTGGAGAGACTTCGTAGGTTTGGAACATGACGATTCAACAACGGATCACGAGCGTCACGCTGCTCATCGCGGTCTCGATCGTTTGCGTCGGGTGCGGGTCGGTTAGAAGGACACGCGCGCCGTGGCTCGACGCTGATGCGCCATGGTGCGGACCGAACATCCGGGCAGAGACATACCTGAAAAGGGTGTCGGACGGTTTTGTCAGGGCGGAAACATACACGGAATGGCGCTGGCACGCGCCGTTCGTGAAAGCAATAACCGACAATGACGCCTGGCTTGCCGCGGGCAAGTATCTCGAACATCACTCGGGGGGCGCTCTTGGCAGCAAGGTGAGCGCGAATTGGGCGGCGATGGTCCGGGGGTACTTCGGTCGGACTGAACCCCAGACCTGGTGCCTCATCGCCGTTGAGCCGCTCGTGATCGCCGTCGTGGAGGCTCCGCTTGGCCTTGTCTTGCGGGAGGGCACCCGAGTGCCATATGCGCCCGTCGTTGTCTGGTTCTCTCCAGACAAGAGGGTACCACCGACCGAGGCTGAGAAGGTTGACGAGAGCACGCGGCGAATCCCGGTGTACTGGGGGTGGCTTGTGCTTGATCGTGTCGGGGACGAATGGGTGGTCGGCAGTGAGGCGCGCTAGGGGGTGGTGAGGCTGGAGGGGGATCGCTCGTTGCGCGGTGGCATGTCGCTCTCCGAGCGGTCGGACGCCGGCGAGTTGCGGGCGGAACTGGCGTTACGGCGTTGACGAGCGCGCGGTCTGCCCGCGGAAGACAGAATGGTGCGAGTCCCCAAGGGTTGCGCGCGCTCGGGGACTCGCTCGCTTTGCCCCTGGCAACGGTCGTGCGCCCTTCGGGCGAAGACCGGGGCTCGGGCGAAGTATCATGGCGAGATGGGTCGCGTTGAGGACCTGGCCGCGTATCTGCGATCGAAGCCTGCGGGGTCGCTGGATGGCGATCCGGAGCTGGTGCCGCTGTTGTGCGGCGCCTGGGGCGGGCTGGACGGCGGGCGCGAGGAGGGGATGGGGGCGCCCAAGCTTGCGCGGATCGAGCGAGTGGGGTGGAATCCGCCGCGGCTGTCGTTCGTCATCGAGCGTCACGGCGGGACGGTGATGGGCTCGACGCGGGCGGAGCTGCAACGCTGGACGGTCGATCTGTCGCGGCGGACCGCGACTCCCGAGCGGGCCGGGCACCGGCAGCTTGAGCCCACGGGCGCGAGGGTGAACGTCAAGCCCATCGCCGAGGAGATCGCGCGGCTGGTGCTGGGCGCGGGCGATGATCCGCGGCTGGCGTGGAAGAACGCCGAGCGGACGCGCATGTCCATCCGCATCGGCCGGGTGATCCCCTCGGACGGGTTCGCGCGGACGATCTCGGGGCGGCGGAAGCGCTTCCGGGCGGCGCTGATGGCGCTGATCGGGCCGAGCGGGTGGGCGGAGGTGTTCGGGAGCGGGTACTGGACGTTCGAAAGGGGGGCGGCACCGGGTGACGGTTCGGCCGGAGTCTGACGGCCACGTTCCTGCTCAACGGCCGCGACGAATGCGGACGGTCACCGGTGCCGGGGCGCGGTCGGCGGCCTTGACCAGGTCAAGAAGCGACCTGGTAGATCGCCGGTCGATAGCGTGGCTTCGGGACCGGGATCTTGCTCTTCCTGGCCGAGCGCAGCCATGCGACCTTCGCTTTGAGAACCTCGCGAAGAGCGGCCTGCGGCGTGGCGCCGAAGGCGGAGCAGTATTTCAGGTCCGGGATGTCGGCGACGTACGCCTTGTCCTCGGGGCTGAAAAACACGTTGATGTGGTAATCACGTCGCATCGCTGCCCTCATCGAGCCGGAGATCATATTCCTCGACGAGGGCCATGAGTTGCTTAATCTGGTACGGTTTGGCCTCACCCTTGACAGACTGGAGGTTCAGACGGGCCTGCCGGTGCCGAGCATGCTCGTAGGTGCGGTGGCTGCCCTTGCCGTCCACACGCCGGAAGCCGAGCGATACAACCAGCCGCTCCATATCCGAGAACCGGACATTGTGATGGGAAACCTGAAGGCGCTCCAGGAGTCTTTGCGGTTTCACGGTTTGTAGTCCTCAGTCAGAGCCCGTAGGAAGGCCGACAGTCGCTCGGCCTCGATCAACTTGAAGTCGCGAGGAAGATTGCTGATCTGGACGGTGATGCCGCTCCGCAAGGGGAACGGGTAAGACAGACCGAGTTGAGGGCCTGCCATCGCCTGCGCTGCCGCAGACTGCGAACTATGGCGGGTGTCCGTTTTCGGCCGCTCCCGGGCCTCGGCATCATCCGGAATGGCAGCCGTGCGCCGCTGCCGCTGAGGCACTCCCTTGAATGAAACCGGATCGGTCCGGTACTGAACAAAAATTTCGATCGCACGGTCGATCCGGCCCTTGTAATCACGAAGGGATTGAGGCGACACATCCGGATTCAGATTTCCGAACCTCCGGATCGCCAAGGGCACGTCGATGTTGCGGACGTCGGTCTGCTCCTGAGCGTCCAAGCTACCCAGGACACGAGCGGCACTGCTCTTCCACGGGCGCGCAGTAGCAGGGTTGACAAGCCCCTTGTTTCCCGCGAATTCGAGAAAGGCCAGAAGGTCGGCAACGGCGTAGTCTGTAGCCATGCCCGGAGCATAGGCCGTGATCTGGTCTAGATCAATCTAACAGACATTGCTCAGATCGTTGCGAATATCGCCAGATATTCGACCGGCGAAGCCTGTCTGATCCCTCAATACCCCGCCCTTTTGTCCACGACGTTGAGCAGCGGCTCCCCCGCGGCGAAGCGCCGGAGGTTCTCGCGCAGGATCGTCCAGCGGCGCTCCTCGGTCAGCTCGGCGTCGGAGGCCACGTGCGGCGTAATGACGACGTGGGGATGCTTCCAGAGCGGGTGGCCATCGGGGAGCGGCTCGGGGTCGGTGACGTCGAGGCCGGCGCCGGCGAGGCGCCCGCCCCCCCGCGAGTCCAGCGCGGCGAGGAGGGCCTGGGTGTCGACGATCTGGCCGCGGGAGATGTTGATGAGGTAGGCGCCGGGCTTCATGGCGGCGAAGGCCTCGGGGCCGAAGAGGCCCTGGGTCTCGGGGGTGAGCGGGAGGCAGATGGCGACGACATCGGCCTCGGGGAGCATGGCAGGGAGGTCCTCGGCGTGGCCGGTGCGCTCGACGTACGCGGGGGACGGGGTGTCGGAGCGGCGGATGGCGGTGATGCGCATGCCGAAGCCCTTGGCGCGCTGGGCGATCTCGGTGCCGATGCCGCCGAGGCCGACGACGAGCATGGTGCGGCCCTGGAGGGCGATGGGCTTGAGCGCCTTGTCGTCCCCCCCACCCCCCCCACCGCCCGCACCGCCGTCCCGGGACCAGTGGCCCTGGGCCTGGTTCTCGGCGTGCTCGCGCATGTTGCGGGTGAGGGTGAGGAGCATGGCGAAGGCGTGGTCGGCGATGGCCGGGCCGTGCACAGCGCGCATGTTGGTGATGTCGATGCGGTCGCTCTTGGAGAGCTGGTCGTCGCTGAGGAGGTGCTCGACGCCGGCGCTCATCGCCTGCACCCACACCAGGTTCACGGCCTGGTCGAGCAGGGCGGGGGTGGCGAAGCGCGCGTCGATGCCCGTCGCCTCCCCGGCGTGCGTGATCGCCTGCTGCGGGGTGAGCCCGGAGATGATGCGGAGGTTGGGGGCGATGGTGTGCAGCTCGGCGAGCTGCTGGGGGGAGAGGTTGCCGGCGAGGAAGGTGACGGTGGGGCGCTGGCCGCCGGGCATTGGGTAGGCGACGCGGGCGTTGCGGAGTGAGCCGATGGATTCGGGGGAGTCGGGCTGGAGGGCGTGGGGCTGGGAGGTGGCCGCGGGCGGGACTGATCCCGCACCGGTGGATGCAGTGGTGGGACCGGGCGGTGTGTTGGTGCATGCGCCCTGGAATGCTGAGAGGAGGGCGAGGGTGGTCAGCAGGGCGACGGTGATGCGGGGGAGAAAGAGTGGGCGCATGGGGAGAGGATAATGCCGCGGCGGGCGGGTCGCCGCGCGGGGCGGGGGCGGGGCGTCACGGGCGGCTGCGGTAGCATGGGTCAACGCCATGGGGATTGCAATGAAGCTCATCCGGATTGTTCTTGCCGCGGCGGTGCTGGTCGTTGCCGGGGCATGCACTGCGCCCGTGGAGTCCGTGTCGTCGGGCCAGCCGGCGGGCGTCGCGCCGGGCGTGTATTGGCCGGCGCGGGATCGGTGGGAACGGCGGGCGCCGGCCGAGGTGGGGATGGACGGGGCGCTTGTGGCCGAGGCGGTCGCGTGGGGGCAGGCGCACGAGACGGATATGCCGCGGGATTTTTCCACCCAGGAGGAAATCTTCGGCAAGCTGCTGGGGCCCATACCGAAGACGCGCGCGGCGGTGAACGGCGTGATCGTCCGGCACGGGTACATCGTCGCGGAGTTCGGGGATACGGCGGCGGTTGATCCGACGTACAGCGTCGCCAAGAGCTACCTCTCGACGCTGCTGGGCCTCACGATCGACCGCGGCCTGATCCGGAGCGTGCAGGACCCGGTGCGGGAGTCCATCCACGACGGCGGGTACGACTCGGCGCACAACGCCAAGGTCACGTGGCAGCACCACGCCACGCAGACCAGCGAGTGGGACGGTGAGATGTTCGGGAAGTCGAGCACGTTTGTGGGCAAGGAGGCTTTCGGGAGGGAGGAGCGGAAGCCGCGGGAGTTGCACGAGCCGGGGACGTTCTATGAGTACAACGATGTGCGGGTGAACCGGATGTCGCTGTCGCTGCTGAGGCTGTGGAAGCGCCCGCTGCCGGAGGTGCTGAGGAGCGAGATCATGGACCCGATCGGCGCCTCGGGCACGTGGGTGTACCACGGGTACGACAACTCGGAGGTGGAGGTTGATGGGAAGCGGATGAGGTCGGTGAGCGGCGGGACGCGCTGGGGGGGCGGGCTGTGGATGAGCACGCTGGACCACGCGAGGTTCGGCCTGTTGATCCTGCGGCGCGGCGAGTGGAACGGGCGGCGGATCATCTCGGAGGCGTGGATCCGCAAGGCGACGCGCCAGCAGGGGGTGAGCCCGGGGTATGGGTACCTGTGGTGGCTGAACACGGAGGGGCGGTGGCCTGGGGTGCCGCGGAGCAGCTTCGCGGCGATCGGGGCGGGGTCGAACACGATCTGGATCGACCCGGAGGACGACCTGGTGGTGGTGTGGCGCTGGCACGGCGGCGGGGATGCGCAGGGGGAGTTTCTGAAGCGGGTGGTGGCGGCGGTGAAGGCGGGCATCACTCCCCCTGGTCCAGCACGGCCATGAACGCTTCCTGGGGGATCTCGACGCTGCCGATGGACTTCATGCGCTTCTTGCCTTCCTTCTGTTTCTCCAGGAGCTTGCGCTTGCGGGAGACGTCGCCGCCGTAGCACTTGGCGGTGACGTTCTTGCGGAAGGCCTTGATGGTCTCGCGGGCGATGACCTTGCCGCCGATGGCGGCCTGGACGGGGATCTCGAACTGGTGGCGGGGGATCTGCTCGCGGAGCTTGGTGCAGAGGAGGCGGCCGCGGTACTCGGCCTTGTCGCGGTGGACGATGATGGAGAGGGCCTCGACGGGCTCGCCGTTGACGAGGATGTCGAGCTTGACGAGGCGGTCGGGGCGGTAGCCGCCGCCGTCGCGGACGAGCTCGTAGTCCATGGTGCCGTAGCCGCTGGTGATGCCCTTGAGCTTGTCGTAGAAGTCGTAGATGATCTCGGCGAGGGGGATCTCGAAGGTGAGCATGTCGCGCGTGTCGGAGATGTAGGACTGGCCCTTGTAGAGGCCGCGGCGGTCCATGCAGAGCTTCATGATGTCGCCGATGTACTGCTTGGGGAGGATGATGTCGACCTTGCAGACGGGCTCGCGGATCTCCTCGATGACGCCGGCGTCGGGGAGGTCGGCGGGGTTGTGGACCTCGATGACGGGGTGGCCGTTCTCGATGCGCTTGGGCTCGATGGCCTTGCCGCCCGCGCTCGTGATGGTCTGGGTCTGGCCGGTGCCGCGGGCGCCGCGGAGGACGACCTCGTAGGAGACGGTGGGGGCGGTCTGGATGATCTGGACGTGCCCCTCGCGCTCCAGGCGTTCCTGCACGATGTCCATGTGCAGCAGGCCCAGGAAGCCGCAGCGGAAGCCGAAGCCCAGCGCGTCGGAGTGCACGGGCATGTACGTGAAGCTGGAGTCGTTGAGGGAGAGCTTCTCCATCGCCTCGCGGAGCTCCTCGAAGTCGTTGCCCTTCTGGTCCTCGGTCGTGGCCGGGTAGAAGTCGCAGAAGACCATCTGCATGGGGGGCTTGTAGCCGGGGAGGGCCTCGGCGGCGGGGTCCTTGTCGAGGGTGACGGTGTCGCCGATGCGGACGTCGGCGAGGGTGCGGATGGCCGCGACGACGTAGCCGGTCTCGCCGTGGGAGAGCTTGTGCACGCGGACGGGCTTGGGGGTGGCCTTGCCCAGCTCGGAGATCTGGAAGGTGCGGCCTGTGCCCATCATGCGGATCTTGTCGCCGACGGTGAGGGCGCCATCCATGAGACGGACGTAGGTGATGACGCCGCGGTAGTCGTCGTAGACGGCGTCGAAGATGAGGGCGCGGGTCTGGGGGATGATGGGCTCTCGCGGCGGGGGGAACTTGTCGCAGATGGCGGCGAGGAGTTCCTTGATGCCCTGGCCGGTCTTGGCGGAGACGTAGAGGCAGTCCTCGGCCGGGAGGCCCAGGACCTGCTCGAGCTCCATGGCGACCTCGTCGGGGCGGGCCGAGGGGAGGTCGATCTTGTTGATGACGGGGACGATCTCCAGGTCCTCGTTGATGGCGAGGTAGGCGTTGACGACGGTCTGGGCCTGGACGCCCTGGGTGGCGTCGACGACGAGGATGGCGCCCTCGCAGGCCTTGAGGGCGCGGCTGACCTCGTAGTTGAAATCGACGTGCCCGGGGGTGTCGATGAAGTTGAGCATGTAGAGCTGCGAGCCGTGGGTCTGGATGGCCTCGCCGCCGGCACCCTGGGAGTCGCCGGTGGCGCTGTCGAACTCGAGCTCGTCGGTTTTCTCGCCGGGGGTGTGGTGGTGGAGGACGGTGACGGCGGAGGCCTTGATGGTGATGCCGCGTTCGCGCTCGATGTCCATGGAGTCGAGGATCTGCTCCTTGGCCTCGCGCGCGGAGACGGCGTTGGTGGCCTGGAGGAGGCGGTCGGCGAGTGTGGACTTGCCGTGGTCGATGTGCGCGATGATGGAGAAGTTGCGGATGTTCGACGCGGGGATGTTCTGGGAGCTCGGTTCGGCCATTGCGGGGGAATGGTAGGGGCGGGGTTCGGGAGATCCGGGCGGGCGGCGTCAATCGGGCGGCTTGGGCTGCGACTGGGTCTGCACCATGTGTACCAGGGCGCGCCAGCCGGCGAGCTGGGCGGGGGTGAGCGTGGTCTGCCCGCCGGTCCTGGTTCGGTGCTCGACGGCGCGGAGCCAGCGCCGGGTCTGGCGCGGCAGACGCGGCCCATCGTTCACCACCAGGCCGGTGACCTCCTGGCGCTGGTGGCGCCGGCGGATGTGGAGCTTGCGCTTCATGTGCATGCGGTAGCCGCACGATTCGACCACCAACTTGGCGCGCCCGATCAGCGTGTGCACGGCGATGGTGTCGTCGGTCTCGAAGGAGAATGTCAGATCGTCGGCGTAGCGGGTGTAGCGGGCGCCGAAGCGGTCGGCCAGATGCTCAAGGCGGGTGTCCAGCTCCCAGTTCACCAGGTTGGAGAGACGTGGGCTCGTTGGGGCACCCTGCGGCAGGCCCTTGTCGAAGGTGCACAGATTGGTGAGCAGCTCCGCGGCCGCCGGGTCCCAACCGATGCGCGCGAAGTAGGCGCGGATGCGCCTGGCGCTGGTGGAGGGGAAGAACTCGACCAGGTCGATACGGACGACGACGGCCTGGCGGGCGTGGTGGAGGGCGTTGGTGACGATGGAGTGGCCGCGCTCGAAACCGGTGACGGCGGGGTGGGCCCTCAGGCGAGGGAGGATGCGCCGGAGGATGGTGCGCTGGACGTTCTTGAGCTCGGGTGAGGGGGCGAGGATCCGCCGGCGCCTGCCGGAGCGTTTGGGGATGTCGAACGGGGTGTAGGCGACCTTGATGGCGCGCAGCTGGGGCTCGGTCATGCCGAGGCGGCGGGCGAGTTCCGTCGCGGATTTGCCGGCGCCATCCGCGCGCGGCGAGGCGGGCGCGCCGGTGCGTACAGGGAGGGGGGGAGCGAATGGGTTCGCCGGCTCCTTCTTCCTGCCGCGGAGAAAATCGAAGAGGCCCATGGCGCCGTTCCCTGCGGAAGGAAAAAGGACGGGCGCGCGGGGTTGCGGCCCCGCGCGCCCGTCGCCGCCTTGCACGCCGTGCGACGGCGTCGCCTCGTTCTCTGCACGTCCAGCCGGACGCGGCCGGCGAAGCACCGGCCTGTGCTCTGCGTTTGAGCACCACCAAGACGGCTGCGCGTATGGTGACGCGGGCCGCGGCGAGCGTCAAGGGGAGGGTGCGGTGTGGACTGGCCGCCCGCTCAGGGCGACTGCTGGCGCGGCAGGAAGGCGACGCGGCTGCCGGCGTAGTCGAAGACCACGACGAAGCGGCTGAGAACGCGGCTGCCGATCATGCCGTACATGTCGGCGTCGTACTCCACGCCGTCGCGCGGGCCGAAGAAGACGGCCGGGGCATCGGTGATCCGGTTCCCGGCGAGGTCGAACCAGGCGAGGCGCCCGCGCCGCCCGTAGTTGACGCCGCCGACGCCGCGAGAGGCCTGGGGGCGGGTCTGCCGGCTGTTGAGCAGCCCGAGCTTCTCGACGGTGGGCTGGTGGAAGCCGATGCCGAAGTTTCCGCCGGTGTCGAGGACGAACAGGCCCTCGGCTTCCTTCTGCGGTCCCTCAACCCCCCCACCGGCCTCGAATCGGCAGCGGACGGCGGGGCCGCGCTCGGTCATGACCAGGGGCTGCCACCGCCGGGTGTCGATGGAGTAGGTGCGCGGGTCGCGGATGCGGACGGCGGGCGTGCCCAGGTCGATCTCGACGATGGCCTGCCGGAAGACGTCGGCGCCGATGATGCCGGCGACCGGCATGGAGGGGTCGTCACCGATGAAGCCGACGTCGATCTCGACGAAGGTGAGGTCGTGCAGGAGCAGCGGCCCCAGCTCGAAGCTGCGGCAGGCGCGGCACTTGGCCTCGAAGGCGGCGGCGCCGTGCACGGAGACGGCGGGGAGCTCGGGCATCTTCGCGGCGGCGGCCTGCTCGGGGGTCACGACCATGCCGGTGGCGCCGGTGTCGACGTAGAACCAGGCGGGCTCGGCGTCGTTGATGCGGGCGCGGACCAGGAGGGGCGGGCGGGTCTCGAGCTCGAGGGGGATATCGGTGCGGAAGGCCGGGTTGGGGATTTCGTCAGTCGCGGCGACGGCCGTGATCGGACGGGCGGAGGAGGCCGCCGTGGGGGCCGTGCCGCACGACGCCAGGCCGACCAGCGGGATCAGCAGCAGCAGAGGGGCGTTGGCAGCGGACAGGGGCACATCAATCTCCGATCGCCATGGTGTACCGGCCACGGGCGTGGGCCGTTGCCATCGGCCGGATCATCCCGCGGCGCCCGCGGAGTTGAACCCGGCGATGCGGAACGGAAACAGCTCGGCACGCATGACGCCCTGGAGCACGGCGGGGTCGCTCTCCATGAACCGTCTCGCGGCGTCCTCCGACTCGGCGCGGAAGATGCAGATGCCGAAGGTCCGCTCGTCTGCAGTCTGCGTGCGCCCAAAGAGCACGACGGCGCCGGCGTCGCAGGCGCGCTTGAGGTACTGAAAGTGCTCGGCGACGATCGCGGATTCCTCGGCGGTCGGGCCGGTCGTGAGCATCCCCGGGCGCGAGGGGTGCAGGCGGTAGATGAAGTGGATCGCGGCGGGGGGCATGAGAACGATCCTGTCGGTGCGGCGCGAGCATACCCGCCGTGGAGTGTGGCCGCGAGCACCTCAGGCGGGCCAGACCTGCCCCTCGACCAGGTCGACGGAGTTGCCGGCGGGGTCGCGCACGTAGATCGATCGCCCGCCCGGGGACCAGCGGGCCTCGCGCTCGATCTCAAACCCCGCCGCGGTGAGCCGGGACTTCCAGGCGTCGTATTGGCCGGAGCTGATGGCGAAGGCGACGTGACCCTGGCCGTCGCAGCCGTGCGAGGGGACGGTGTCGCTGGGGAGGCGGGTGTGGTGGGGGTCGAGGATTAGGAGGACCGAGTGGGTGTTGAGACGGTACGCCAGGCCGCGGTCGGACAGGCCCGGGAGGCGCCGGAGGCCGAGGACCCCGGCGTAGAAGCGGTCGGCGGCGACCAGGTCGGGCACGTAGAGGCAGGCCTCGTAGACGCCGGTGATTGCCTCGGAAGACGCCATGGGTGCTCCGGAGTTGAGCGAGTCTAGCGTCCGGCGGATGACGGGATGGGCGTCCTGCGGCGGCCACGTTCAATGCTTCCATCGCGGACGCATCGGCGGTAGTCCACCCGGACGTGGCGGAGGAGTTCGTGAAGGGCTACATGCAGGCGAGACTGGAGGCGGCGGCGAGACGGTTTGAGCCGCGGAAGGAGCTGGAGCTCAGCATCAAGCTGCTGGAGGAAGCGATGCCGCCGGGGTGAGGCGCGACGACCGCAGCGGTGTGGGGGCGGGGCGCCACGCACGGGCGCATACACTTCCACCATGTATGCCTCACGACGGACATGGTGCGGGGCCCTGGTGCTGTCGCTGCTGGTGGCCGCCGCGCTGACCGGGTGTGAGCGCTCGTTGTGGGAATCCCAGTTCGCGTCCTCGGGCGCGACGGGCGCGGCGCTGCCCGCGGACGCCCCGGTGCAGATCCGCGAGGTCCCGTGGGAGCGCGTGCAGGAGACGCTCAAGGACCTGAACGCCGAGGCCGCGGCCAGCGACGTGCACCCCGACGACTGGCCCCAGGCGAAGAAGGACGCCTCGAAGGCGCGGCTGCTCAAGGGGCTGCAGGTCTCGGGCAATCCGGGGGGCATCGGCGTGCTGGGGCGGTCGGACTTCCGCACAACGTCGCCGGTGCGCGCGGACGACGGGGCCCTTGCGGCGTTCGCGAGGAAGATCGGCGCCGACTCGGTGGTCGTCACGCGGAGCTTCGTCGGCAAGGCCGACGTCGTCCGCACGGAGAGCATTAACGAGTTCCGGACCGGGAGCTGGTACGAGCCCCGGCGCAGCGGGAGGCGCGGCAGCACGACGTTCACCGAGACCTCCACAACATTCGTGCCGGTGCACACGCGGGAGGACCAGTGGGCCTGGATCGCTTTCTTCCTGCGCATCGCGGGCGGGAATCGCTGAGGGCGGCGATGTCGAGGCTGGGCCAAATCGTCGCGGCGTTGGAGAAGCACTACGGCCGCCTGCCGGCACCGCGGGTGACCGATCCCTTCGAGATGATCCTGTACGAGAGCGCCGCGTATCTGGTGGACGACGAGCGGCGCGACCGGGTGTGGGCGGCCCTGAAGAAGCAGGTCGGCGTGCGCCCACGGGAAATCCTGGCGGTGAGCGCGGCCCACCTCGGCGCGGTTATCAAGGACGGCGGCATGCAGCCGGTGATGCGGGCCCGGAAGCTTCGCACCGCGGCCACACTCGTGCTCGACGAGTTCGGGGGCGACCTCAAGGGTGTGCTCAAGGGCCCGCTGAAGGAGGCGAGGCGGGCCCTGAAAAAGTACCCCGGGGTGGGGGACCCCGGGGCCGACAAGATCCTCCTGTTCACGCGCACCGAGCCGGTGCTGGCGCTCGAATCCAACGGGCTGCGGGCGCTGGTGCGCCTGGGGTACGGCGAGGAGTCGGAAAACTACAGCGCCATGCACCGCTCCGCGCAGGCGGCGATCGCGCCGGAGGTCGAGCTCGACTTCGACTGGCTCATCGGCGCGCACCAACTCCTGCGCCTGCACGGACAGTCGCTGTGCAAGCGGTCGGAGCCGCGGTGCGCGGAGTGCCCCTTGGCCGCGACGTGCCCGGTCGGGCGCGCCGTCGGGTACGCCGGCGAAAGAGCCTGGTCGGGCGGACCTACTTCTTCTTCCGCTCGAAGACGCCCTCGAAGCTCTTGAACTCCTTGCCGTCGGCGCCGGTCGAGTAGCCGAGGTAGGTCTGCCGATCGGGGTTGGAGAGGTTCATCTCGCCGCGGGTCGTGCAGGCCTTGCCCGTCACAGGGTCGGTGTGCTTGCCGTGCGTGGTGAACAGCTTGGTCTTGGCGTCGAAGCTGCCGGTCTCGAACATGATGGGGGTCGACTCGTTGTCGACCCACGCGAACTCGTAGGTCTTGTCGAGGTTGTTGTACCCCATCAGGCCCATGCCGTGGAACTGGCCGCCCGGTGGGCCGCCCACGCTCTGGGCGTCGACGGTCTCTTCGACAAAGTGCTTGTCCATAATCCACTTGCGTGAGACGGCGCCCTTGGATTCCATCGGCTCGGTGCCCGGCTTCATCCAGATCTTCACACTTCCCTCCCAGTCGCCGATGAACGCGTCCAGGACCCTGTGGTTGTCGCCCGGCGTGCCGGCCTTCATGTACGCCTCATCCTCCGGCGTCATCTTCGGCTGCCCTGCGGGCTGGGCCGGCGCGGGGGCCGGCTTCTTGGCGTCGGGTTGTTTCGGCTTCTCGGGCTGACCGGCCAGCGAGGCCGGGTCGGCGAGCACCCCGTATCTGCCGGCGCCGTACGCGAGCCCAGCGACAAGAACCATCCCAACGACTGTGCGGTGAGCGGCCATGAAAGTGATCCTCCCTTCGGGTAGGTGCGGCGGGTCGGCCGACATTCGGCCGGACCGGTGACGCCAGTCTACTTCGGTCGCTCGGCGCATGCCAGTAGACCCTCAGCGCTGTTGCGGTGTTCTTTCGGTGGGAATCCGGAGCGATGGGTCCCCAAAGAGCATGAACTTCATCCCCTGGAAGAAAATGCTGGGGGGGTACCAGTCGGCGTTGGGCTTGAGGTCCGCCAGGTGCTGGTGGTCGTAGTAATAGGAAACGGCCGCGGACCAGCAGTCGCCCAACCGGGGCGGGGGATGCTTGCCGAGGGCATCAACGAACCCCTCCAGCAGCGTCATCCCGCACGGCTGGCTGCCGGTGTTGCAGCCGATGTAGGCCGCGGCGCCCGTCGGTCCGGCGCGGAGAATCTGCTCGCCCAGGCCGGTTGGGTTGAACTTCCCGTGCTGGTACGGCGCGGGGGGCGGGGGCGGCGAGGTGAACGTCTCGCCGGCGTTTGTGCCGGCATGCTCCTTGCCGTCCACGTCGACGTACGCCTCGTACGGCGGGAGCGTCGCCAGCCTCGCCGTGGAGCAGCCGGCCGAGAGCATGATCGCCGGGTGCGCCTTGTTGTGCATCTTCGCAATGCTGCGCACGCTGATCGAGCCCTCCCACCGGTCGTCGGCGCCGTGACCGGAATGGACGACGAGGGTTACGCCTTCGTTGAGCAGCGCCAGCACCTGCGCTTCATCCGGCGGCAGACGCGGCGGCGCCGCGGTCGTCGCGGCATCGGTCACGCCGGGCGGGACCGCGGACGCGGGCGGCTCCTGCCCCCAGTAACGCTTCTCCACCTTCCATCCCGGCGGCATCGCCGCGGCCATCGCGTCCATAGCGGGCCGGTTCTCCATCCATCCGCCGGCCGCGATGAACGCGGCACGCCGCCCCGCCTCCCCCGCCCCGTCTCTTGCCGCCCCATCGACCACCGCCTTCTCGAACGCGATCGACTTCGCGGCAACGGTGCGCACTTCCTCGGCCGTGCTCACCGGCCATCGCCCCAGCGCGATGTCCGGCCGGTAATCGACCTTGTCGAAGTTGATCGGGCCCTCTTTGTTCTTTTCGCCGCGCACCTCGCCGAAGTACAGCGCGTGGAAGCCTTCCTTCTCGGCGTTCCAGTCGTCGAACTCGCCGTCCGGCCGGGCCAGGTCGGCGTAGTACAGGTCGCAGGGGTAGAAGGCGTAGTCGAACGCCGCGGCGGTGACGCGGTCCAGCACCATGTACCGCACCGGCATCAGGTCCGCATCCCCGACCAGCAGCACGTACCGCAGGGCCAGGCCGTGCCAGCGTGAGTAGAGGTACCGCTTGAGCCGCTCGGGGTCGTCCACGCCGCCCGCCGCGCCCCCTGCCTGCAGTGCTCCCTCGAGCGACACCAGCTCCGTCGGCAACTGCCCGCGCTTGTGTTCGACATACGGCCCCAGCGCCTCGTGGAAGGCCCGCGGGGCGACGATCAGCAGGGAGGGCGCGGGGGCCTTCGCGCCGGGTGGGGGTGTCTGGGCGATGGCGGTCGTGGCGAGCATCGCCGTGAGAACGATGAGGGAGTGATGAGATCGCATGCGGCTGCTTCTCTCGTTGTGAGGGTCCCGGGCCGCCCGGTGGTTGCACCGATTTCAGCGGCGCGACGGACTCGGAAGCGTATCGCCATGCGGGCGTGCTGGTCGGCGGGCGGATGCTGTGCAAGAAAAGCGAGGCGGCAGGGGGCGGCACGCCGGTTCAAGCGGCCTGACGCCGTCGGCCAGCCAGGAGCACGCCCATCAGCACGACGGACGCGCCGACCGGGCCCGGCACCGCGCCCGCGATGATCGGGGTATCCGCCTGCGTCTCCCACGCGTAGTCCTGCAGCACGACGGCGTTGGGCAGATCGATCGTCTGCGCCCTGAGCCAGGCGTAGTGAATGCCCGCGCCGCTTTCGAAGAAGACGCCGAGGAACATCGGTTCGCCCGGGAATCCCCAGGCCCCGAAGACATCGTCGTAGCTCGCCCCGAGGACCTCGGCCATGTAGGCGCTGGTCGTGAACACGAGCCCGGGGCCGATCGCCGCCCCGACTGAAAGACCGTCGGCCATGGAGCGAGTCCCGTCGAACCCGTCGAGATGGAACGCGGCCCCACCCGCCCAAGCGTCGACGATCGTCCAGCACCCGGATGGGCAGTCGTCAATCCGTCGGAAGTACAGATCCGGGTAGCCGTCGCCGTCGATGTCCAGACCTGTGCCGGGGTTGGTGTTCACGGGCAGGAGGTAATCCGGCGGGTCGATGTGGATGATGTCGGCATCTGCCGCGAGCGGGAAAGCGGCGATGGCTGCCAGCGCACCGAGAGCGCCAGCGCGGAGGATCGCCGCGGAGCCGCAGAAGGCGATCGGGGTGCAAGGCTCTTTCATAAGGCCCCCCTTTCGGGTCTGACGCAGGCCGCGGGCCCGCGCGAAGTGATTTCGGCATCAGCATACGGCGCCGTGGTGCGCCCAAGCTGCGATTGGCATTCTTTCTTCGTCTGCTTCGGCACGCGGCTTGACCGGCCATCCGGGCGCCGCCGTTGTCATCGTCCGTGGATTCCCCCTCAAAGGGGAGATCTGGGCGGGCCCGCGGGCCAATGCGCTGGATGGGGGCAAAGATACCCGCTTGCAGCCGCCGGCCATGTGCCACCGATGGAGAACTCGTGTGGGTTCCTGGCGGTCGGGAGTCGGGGGGTACTTGAAGGGGTGGGACAGGATCGACATGACGCTCGACAAAGCACACCGGATCGCCGGCATCGCCACGGTCGGCACCTTCATCTTCACCGGGGTGTACATGAAGCTGCGGTTCCCCGAGCTGTACGGGGGGAGCGAGTTCGTGCACGTCATGTACCGCTCCAACCATATTTACATCCTGCTGGCGGGCCTGGTGAACGTCGGGCTGGGTTTGTACCTCGCTGCGCGCCCGCCGGGGTGGAGGGGGCGCGTGCAGGTGGCCGGCTCGGCGCTCGTCATGGCGGCTCCGATCCTGCTGGCGGTGGCGTTCTTCCGCGATCCGCCGCTGGCATCGGTTCATCGCGTCATCACAACCGTGGGGATCGTCACGCTGGCGCTGGGGATGCTGGGGCACGTCGTGGCACGCCCGCGCAGAGGATGACGCCGCACCACCCGTATGGCGGGCCGTTCCCGGCGTGATAGCGCCGAGGCTGGAGAGACTCGTCTCTAGGATACGGCGCCCGGGCGGCGCGGCGAACGGGCGGAGGGACGGGGAGGTATCCTGCCCGCGATGATGGAGGCCCCGAGGAATCCAGCGCCGGCCCAGCCCGCACGCGTGCTGGGACCGATCGACGCGACGTGCGTGGTGATCGGCGCGATCATCGGGGTGGGGATCTTCTTCACGCCGTCGACGGTCGCTCGCCTCACCGAGAGCGGCTCGCTGGCGCTCGTGGCCTGGGCGGTGGCGGGCGCGATCGCGCTGCTCGGGGCGCTGGCGTTCGCCGAGCTGGGCGGGATGTACAACGCCAGCGGCGCTCAGTACGAGATCCTGCGCGACGCGTACGGGCCGCTGCCGGCGTTCCTCTTCGTCTTCTGCAACGCCACGGCCATCCAGGCCGGCGCGGTCGGGATCATCGCGGTGATCTGCGCCCGCAACCTCGGTGTCGCCGCGAGCGCCGCAGAGCCCGCTGGGGCCGCGGTTCTCTGGATTTCCAGCCTGCTCATCATCGGGCTGATCGGCGCCAACGTCGTCGGCGTGCGATGGGGCGCCAGGATCCAGAACCTCACCGTCCTCTGTAAGGTCCTGACGCTGCTGGCCGTCACGGGCCTGGCCGCGGTGGCGGGCGCAGAGAAGGGCGGCGGGGTCACCGCCGCGACGGCGCCCACCGGCTCGCACGCCTCGATGGGCGCGTTCGGGGCCGTGCTGGCGGCGCTGGTCCCGGCGTTCTTCTCCTACGGGGGATGGCAGCACGCCCTGTGGATCTCGGGGGAGGTACGGGAACCCCGGAAGAACCTGCCGCGGGCGATCGTCGGCGGGGTGGCTCTGGTCGTCGTCGTTTACCTGCTCGCGAACTGGGCGTACCTGCGGCTGCTGGGGGTGGACGGCGTTGCGCGGAGCACGACGCTGGCATCGGACGCGGTCGCGATGGTTCTGCCGGGCGCGGGCCGGCGGCTTGTCGCGGCGGCGGTGGCTGTCTCGGCCTTCGGCGTGCTCAACGCCCAGCTCCTCTCCGGCCCACGCCTGCTCTACGGGATGGCTCGCGACGGACGCTTCTTCCGGGCCTTCGCCGTGCTCGACGCCCGGTTCCGCACGCCGGTCGCGGCGATCGTGCTTATCGGCGGCATGGGGCTGCTGCTGCTCCTGAGCGCCGGGCCCGGCGGCGTTGACATGATCCTCAACGGCGCGGTGTTCATCGACGGTGTGTTCTTCGCCCTCACCGGCGCGGCCCTGCTGGTGCTGCGACGTAAGCGTCCGGATGCGGAGCGGCCCGTGCGGGTGCCGGGATACCCGGTCGTGCCGGTGCTCTTCGTGCTCGGTG
>JBGPJM010000019.1:0-41720 GCA_041485385.1 Phycisphaerae bacterium | reverse complement strand
TCCCTCGACGTCACACGGCTCCAGGCACCTCGGGCAGAACACCAGCCCGCCCCGCCGCAGCTCCCCATCTCCACCCATCAGTTCCATCCCGCACTTCGGGCACGGCAGCCGCGGCAACCTCCACGCCCCGCCGCACTCGGCGCACACCGTGCAGCCGTCGGCGGCCTCCGCCCCCGTCCGCGACAGGTCGTACCCGCACGCGGCACACCGGCGCTCGGCCAGTATCGCCTCGCGCACCACTTCGGGCGACCCGGCGCGCAGGCCCCGCCGGGACAGCGCCCACAGCACACCCACGGCCGTGACAATGACCGCGCCGCTCACCAACCAGAACCGCGCTTTGTCTGCCCCGAGGCCCCCGAGGACGTAGACCACATCGACCGCGAATGCAATCGCCAGCCACAGCGCGATCGCCACGTTCCTGCTGTGCTTGTCGATGTTCCGTTCGGATCGGGCCCTTCTTGCCGCCCGGATGCCCCGGCGCAGCCGGACGAGCACGTCATCGGGCAGCAAGGCCTTCTCGGTCCGCGCACCGATGCCGTACCCCGTCCCGTACAGGCCGCGCACCACCCCACGATCATCCCGGATCTCGCGCACCAGCAGGCCCATTCAGCCACCTTCCCGCTGCTCATCCCCCCGCGGCAACTTCCACGCCCCGCCGCACTCGGCGCACTCAACACATCCATCATCTTCAGAAACACGCCGGAACGACAGTTCGTAGGCGCAAAATGGGCACCGTCGTTCCATGAGCAGGACATCGCGGAGAAGCTGGGGCGACGCCCGGCCCAGGCCGCGCCGGGTGATTGCCCTGTAGACTCCAAAGGCCATCCCGCCGGTCAGGACGCTCAGCACCCAGATCACCGGCCCGGCCGCGTAGAACACAACGGCCGCGAGACTCCCGACCAGGTATATCGGCACAGCGGCGCAGATGAAGAGCGCGAGGCGCCCGACGCTCGGGCTCCCTTTCGTCCGTCGACGGTTCGCGCGAACGACCCGAATCCTGTGCCGCAGTCGTACCAGCGCCTCATCGGAAACAGACCCCTCATCCGTCCGAGTTTCCAGCCCGTACCCCGTCCCGTACACCTCGCGCACCACCCCACGATCATCCCGGATCTTCCGAGCCAGCAGGCCCATTCAGCCTCCCTCGCCAGTCTATACGCAGGCCGCGCATCCGATCGGCGGCGGATTCCGCATATGAGCGATCGTCCGCGTGCTGTCCATACCAGCCGCACACGAAGTACGCGGCCGCGGGGGCCGCACGATTGTCGGCCCCGTGCCGCATCGCATCGAGCGCCCTTCCTGCGGCCGGACCGGGGGCCGACCTCGCACGGCCCCCGCACCCGTCACAGTGTTCCGGGCTCGTATGGAAAGCGTGCCGCCGATCGGCTGCCGCGGCGAAGACGCACACACATCAATACAGGGGGAACTCATGCCCGCACCGACCGAACTGATCCATCGCTTCCAGCGCATCCACCGGCCCCGCGCCCTTCCTGACGGTCGCGGCTCCGACTGCACCCGAATCGAGCGCGGCACCCTCACCGACTACCTCGCCCTCTCCCGCTTCCACTACCGCGCCGCCCGCCCCGCCACCATCGCCCGCATCCTCCGCGCCACCGACCCCCACACCGGCGAACTCGCCGGCGTCCTCGTCGTCTCCATGCCCGTCCTCAACGCCCCCTGGAGACAAACCGCCTGGCCCACCCTCTTCGCCGCGACGCCCTCTTCCACCCTCTTCACAGCAACCCCCCATTCCACCCCAAGCCACTCCACGCCTCAACGCCTCAACGCCTCCACGCCTTCCCCCCACCGCCTCCACGCCTCCCTCATCAACTCCCACATCCGCACCATCTCCCGCGTCATCATCGACCCGCGCCACCGTGCCACCGGCCTCGCCACCCACCTCGTCCGCGCCTACCTCGCCGACCCCCTCACCGACTACACCGAAGCCATCGCCGCCATGGGCGCCACGTGCCCGATCTTCCAAAGCGCAGGCATGCGCGAACTCCCCCTCCCGCCAAGCCGGGCCCTCGCGCGCCTCCGCCAAGCCCTCACCATCGCCGGCCTGCCCCCGCTCGCGCTCATCGAGCACGCCGCAGCCTCCCCCTACATCCAGCACCACCTCTGCCAATGGGCCAACGACTCCCGCGGCACCCGCCCCCTCCTCCACCGCCCACCCCACCACCTCGCCAAAGCCGCCTATACCGCCCTCTCCGCCGAAAGACGCATCTACGTAACTCAGCAGCCCAGCATCAACACCAACCAGCAAACCGAAATCCCATCCGACCTATCCGACCCATAAGACCCATAAGACCCATAAGACCCATAAGACCTATTCCGATCTTCTCAGCGCCCTAAGTGTCCGCCGCAGTGAAATCCCATCAACCGAGCCAACCCGGCTCACATCCAGGGGGGAACCCATGCCCGGCAAAAGACCTCGCGGCTGGTACCGCAAGCTCCTTAACGACATCTCTCAAGCACCCGTCGACCTCATCGCCCTCGCCACCAAATACAACATGACCCAGTACGAGATGGCCGTCTTCGTCTCCAAGCCCCGCCACGCGCGCCGCCTCCGCGCCTCCCGGCTCCTGACCGACAAGAACTCCGACCTCCTCCTCTCCCACGCGAGATCCGCAGGCGCCAAAACCCTCGGCAAGCTCACCTCCACCGACAAACCCAGCGAGCGGAGCCGCCGCGCCAGCGCCAGCGCCTTCGCCGCACGCCCGCTCCCCGAGCCCCCACCGATCCCGCGCCCCGCCCCGCCCCAGGAGCCGCCCTCCGATCCCGCAACCGAAGACGACCTCGAGCGCGACTCCCAGCAGTACTGGCAGGAAATCGCCGCCGCCATCCGTCCACCCAACCCCGACACCCAGGAACAACCACCCCGGAGCACCGCCGCCTCACACACACCACGACAGGGGGAACCATGAGCACCAGCCGCCGCGCCCGCGCGACACAGAACACCACCAAGGATCTCCTCCCTCCCAAGCTCCCCGACACACTCTTCCAATGGATCCGTCGATACATCCGCGTCGAGATCTCGCTCGACCCGCTCGTCCCCGGCCATTCCGCGCCCTTCGACTACCTCGTCCACACCTTCTTCGAGGGCAGGTTCGACCCGATCCGTTCCAGCACCCTCCTCTCCCAGGTGGCCGCCCCCGCGCACTTTGGGGCCGCCGACCCCGCAAATCACGTAACTACCGTCAAAACAACGACTTACGACAAATCCGAGGCCCGTTTTTCTCAAAAACTCTCACAGTTATCTCCAAAACTCTCAAAAACTCTCCAAAACACTCGCAAACTCTCCATTTTTCCCCACATCTCTTCCAGCCCGCACCCCTCCCCTCCCGACTCCCTCGTCTGGGCCAACCGCGGCGGCGGCAAAACCTTCCTCGCCGCTCTCGCCACTCTCCTCGACCTCCTCTTCAAACCCCACATCCACGTCACCATCCTCGGCGGCTCCCTCGAGCAGTCCCAGCGGATGCACGAGCACCTCCGCAAGTTCTTCGAGCTCCCCTCCCTCTCCGAGTACCTCGCCGCACCCATCACCGACCGCCGCGTCCTCCTCACCAACAAGTCCCGCGCCACCGTCCTCGCCCAATCCCAGGCCTCCGTCCGCGGCACCCGCGTCCAGAAACTCCGCTGCGACGAGCTCGACCTCTTCGACCCCGATATCTGGGCCGCCGTCCAGCTCACCACACGCTCCCTCCGCTCCCCACCAGACGCCCCCTGGGGCCCCATCGTTCGCGGCTCCATCGACGCCCTCTCCACCATGCACCGCCCCCACGGCCTCATGTGGCAAGTCGTGGCATCGGCCTTCCGGCCGATGTCTCCCTCCTCTCCCTCCTCCTCCCTCGTCTCCTCTCCGCACACGCCTCCGCTTCCCCTCCCCGCGTCCCCGCTTCCCCGCGTCCCCGCGTCCTCCCCCCGCCTCCTCTTCCGCTGGGGCGCCCTCGACGTCCTCGGCACCTGCGGCCCGCAACACACCTGCGACACCTGCGCCCTCCACCCCGACTGCCAGGGCCGCGCCAAGCAGCGCACCACCGCACCCGGCCACATCACCATCGACGATGCCCTCCGCATGAAGTCCCGCTCCTCCGATGCCGCCTGGAAGAGCGAGATGCTCTGCCTCCAGCCGCGCCGCACCGACTGCGTCCTCCCCGAGTTCGACCGCGCCCTCCACGTCGGCGACTGGGACGACCGCGCCTGGCCATCCTCCCTCTTCGCCCCCGTCCCGGCGCCCCTCCGTCCCACTCCCAGCGGCGCCATCATCCTCAACCCGCCCGACACCCACCCCCGCTGGCTCGCCGGCATGGACTTCGGCTTCCGCGCCCCGACGGTGATCCTGCTGGCGTGGGTGGATGGCGAGGGCGTGCTCCGCATCGAGGCCGAGCACGTGGAGACCGAGCGCACGCTCGCCGAGCACATCGCGGTGCTGGCCGACGGCGCGTTCGTGCGCGACCCGTCGAGCCCCGCCGGCGCCCGCCCCGCCCCCGGCCGCGGCATCGTCTCCAGCCCCGCCTTCGGCGGCTTCCCGCGCCCCGACTGGGTCGGCGTGGACCCGGCGGGGAATCAGCGGAGCCAGCAGACGGGCATCTCGGCGGTGACCCAGCTGAGCAAGGCCGGCTTCAAGGTGAAATCCCGCCGCATGGAGGTGCTGCAGGGGATCGAGCTGATCCGGGCGAGGCTGAAGGGGATGTCGATGGGGGATGCGGGATGTCGGATGGCGGGAAGGGGCCGCCGCTGTTTGTTCACAAGCGGTGCGTGAAGCTCATCGAGTCGCTGGAGCGGTACCACTTCCCGGAGGACAACCCGCACTCGCTGGAGCCGGTGAAGGACGGAGCGGATCACGCGGTGGATGCGCTGCGGTATTTGGTGGTGAACCTGGACAGGCCGTACATCACGAGGGTGTATGGGTATGTGTGAGGAGAAACATGTCTGTCATTACACTGCCGGCCCAATCCGGTGGACACACACAGGAGGCGCAGATCATGGCTGACACCACCGAATCACTCCTCCAGCGGGTCGCCATGGCCAGGCAGTCGGTGCTGGAGGTACTGGCAAAGAACGGTCTGGAGCCCGGGGTATGCAAGCCCGATTGGAGGCCAAGCCAGTTCTCCGCCATGAGCACTATCTCGCGCGGCCTAGCCATGGCCGCGTACCTCCTCGACCACGACATCCCGACCTTCAAGCGGCTGATGACCAGCACGGCCAGCCTGGCGCTCAAGACTGTCGAGCTGGTGGACACCGATCCGCGCCCCGGCTCGTACCGGACCCTCGACCTTCAGAGGGACGTGCTCGACGCCATGGCCGCCGGAGCGTGGCCCGAGGCCGCGGCGATGGCCGCGCACCTCCTGACCGATCTGCCGAGCCGGCTCAAGGGCGTCAGCCCGCTCATCAGGGTGATGGGCCGCGCCGTGCTGGACTGCGCGATGGGCAACCTCGTGGGGCTGGCGGGATCGGCCGCGAACTTCCGGGACCATTGCCGGAGCGCTGATCGCAACTTCATCGGGTTCGCGGAGATGCTGCAGGCGATCGCCTCGGTCGATTCCGCGGCGGCCCAGCGGGCCCTTCCGGTGCTCGTCGAGAACCATCGGGCGCTCTCGGTCCGGTACCGGGCGCTCTGGTACGACCTCCCCGACGATCGCCTGCTGTGCATCTGGGGCCTGGCCCTCGTCAACGCGGCAAGAAGACAAGGCCTCCCCGTCCCCGCGGCCCCACCGGTCATCCCGGACGACCTACTGGTGCCGATCGGGGGGATAGGGGGCGGAGCGACGATCTGACGGTGGAAGAAAGGGGGGAATCGTGCGAAAGACAGCGTCAGAGCAACGGCCCGGCGAGCCGCATCGCGGAGCGCCCTCAGCGAGCCAGCATCATCATGACGAGCGTGAACAGCATGAGGAGCGAGAGCACCCCCATCGCGACGCCGTGGTGCACGGCGCTGGCCGCGAGGGCCCAGGGGCGCTCCCGCCGGCTATGGATCCAGTGCGCCAGGCAGAAGAACGTGGCCGCCGCGACCGGCGTCGGCCAGAGCAGGATCCTCGGGAAGCGCCCGAGGATGACCGCGATGATGCACCCCACAATCCACAGCGAAGCCAGGGTCAGGGCGAAGGCCGAGAGCACCAGGCACTGGGCCTCCGCGTCCGGGGCGCTGCGCCCCCACTTGAGATCGTCGATGTCCAGCAGCTGGCCGCACTCGGGGCACTCGCTCGCCGCCACCCCGCGCAGGTTGTACCCGCACCCGGGGCATGGCGCATCGCGCCCCGCGAGGAACTCGCGGACGGGGCTCTCACCGGTCTCCGGCTGCGCCGCTTCGTTCACGCGAGGATTGTAGAGGTGGGGCCCAGCGACCGATTCGCGCAGCCGCTGCCGCTACCCCAGCAGCATCAGGATCGCCAGAAGCCCCAGCATCACTACACACAGCATCCTCATGGCCATCCCGAAGGTGCGAGCGATCTTCGTCCGGCGCCACGGGCGGGCACGGCGCGACACCTGCCACGCGGCGAAGCACACGACCACCGGCACCGCGCCGGCCATGGGCACCCACAGCGCAAGGATGTCCGGCTCTCCGGTCACCCCCAGTACCGCGAAGCCCCACACAACGCACACGAAGGCCGCGAACACGAATGTTCCTGCACAGAAAAGCTCGTCCACCGGCGCCTGAAGGATCCACTCGACGTCGGCGGCACTCATGTGCCGCCCGCACTCGGGGCAGTCGCCCTTTCGCAAGCCCGCGCATGTTGTACCCGCACCCCGGGCAGAGCGCATCATGAGTCGCGAGGAAGTCGTGGACCATCTTCTCGCCAGCGTCGGGCTGGGCCTCATCGTTCACGCAGCCATTGTAGAGGACGGGTGGTTGGGGCCGGTTTCGTATCCGCAGCCATCCGCGTCAATCCGCGGCCCGACCCGATTCGCCTCCGCCCCCGCCCTTTTCTCCCGCTCCGCCGCCGCCCCGCGCCGGGGGCACCGCCAGCTTCAGCAGCCGCTTGTATTGCTCCGTCTGCTGCTCGTGCCACTCCTTGGCCTTCTGCAACTGGTCGATCCACGCCCGCAGCTCGCCGATGGACTTCTCCCGATTGCGCGCGATCGTCTCCCAGTTCTTCCACTGCCCGGTCAGCCACGCCCGGCCTTTCTCCAGCGCCTCGATGTGCGACTTGAGCTGCTCGATGACCTTCTGCCGGTCCTCGGCCGCGTGCTTCCACATGCGGCGCTGCTCCGCCAGCCACGCCCTCGCGCCCTCCAGCCGCCCCGCCCACCGCGCCTGGTCTGCCGGGGTGGAGTGGTGCACCGCCTGCCACGCCGGGCCGGGCGCGGCCGCGCGCTGGACGAGCGTTCGCAGCGCGGCCGCGCACCGCGCCCCCGCATCCGCCACCTGCGAGACCTCGTGCATGCCGAAGGAGAGCGGGTTCTCGATGGAGCCCCAGATATCGGCCCAGTCCCCGTGCAGCACGCGACGGGTCTCGCTCAGCCCGCGCTCCCACGCGCGCCGTGCCTGGTCCCACCGACCGGCCGCGCCGTGCAGCTCGCCGGCCCGCAGCAGCGCCTCCACCGTTTTGGTCGCCAGCAGCGGGCTGAACTTCAGCGGGTCCAACTCGGCGCACCGCTCGAAGGCCACCAGCGACTCCTCGTGCCGCCCAATCGCGCCGTGCAGCAGGGCCGCGGCGAAGCGATTGGAGATCCGCCAGCGCCAGGCGTGCGGCGTGTCGTCGGCGGCGCTGTCGTACGCGTCGATCTGCTGGAGGACCGCGACGACGAGCGCCGGGTCGATGGGGTCGCCCTCGAGGGCGCGGTACGCCAGCACGCAGATGGCCGCGCCGCGGTCGGCGGAGCCGGGGCGGGCGGATTCGAGCGTGCGCTCGGCCAGGCTGCGCAGGAGCGCGCCGTCGGTGGCGCGCAGGCCGACGGCGACCATGGCGCGGACCAGCCACGGGTTGTCGAAGTCGCGCGCGAAGGCGATGGGGTTGGACGGGGCGTCGTCTGCGCCGGGGGCGGCGGGGAGGGGGGCGAACACGGTTTCGCGGTACGGCACTGCCGCGTGCGGGAGCGGATCCTTCATGCCGACCATCAGCCACCACTCGGCCTCGGGCGGCGCGCCGGCGTGCGCGGCGTCGAGGCGGCGCAGCGAGCGGGGTCGGTCGCCGAGCTTCATCCCGCCGCCGGCGACCTGCGCGAACATCGCCTCAATCAGGAAGTGCCCGTCGAGCTCCCCGCGGAGCCTCGCCAGGTCGTACACGTGCAGGTGGTGCGGGTTGGGGTCCTTGCCGGTCTGGTCGGTCCAGTCGTTGGGCACGCTGACGATGATCCGCCCTGCGGGTGTGAGCACGCGCTGCGCCTCGGCGAGGAACCGCTGGGGGTCGGGGAGGTGCTCGAGCGTCTCCATCGAGACGACGGCATCCACCGAGGCGTCGGGAAGGAACGAGAGGTCCGCGGCGTCGCCGACGCGGAACTGCACCCGCCCCTCGCCTCCCGGCCCCGTGCCGAAGTTGGCGCGGGCGTACTCGACGGCCGCCGGGCTGTTGTCCAGGCCGATGATGCGGGTGGCGGTGGTCGCCGCGCCGAGGATGGCGGCGCCGTACCCCAGGCCGCACGCGCCGTCCAGCACCGTGTCGCCGGGACGCACGAAGCGGGCGGCGAGCATGTACCGCGCGATGTGCGCATCGGAGCGCCGGCCGGACTCGCGGAGCATGTCCATGTGCAGCGTGCGCTGCGCGTGCAGGAGCGAGACGGGGTATGCCGCGAAGGCCGGCGCGGGGATGCGCTCCAGGACGATGGTGATCTGGGCCTCCTCGTGCTCCAGCGATTCGTACGGCAGGAGCTGCTGCGTCAAGGGGTGCTTCCGCCAGCCGGCCTCGAACAGGGCCGACTCCCACCAGGCGCGGTCGCGGATGGTGAGGTGCCACGTGCCGTCGCGGTCGGCGCGCGTGGAGAGGGTGATGAACGCCGCGCGCCGGGCCACGCGGCGCAGCTCGGCCAGGGCCGCGGGCACATCGGCCTCGGCGAGGTGCTCCAGCACGTCGGTGCAGACCACGGTGTCGAAGGCGTCATCGGGGAACGGCAGCGCGAGGATCGAGCCGCGCGTGAAGCGCCCGGGGGCGTGCCGGTTCCCCTCGTCGACGACGCTCGCGGCCACATCCACGCCGCGTGCATCCACGCCCGCCCGCAGCAGCGTCCGCACCAGCAGCCCCATCCCGCACCCCGCGTCCAGCACCGGCCCGCTCCCGCAGGTCGAGAGCACCTGGTCCGCCAGCGCCGCCGCGTCGGTGAACGAGTGGCTCCCCCAGCGGTCGGATCGGGACCAGTACTCCTGGTACAGCGCGGCGTATTCGGTGGTGGGCAACTCGGCTCTCCGCGAAGAGCGGGATGGTATGAAGGGCCGGGCGCGACTGCACGCCGGCGGCGGCGGGATGGGAGGGAGGAGGGGGAGGGGGGGTCAGACCGGCTCTCGCCCGTCCGGGTCGGCGAAGATGGTGCGCAGCCGGTGCAGCTCGGCGGACAGGCCGGGCGATTCGCCGGGGCGTGCCGCCGCGACGAGCGCCTCCAGGTCGGCGCGGCTCACCAGCACCGCCTCGTGGCGCGAATCCAGCGCCACCATGAACCGGCGACCGGAGTGCACGCACTCATGGATGCACTCGTGCAGGCGCTCCCGGAGGTCGGGAGCGCGGATGGGGGTGAGGTCGGAGGGCATGGGGGGCAGTGTACTGCAAGGAGCTGGAAAGCGACGGAGCGACGGAGCGACGGAGCGACGGAGCGACGAAGGGAGGGACAAATGCTCGGGCGCACAACACGAAGTTGGTTTGCGGATGCGACTCTTCTCTTCCCCCCCCTCCGTCGCTTCGTCGCTCCGTCGCTTCCACCCGCCTTCCACCTACTTCGCCCGCTTCGAAAGGTACTCGATGAGATCGATCTGCGACACGACGCCGGTGATCTTCTGGTTGTCGACCACGATGGCGACCTGGTCGGTCTCGAAGATGCGGTAGAGCTCCTCGATGCGGGCCTTGGGGTAGATCAGGCCGCCGATGGTGTGGGCGATGGACTTGGCGGGGGAGGAGGTGGTGATCTTGCCGGCCTGGAGGCCGCGGAGGAGATCGACCTCGTGGACGATGGAGACGGGCTTGCCGGCGGCATCCGTGATGGGGATCTGGGAGACGCCGAACTCCTGGAGCCGGGAGATGATGGCGGAGACCGGGTCGGTCTCGCGGAGGGTGACGACCTGCTTGAGGTGGGCCTTGGCGGCCAGCAGGTCCTCGACGAGGCCCAGGTCCTGGGTGGGTTCGAGGAAGCCGTAGTCCTTCATCCAGGCGTCGGAGAGGAACTTGGTGATGTAGCGCGTGGCGGAATCAGGCAGGACGGTGACGACGGTCTTGCCGGGGCCGAGCGCCTTGGCGACCTTGAGGGCGATGTGGACGTTGGAGCCGGAGGAGCCGCCGCAGAAGAGGCCCTCCTCGCGGACCAGGCGCCGGGCCATGGTGAAGGACTCCTTGTCGTTGACCTGGTGCATCTCGTCGACGACGGAGTAGTCCATGGCGTCGCAGAGGATGTCCTCGCCGATGCCCTCGACCTTGTAGACGTGGGGGGTGGGCATGGTCTTGGTGTAAAAGTAGTGGTAGTGGACCGAGCCGATGGGGTCGACGCCGATGACCTTGATGTGCGGGGCTTTTTTCTTGAGAAAGCGCCCGACGCCGGAGACGGTGCCGCCGGTGCCGGTGCCGGCGACGAAGGCATCAAACTTGCCATCGGTGTCGCGGTAGACCTCGGGGCCGGTGAGCAGCTCGTGGGCGTCGATGTTCTCCTTGCAGTGGTACTGGTTGACGTAAAAGGCGCCGGGGGTTTCGCGGGCGATGCGCTTGGCGGTCTCGACGTAGTGCTGGGGGGAGTCGCCGGGGACATCGGTGGGGGTGATGACCACCTCGGCGCCGAAGGCCTTGAGCATGTTGACCTTCTCGATGCTCATCTTGTCGGGCATCGTGAAGACGCACTTGTACCCCTTGACGGCGGCCCACATGGCGACGCCCAGGCCGGTGTTGCCGGAGGTGTTCTCGACGATGGTGCCGCCGGGGCGGACCTTGCCGGCCTTCTCGGCCTCGTTCAAGATGTGCAGGGCCATGCGGTCCTTGATGGAGCCGGTGGGGTTCATGTACTCGCACTTGACCAGCACGGTGGCGGAACCGGGGAGGGCGACCTTGTTGAGCCGGACCAGCGGGGTGTTGCCGACGGCGTCGAGGATGGTGTTCTTGAAGTTCAAGCGTGGCTCTTGGGGGAACGCACACACGGCGGGGGGGGCGACAATTGAGCCTTGTGCGGCGGGAGGGGGGGAGCGAGATAGTATGGGATTCCGGGGGCGGGGGCTTGACGGCGGGCGCCGGCGCAGCGCAGGGGCAGGTCGGCGGGCACGTCACCTATGGTTGCCCGATGCGCATCCTGCTGACGAACGACGACGGGATCCGAGCGCCGGGGCTTGGGGCGATGTACGACGCGTTGACGGACGTGGGCGGGGAGTTCGGCGGGCCGTTGCCGGACAACAAGGACACGACCACGCGCTCGCCGCGGCACGTGGTGCTGCCGATCGCGCCCTTGACGGTGCAGTCGGCGACGAGCCACGGGGTGACGTTCCACGAGCCGCTGATGGTGCGCGAGGAGCCGCTGCGGGTCGGGACGGGAGGGAGCGCCGGCGGGGCCGGGGGGGGTGTCGTGGGGCTGGCGGTGGACGGGCGGCCGGCGGACTGCGTGAAGCTGGCGATCTCGCAGCTGTGGCCGGAGAAGTTCGGAGAGGGGTCGAGGCCGGACCTGGTGATCTCGGGGATGAACGCGGGGGCGAACGTGGGGATCAACGTGATTTATTCGGGGACGGTGGCCGCGGCGCTGGAGGCGGCGTTCCTGGGGATCCCGGCGATCGCGGTGAGCCTGCACATGGGGAAGGGGCTGGCGCGGTTCGACGTGGCGGCGGGGCGAGCGCGCCGGGCGATCGAGGCGGTGGTGAAGGAGGGGCTGCCGGCGGCGCACTCGTGCATCAGCATCAACGTGCCGGTCACCGAGGAGGAGGGGCCGATGCCGCCGATCCGGGTGTGCCCGATGAACACGCACGGGCTGAACGACGCGTACGAGAGGCGGGTGAGCCCGGCGGGGGATGTGTACTACTGGGCGACGGGGCACGGGCTGGACTTCCGCGTGACCGAGCACGGGAGCGACGTGCAGGCGCTGCACGAGCGGTGCATCACGGTGACGCCGCTGTGGTACGACCTGACGCAGCGGGAGAAGCTGGAGTATTGGAGGAAGAGGCTGGGGTGAAGGGGTGAATGGCGCAATGGAGATCGCACGCATAGGACGTATGGGACCTATGGGACCCATGGAGGAGCAGATCCTTGATTCACTTCTTCCAGATCTCGGCGTACTTGTCCTGGCCCTTGAGCCACGCGGCGTCCCAGATGGGGACGTTGTCGTACTTCTCCAGCGACTCCTCGGAGAGGCCGAGGTCCTTGGCCTTGTCGTGCCAGGTCCTCATCTGCGGCACGAGGTCGAAGGGGAGGGCCTCGACGAGGAAGCACCTGGGCATCGCGTCCACCACGGCCTCGAACTTCTCCTTGTCGGGCTTGCCGGAGTACCAGGCTTCGAGCAGCGGCTGCGCGGCGGCCTGGTGGGCGGTGCGGGCCTCGGCCCAGCCGATGTCCTTGAGGTAGGCCTCGACGGACTCGACGCCGCGGAAGTCCTCGCGCAGGGAGAGGAGGTGGCCGAGCCAGGCGCCGGCATCGGGGCCGGCGCCGAGGATGAGGTCGGCGGGGGAGGCGACCGACCTCTTCAGCGCGGCGACGTGGCGGGCGCCCTGCTCCTCGATCTGCTTGAGCAGGGCCTCGGCCTTGGCGCGGTCCTGGCCCGTCGTGTCTTCCGGGGCGGCCTTGTCGCCCTCGGGGAGGCGGAGTCGGAGGAGCAGCTGGCGGGCGGCGCCCAACGGCGGGGCGCACTGGTAGCTGTACTGGTCGGGGGGCTTGACGCGCATGAGCTCCTGCGCGCAGGCGAGGACCTCGGCGGCCTCGGGCGACTTCATGCCGCGGCACCAATCGATGCACTCGCTGGCTCGCGCGGCGTTGGGCCAGTGGTTGTAGGCGGGAAGGCGGCGGAGGAGGACCATCTTGTGGCCGTCCTCGGTGTAGGCGTCGCGTGCGCCGACGCTCTGGGCGTAGGGGACGACGGGATCCTTGGTACCGTGCATGAAGACGATGGGGACCTGCTGCGTGCCGGCCTTGGTCTTGGTCCAGGACCAGGCGCCGGAGGCGTGGGCGACGACGCCCTCGGCGAGGCTGGGGAACTCGCCGGCGAAGTAGGTGACGAAGAAGCTGCCCTGACTGTGGCCGAAGAGGAAGATGCGATTGACGGGGAAGGCGCGGGCCATCTCGAGGAGGAAGTCGCGGAAGAGGAGGGCGTCCTTGCGCTCGCCGAGGAAGACGCGGGCGTCGTTGGGCCCGGGCGAGGTGCCATCGACCGAGACGACGATGTCGTGGGGGCGGAAGACTTCGGGGGGGTAGTTGGCGTGCCCCCAGCGGTAGTCCAGGCCGGTGCCGTGACAGATGACGACCAGGTCGTAGAGCTTGCCCTCCTCGAGCTCTTTGGGGAGCGCCCAGGTGAAGCGGAGGCCCTGCTTGCCGCCTTCGGAGCCGGCGTCGGCAGTCCAAGCGAAGACCCGGCCCCGGGGGGCGTCGCGGGCGGGCGGGAGGCGGGGGGGATCGTCGTAGTTTTGGATTTGGGATTTGGGATATTTGGGATTCTGGATTGGGGAGGAAGGCAATCCGGGACTGGCGACTGCTGGGCTGGGGATAGCCCATGGGAGGATGACGAGTGCAAGGAGGTATGCGAGGAGTCGGGTGACCATCGGGTGCTCCTGCATGTGGTATACCCCGGAGGCGGTACGGATGCAGCGGGGGTGCGGGTTCGCTGGGAGGGCGGGCGGGGATCGGGAGGGTTGAAGGACAAGAAGGCATCGAGGCATGAGGCATCGAGGCGAAGAGGGAAGACTGCACCACGGTTCGGGGCCAATCGCCTACAGTGAGCATTCATGAACGCCGCCGTTGAAAAAGCCGCCGCGCTGATTGAGGCGCACCGCTATATCCAGCGGTTCCGCGACAAGATCGTGGTGGTGAAGGTGGGCGGGAGCGTGCAGGAGGACGAGGACAGGCTGCGGGCGCTCTTGACGGATATCTCGTTCATGTCGGCGGTGGGGATGAGGCCGGTGATCGTGCACGGGGGCGGGAAGGCGATCACGGCGGCGATGACGGCGGCGGGGCTGGAGTCGAGGTTCGTGCAGGGGCGGCGGTACACGGACCGGGCGACGCTGGAGATCGCCGAGAGGGTGCTGGTGAGCGAGATCAACCGGGGGCTGGTGCAGCACCTGTGCGACATGGGGTCGGCGGCGATCGGGCTGCACTCGCTGGGATCCTGCGTGCTGTTCGGGGAGAGGCTGTACCTGAACCGGAACGGGGACGGCGGGGAGAAGCTCGACATCGGGTTCGTGGGGCACGTGACGGAGGTGAACACGATTTTGCTGCACGCGCTCTGCGAGGACGGGTATATCCCGGTGCTGTCGCCGATCGCGATCGCGCGCGAGGGGTCGCCGGACGGGGTGTGGAAGCTGAACATCAACGCGGACACGGCGGCGGGGGTGGTGGCGGCGGCGCTGAGGGCGGAGAAGCTGGTGATGATGTCGGACACCAACGGCATCAGGACGGAGCCGAAGGACGCCGCGAGCTACGCCAGCACGCTGACGCGGGCGGAGATCGACGCGCTGGTGGAGCGGGAGGTGATCGGGGAGGGGATGCTGCCGAAGGTGGAGGCGTGCCTGATCGCGCTGGAGGCGGGGGTGCCCAAGGCGCACATCATCGACGGGCGGATCCCGCACTCGGTGCTGCTGGAGATCTACACGGACGCGGGGGTGGGGACGCAGATCGTGCTGGCGTGATGTGGACGCGGATCTTCGCGGATGGACACGGAAAAGAGATAAAGGGGGCGAGAGGATGGCGGGGATGGGGTTCTTCGGGCACACTCCAGGTACGCCATTGGTGGACGCACCGCCGGGGTACGTGGGGGGCGCGATGGCGATGGGCCTGTGATGGAGGCGGCAGCATGATTATTTCTCGGCGCACGGTCGGGCCGGTGTGTCTGGCGATGTTGGGTGTTCATGCCGGAGCCTGGGCGCAGCCGACGCTGACGCGGCAGGTGAACGTGAACGCGATGGGGCAGAACATCCCGGCGGACGCGGCGAACGAGCCGTCGATCGCGGTGGACCCGCTGGCGCCGAACCGGATGGCGGTGGGGTGGCGGCAGTTCGACACGATCACGAACAACTTCCGGCAGGCGGGGAACGCGTACTCGCGGGACGGGGGGCGGACGTGGACGGTGAACACACCGATCGCCGCGGGGAACTTCCGCTCGGACCCGGTGCTGGACTCCAACGCGGACGGGCGGTTCTTCTACCTGACGCTGCGGATCGACGCGGGGTACCAGTGCGACCTGTACGCGTCGACGAGCGAGGGGATTGCGTGGGCGGGTCCGACGCCGGCGTTCGGGGGGGACAAGTCGTGGATGGCGATCGACCGGACGAACGGGATCGGGCGGAACAACATCTACGAGTCGTGGAGCACGTGCTGCGCGCCGAACAACACGATGACGTTTACGCGCTCGGTGGACGGGGGGCTGTCGTTCCAGAGCCCGATCGCGATCCCCAGCGCGCCGATCTGGGGGACGCAGAGCGTCGGGCCGGACGGGGAGTTGTACATCATCGGGGGGCAGACCAACCCGCGGGTGGTCAAGTCGCTGGACGCGCAGAACGGGGACGTGGCGGCGAGCTTCAGCGGGCCGTACACCGTGCCGCTGGGCGGGTCGCTGATCTTCGGCGTCCCGAGCGGTCCGAACCCCGATGGGCTGTGCGGGCAGCTGTGGGTCGGGACGGACAACAGCAGCGGGCCGATGCGAGGGAACGTGTACGCGCTGGGGACGATCGACCCGGCGGGGACGGACCCGGCGGACATCATGTTCTCGCGCAGCGTCGACGGCGGGGTGACGTGGAGCCCGGCGGTGCGGGTCAACGACGACCCCGCGGGGAACAACGCGTGGCAGTGGTTCGGGACGATGGCGGTGGCGCCCAACGGGCGGATCGACGTGGTGTGGAACGACACGCGGGAGAACCCGGGGGTGACGCACGTTTCGCGCCTGCGGTATTCATACTCGACCAACGGGGGCGTGGCGTGGTCGCCCAGCGTCGCCATCAGCCCGAGCTGGGACAGCTGGGTGGGCTGGCCGCAGCAGAACAAGATCGGGGACTACTACCAGCTGGTCTCCGACCGGGTGGGGGCGCACCTGGCGTGGGCGGCGACGTTCAACAACGAGCAGGACGTGTACTACACGCGGATCGGGGAGTACGACTGCAACGGCAACGGGATCGGGGACGCGACGGAGATCGCCGGCGGGACGGCGGCGGACTGCAACGGGAACGGGATCCCCGACAGCTGCGAGATCGCGGCGGGGACGGCGGCGGACGCCAACCACAACGGGATCCCCGACGAGTGCGAGACGTGCGCGGCGGACTGGAACCACTCGGGGACGCTGAACTCGCAGGACTTCTTCGATTTCCTGACGAGTTTCTTCGCGGGGAACGCGGACTTCAACCACAGCGGGGTGACGAACTCGCAGGACTTCTTTGATTTCCTGACGGCGTTCTTCGCGGGATGTTGATGAACCGACGCGGAAAGGCGGCGCTAGTGGCCGCTCTCGGCGCTGGCGTGGGCGCCGGGCTTCTTGGGCGTTGTCTGCGGCAGGGCGGGCTTCCTGGGCCTCTTGCTTCTCGAAGCGGGCTTGGCGTGGGCGGCCTCGGCCTTCTTCTCGCCGTGTTCGGCGCCGGGCTTGGCGTGGGGGGCTTCCTTGTGCGAGACCTCGGCGTTAGAGCCGGGGGCGGCCGGGTCGATGCTGCCGCCCGCCGGGAGCGGCGAGCGGACGAAGAGCAGCCAGCACCAGATGAAGATGGCCTGCGCCAACGTGCCGGCCGAGGTGAGCTTCACGATCTTGCGCGACTCGGGGCCGAGTCTGTTGAAGCGGACGGCCAGGGGTGTGGCGGCCTTGACAAGCATGCGACCGATGAAAGCGGCCAGGCGGCGGAGGACCGAGGCATGGACGACGGGGGTCTGTGCTTCGTGCTCCGGCGCTGCCTGCGGGGCCGGCGCAAGCTTGGCCGGCTTGGAGGACGACTCACGGGTTGCCGCGGGCTTGGGCGGCGGCGATGGGGCGGGCGCCGCGACGACGGGATCGGCTGGCTTGGGCGCGGCAGCCGGGGCGGGGGCCGGGGGCTCCGAGTGCGGAGGCGCGGGCGGCGGGGGCTTGGGTTGGGGGAGCGAGGGCGCGGGGTCGTCGTCGTCGGCCATCGCCTGCTGGGCCCTGGCGGCGAGTTGGGAGTCGAGCTCGCCGACGGTCGCGGGCCCGGCGGAGGCCTTCGCGACGGTTTTTTCCTGAACGTCTTGCGTGTCGAGCCGGGCGAGGATCCCCTGGGCATCCTCGAAATCCTCGCCGGACGTCTCGCCGGATCCGGCGGGGTCGGCGGCTTTCGCGGCCGGCTGAGCGGGGATTCGCGCGCCGGACGAGGGGGCTACCGGGGGGATGTCCGCGATGGGGGCGGGGTCGGGCTCCCAGGCTTCGGCGACGGGAGCGGTCTCGGGAATCTCCGTATCGGGCGTGGGAGCGGCTGTTCCCTGGGGGCTGTCGGGCGAGTCGTTGGCGGCAGCGACGGGAGGTGCGACGGGAGCTGTTGCGGCGGGCTCGGCGGCGTCCTGGGCGGCGGAGGCGGGCGCATCGGCGGCGGGCGCACCGGCGGCGTTGCCGACGGGGTCGGCCGCGGACGGCGGCTGGGCTTGCTCGGTCTGTGCGGGCATACCGTGACCCGTCCCCCCCGGGCATTTCACTCACTGGGTAGTTCATCGGTGCGGATCCGGTAAGACTCAAGGTTCCTCCTCGCGGCCCGGCGGACTGGTGGGGTTACCGGACGGATCGGCACCTTTTCGCGAGCTTTGCATGTCCCGTCACCGGATCTCCTTCGACAGCGACACCGGCAACGAGGGCGTGCAGCTCTCGGCGTTGCCCTTGGGGGCGGTCGTCACGATCCGCGGCGACGAGGCGGCGCACGGCGTGCGCGTGAAGAGATTGTCGGCGGGGGAGGAGGTCGAGCTGCTGGACGGGCGGGGCACGGTCGCGATCGGCGTTGTGGAGGGGGCGGGGACCGGGGCCGGGGGCGCATCGAAGGAGGCGGAGAGGAGGGGACGCGGGGCGGCGAAGCTCGATGTGCGGATCACGCTGGTGCGGAGGGTCGAGCCGGTTGTGCCGCGGCTGGAGGTGTGGTCGGCTACGCCGAAGGGGTCGCGTGTCGACGAGCTGGTGGACGGGCTGTGCCAGGTGGGGGTGGCGGGGTGGTTCGCGCTGGAGACGGCGCGGGGCGTGGTGGACCCGCGCGGGACAAAGCTGGAGCGGCTGCGGAAGATCGCGGCGGAGGCGGGGAAGCAGTGCGGGCGCGCGTGGAGGATGGAGGTGGAGGGACCGCTGGGACTCGGGCGGGCATTGGCACCCGCGGCGGGGGCGGCGATCGTTGTCGCCGACGCGGCGGGGGAACCGTTTGTCGCCACGGGGGCGCGGCTTGTGCGTCTGCTGATCGGCCCCGAGGGAGGGTGGAGCCCGGGCGAGTTGGAACGGGCTCGCGGCGCCGGAGCGCGCATCAACAGGTTCGGCCCGCACACGATGCGGATCGAGACGGCGGCGGTGGCCGCGGCGGCGGTGGTCATGGCGGTCGAAGGCCGGTGATGCGGTGGGCTGCCGCCTCTTGACCCGGCGGCGGTACAACAATCAGGAAGCGGGTTCACACGGAGGCACACCCATGCGCGGCAGACTCGGCACGCTGGCTCGGACGCTCGGCATTCTCGCGGTGGCCGCGACGGTCCTGACGCACGCTCGCGCGGCCCGCGCCGACGACCCGCACGCGGCCAAGGCCCGCGCGATGCTCAAGAAGGCGGGGGACTACCTGCGGGCGCAGCAGGATAAGGAGAGCGGCGGGTGGAGCGTGCCGCCCCCCCCGGTCGGCAAGGACGGCGGGGCGGGCCAGCCGGCCTACCCCGCGATCACCGGCCTGGTTCTCAGCGGGCTGCTGGGGGACCCCGACGCCAGGCCGGGCGACACGGCGGTGATGCAGGGCGTGAAGTACCTGCTCAACATGCAGCAGCCCGACGGGGGGATCTACGACCGGATCCTGCCGAGCTACAACACGTCGATCGCGGTGTCGGCGCTGGCGAAGGTGAAGGACCCGCCGCCACAGGTAGCGGGGGCGATCGCGCAGGCGCAGCAGTTTTTGCGGGGCCTGCAGTGGGGAGAGGGGGCCAGGCCCGGCGGCACGGAGGCGGCGAAGGTCGTGCCGAAGGACCACCCGTTCTACGGCGGCGTGGGGTACGGCAAGAGCGGGCGCCCGGACAACTCGAACCTGTCGATGGTGCTGCAGGCGATGCACGACTCGGGGGTGTCGAGCGATGACGAGTGCTACCAGCGGGCGCTCACGTTCCTGCAGCGGACGCAGATGCTGGACGGGGTGAACGACATGCCGTACGCCCAGAAGAGCCGCCAGGGCGGGTTCATCTACGCGACGGTGCCCAACGCCGAGAGCGTGGAGGGGCGAGCGGGGCAGAGCTTCGCGGGGAACATCGAGGAGACGCTGGACGATGGAACGAAGATCAGCCGTTTGCGGTGCTACGGGTCGATGACGTACTCGGGGTTCAAGAGCTACCTGTACGCGGCGCTGCCGCGGGACGATGTGCGGGTGCAGGCGGCGCTGGGGTGGATCAGGAAGAACTACACGGTGAAGGAGAACCCCGGGGTGGGGACCGACGGGCTGTACTACTACCTGGTGACGATGTCGCGGGCGCTGACGGCGTGGGGGGAGCCGAAGATCCAGGCGGTGAAGGCGGACGGGGCGACGGAGGAGCACGACTGGTCGGCGGACCTGATCGATCGGCTGGCGGAGCTGCAGAACGAGGACGGGTCGTTCAAGAGCGTGGACGAGCGGTGGATGGAGAACAACCCGGTGCTGATCACGGCGTACGGGGCGATCGTGCTGGGGGAGGCGCTGAGGGCGCGCGAGGCGAAGTAGTTGTCGAAAACGAAGACCGTCCACAGAGTGCACAGAGAGGAACACAGAGACTACAGAGGGGGCGTTTGAATGCAAGGAGAATGACGCGAGGCTTCTCATTCCACCTCGTCTGCCTTCCTCCGTGAGCTCTGTGCGACCCCTGAGATCTCTGTGGACGGTATTTGAAGAGCGTACGAGGGACGCGCCGTACGCTTGAGGGATGCTGCGTGACTTGCCGCCGCTGCTTTTGCCGTACCCGCGGTCGCTGAGGCTGACCGGCGGCGCCGTGGAGACGGTGGTGGACCTGCGGACGGCGGGGCGGCTGATCCACGGGGCGACGCGGCACCCGGACGGCTACGAGCTGGTGATCACGCGCGAGCGGCCGCACGTGCGGCTGGGGTTCCATACGGAGGCGGGGCTGCGGTACGGGCGGGCGACGCTGGCGCAGCTGGTGCGGCAGTACGGAGAAGGGGGGCGGTTGCCGTGCATGGTGATCGAGGATGCGCCGGCGTTCGCCGTCCGGGGCGTGATGCTCGATGTCTCGCGCGACAAGGTGCCGACGATGGAGTCGCTGCGCGGGGCGATCGATCTCTTCGCGGCCCTGAAGTTCAATCATCTCCAGCTGTACACGGAGCACGCGTTCGCGTACGCGGGGCACGAGGAGGTGTGGCGCGATGCGTCGCCGATCACGCCGGAGGAGGCGCGGGAGCTGAGCCGGTATGCGCGGGAGCGCGGCATCGACCTGGCCGCGAACCAGAACTGCTTCGGGCACCTGAAGGCGTGGCTGGAGCTGCCGCGCTACGCGCCGCTGGCGGAGACGCACGGGGAGTGGAAGTTCTTGCAGTGGCCGCGGAAGGGGCCGTTTTCGCTCTGCCCGACGGACCCAGGGTCGATCGAGCTGGTGCGCGACCTGCTCGGGCAGCTTGCGCCGTGCTTCGACTCGGCGCTCGTGAACGTCGGGTGTGACGAGACGTTTGACGTTGGGCAGGGGCGGTCGGCCGCGGCGGTGGCGGAGCGGGGGCGGCCGGCGGTGTACTTCGATTTCGTCAGGCAGATCTGCGACGTAGCCCGCGGGCTGGGGACGCGGCCGATGCTGTGGGCCGACATCGCTCTCTCGCACCCCGAGGCGCTGGGCGAGTGGCCGGGCGATGCGATCGGCCTGGCCTGGGGGTACGAGCCCGATTCGCCGTTTGCCGACTGGTGCGGGCGGCTGGGCGAACGCGGGATCGAGACGTGGGTCTGCCCGGGGACGAGCTCGTGGCGGTCGATCACGGGAAGGACGACGGAGCGGCGGGGAAATATCCGGGCCGCGGCGGAGCAGGGGCTGGCGGGCGGGGCGAAGGGGTACCTGGTGACCGACTGGGGCGACCACGGGCACCACCAGCATTGGCCGATCGCGCTCAACGGGCTGGCAGATGCGGCGCAGGCGGCGTGGAGGCCGCGCGAGGGTGGCGAGATCCCCGGGTACAGCTCGGCCGATCCGCGGGCGGTGTCTCTGCACGTGTTCAATGACGAGACGCTGTCGATCTCGCCGTGGCTCGAGGAGCTGGGCGATGTTGATCGATTCATCCGGGAGTATGGAAGCACGGAGGCGGGAGGCGGCCCGCCGATCCGCAACAACTCCGGGCTCTTCCTCGACCTGTATCGGCCGGAGCCTTACACGCAGCTGGTGAACGCGTCCGTGGGGGATTGGGAGCGGGCGGGCGAGCGGTTGTGCAGGGTGGAGGAGTCGGTGCCGGCCTGCCCGGAGGGGTCCGGCCCATTGGCCGACGAGCTGCGGCACACGCTGGCGACGGCGCGGCTGGCGGTCGAGCACGCCATCGGGGACCGGTCGGGAGAGCTGGGTGCTCGGCGCGGGCGGCTGGCGGAGATGGCGCGGGCGATCCTGGCGGAGCATGAGCGGCTGTGGGTGATCCGTAACCGCGTGGGCGGGCTGGCGAAATCCGCGGCGAGGTACCGGGAGCTGATCGACAGGCTCGGCGGGAATGGGTGTTGACCTCCGCCCGGCGCCGGCCCACCCTTTCGGCATGGCCACCCGCCTCGTCGTCGGCTGCATGACCGGGACCAGTATCGATGCGCTGGATGTGGCGCTGGTGGAGATTGAGGGGAAGGGGCTGGAGATGACACCGAGGGTGGTGGGGACGCTGACGCGCCCGCTCGGCGAACCGGGCGTACTGCTACGAACGCTGGCAAACCAAGAGGCGGCCAACGCCGGTGGCATCGCAGGGGCGATGCGGGAGTTCTCGCTGCTGCACGCGGCGGCGATAAGCGATCTGCTCCGGGAGGCCGGGGTCGCACGTGCCGACCTGATCGCCGTTCATGGGCAGACGATCTTCCACTCGCCACCGTTGTCGTGGCAGTTGTTCAGCGCCGCGCCTGTGGCGCAGGCGTTCAAATGCCCGGTGGTGTTCGACCTGCGGGCCGCGGACCTCGCAGCGGGCGGGCAGGGGGCGCCGATCACGCCACTGGCGGACTGGATCCTGTTCCGGCACGTGGCGACGACGGTGGCCGTCGTGAACCTGGGCGGCTTCTGCAACGTGACGCTCTTGCGTGCCGGTGTGCGGGCGGCGCAAGAGGGCGTCCAGGGGCGCGACCTGTGCGCTTGCAGCCAGCTGCTGGACGCCGTGGCGCGGGCCGTGCTCGGTGCGCCGTTCGACCGGGACGGGGCCGCGGCGTTACGAGGGTCGGCCGACGTCGCGGCCTCGAAGGAGCTTGCGGCGATGCTGACGAAGCAGGCCTCTCAGCGACGGTCGCTGGGCACCGGGGATGAGCTGGGGGTGTGGATCCAGCGGCACCGGGCGCGACTCGGCCCCGATGATCTGGCGCGCTCGGCCGCGGAGGCGCTCGGAAGCGTGATCGCGGCGTCGGTGCAGGGACAGGCGGGGGTGCTGCTGGCGGGGGGCGGCACTCGGAACGCGTGCCTCGTGGCATCTATCCATGCGCACTCGCGGGCGGGGGCGAGCGTGCAGACGACCGATGGCACCGGGATTCCCGCGGCCTACCGCGAGGCGATCTGCATGGCCGTGCTGGGGGCGCTGTGCCAGGATCGGGTGCCGATCACGCTGCCGCAGGTGACGGGCGTGCCGGAGCCGGCGCCGGTGGCGGGGTGCTGGGTGATGCCGTGAGGTGAGGGGGAGACACAGGCGGGACGCGCGTACCACGCACGGGCAAGATGCCCGTGAAACTCACGGGCGGGGACGCCCGTGCCACTGCGCCTACTTCACCAGCCTCCGGACGGCCTCGAGGCGCTGCTTGTGCACGGCCACGGCCGGCTCCAGCTCGACCAGCGCCGTGATGTGCCGCTCGGCGGCCTTGTAGTCGCCGCGCTTGATCGCCACGGTCGCGGCCAGCTCGCGCATCTCCGCGTTGAACGGCGAGATCTGCGTCGCCCGTTCGGCCTTGGCGCCGGCCCTGGCCCAGTCTTCGGTCGCGGCGTAGCGGCGGGCCAGCTCGGCCGCGTAGGAGGCGGACTTCTGCTCGCGCGCGTCCAGGTACTCCAGGTGCTCGATCGCCTTGGCCGGCTCGTCGCCGCCGAGGTAGAACCGGGCCAGGAGTTGGTGCGGGAAGGGATCGACGGGTCTGGCCGCAGCGTAGCGCTCCAGGATCGGGGCCATCGCGGGCGTGGCCTGCCCCTTCTTGCCGCCGCGGCTCTCGGAGTCGGCGATGGCCAGGCGGGCCGAGAGTTCCAGCACGTCGGGGTGGTCCGGGTATTTCTCGAGCCACTTGGCGGCGATCTCGGGCGTCGGGTCCTGGATCTCCGGCGTCCAGGGCTGGACGTCGGGTGAGGTGGCCAGTCCCGCCGCGGCGAGGCCCGCGTCCGCCGCCGCCTTGGCCAGGTGCTCGTTGATCGATTCCTGCTGGTCGGGGTCGCTCAGCGCATCCTCAAGCTGCATGTCGGGGATGCTCGGCACGCCCTCGGGGAGCTCGAGCCCCCACTTGACGACCTGCTCGTGCGCCCACGGCTTGAACCGGTCGAGGAACTGCTCGCGCGAGACGCCCAGCACGGACTGGAACGCGGCCTCCTCGCGCTGGCCGCGGGCGTAGAGGTCCATCAGGTCCAGCGGGGCCGCGGCCCCCCACTGCTGGAGGATGAACTCGTACATCCAGTGCCCCTGCGCGTAGGCCTGCTGGCGGTCGGTGGGGCGCCTGGGGCGGACGAAGGCGGTGTTGATCTCGGTCATGCCGAAGAGGCCGTCGTTCTTGAGGGCCGCGGCCAGGAGCTGGCAGGTGTTGAAGTCGCGCGGGGAGAGCTCGAGGTACACCGCCGCGGCCTCGGTGAACCAGTGCGGTATGCGGTTGTGGGTGCGGGCGAGGGTGACGGTGTGCGTGAACTCGTGGCGGACGACGCGGACCCAGTCGTAGGTGCCCAGGTGGCCGCGTCCGTCGCGCGGCGCTTCCATCGCGATGCACCGGCCGGTGGAGGCCGCGATCGTGTGGATCTGCGGCATGCCGGCGATGCGGACGCCGAACCACTCGTGGTCGGGCATGAGGTCGATGACGGTCTTCTCTGCGGGCTCGAAGTTGATGCCGCCGGGGCCGGTGCCGCAGACCTTGCGGTAGTTCTCCTCCAGCGGCGTGAGCATGTCGCGGGCGAGCACGCCGTCGCCTCCTCCGGGAGCTCCGCCGCCGTCGCCGGGCTTGTAGCGGATGATGTAGTGCTCACCCTCGATTCGGTTGTAGGTCTTCAGCTCCTTCTCGAGCTTGAGGGTGTTGGCAGCGCGGATGTTGAACGGGTCCAGGGCCGTGGCCTTCTCCAGCGCGGCCAGCGCCTGGTCGTCGCGCCCGGATTGGACCTCCAGCAGGCCCAGCTCGATCACCGGCCTGGCCCAGGCGGGCATGCGCTCGGCGGCCTGGCCGAGGTAGTCGGCCGCGGGGCCGTACTGGCGGGCCTCGCTGAGCGTGCTGCCGACCTCGAAGAGCGCCAGCGGCGAACCCGGCGAGAGCTCGTCGTACTCCTTGAGCAGGCGGGCGAGCGAATCGGATTCGTAGCGGACTCCTTCGACGGCGCAGCGGACCGCCATGGCCTCGCGCTGGCGCGGGTAGCGCGCGAGCACCGGATCGAGCGCCCGTTCGGCGCCGTCGGGGTCGTTTATGCGGAGGTACGCGCGGGCCCGCAGGATGCCCGCGGTGGCCGAGATCCCACCGCCGCCATCGCCCTCCTCGCCGGCGGCGGGATCGTGCTCCCCGCCGCGCCCCGCGGCCAGCAGGTCGAGCCGTGCCGCGATCTGCTCGGCGGCGCCGAGGTTGAAGCCGTCGACGGTCATCTGGCCCAGCATGGCCCACGCCTGGGCGCAGGAGGGGTTGAGCGAGAGCACCTCCTGCAGCGCGGCGGTGGCCTCGGGGCCGTTGTCCTTCTCGTAGAGCAGTTCGGCCTCGGCCAGGCGGCTGGGCCAGTAGAGCCGGTCGATCCGGTCGCGGACCGAGTCGAGCATCGCCATCATGGCGTGGAAATCGCCGGCGCCCACGCCGGGCTCGCCGCGCTCCCCCGCCTTCGCGCCCGCGGCCTGAGCCGCCTCGCCGGGTCCGCGCAGGCGCGACAGGATGGCCAGCGCGCGGATACCCTCGACGATGTCGTCGGGCGCCGTGAGCTTGACCTTGCCCTCGGCGAGAGCGCGCCCGGCGGCCTCGGCGGTGGCGGCCGCGCCCTTGAAGTCGCCGAGCGTCTCCAGGCACGCGGCGCGGAGGCGCTGGGCGCGGAGGGGTTTGGCGTGCTCATCGCCGGCGCGGGCGAGGTCGTCCAGCAGCAAGAGGGCCTCGCGGCACTCGCCGCGGAGGAACGCGGCCTCGGCGCGGTCCAGCGGATCGGCGCTGTTGAGTTTCAGCGCGGGATTGTCGAGCTCGCCCGCGATGAGCGCGGCGCGTGCGGCGCGGGTGGGTGTGTCGAGGTCACCCTCGCGCCACAGGCCGTGGAAGATCCGTTTGTCCTTGAGCTCGTCGGGCGTGAGGTAATCGGCCGCCAGCACTTTCTTGACGGCCGACGCGATCGGGGGCCCTTCCGCCGGCGTTGGGCCGGCGGGCCGGTCCGGTTCGGGTCTCGCCACCGGCTGCGCGGCCGCGGGAGAAGTCATCGGACCGGCGATCGGCCAGGCCATCCCCGCTGCCGCGACGAAGAGGGCGCCGGCGCGAAGCCACCTCGGCCGCCCTCGTGCCGCCACGGTGGCGACGATCCCCGCATCGGTGAGCAATCGCGACCGCTGTGCCGAGCCTGCCCGTCTCACGCAAGGATCTCCAGGCCCCGAGGGGGTCGTCCGCCCCCCACCCCACGCCCTTCCTACCGGCTCAACCACCGTCTGATAACGCGATCGCGCCGTGGCTATTTCTTCTCATCGGCACTCTTGCGGTACTCCTCTATCTGAACATTCCACCCTTCGGGCGAGCTGATGTCGAAGACGCCCTCCGGCAGCTTCTCGTTCACCTTGATGTTCGCCAGCACCACCTCGTCGCTTCCGCCGCTGGTGTTCATGGTCTTCACGTGCATGGGGACGAGGTTGGACTTGGTGTACCAGAACCGCACCTCGCGGAAGTCCTTGGCCTCCTGCGTGCCGGGCCTCGGAGTGAGTTTGAGCTGGTACGAGTCGTTGTAGCGCTCTTTGGTGGCGTCCTTCATCTTCTCGACGGGCAGGCCGTCGAGGCTGGGGACCATCTCGGCGGTGAAACGCGCGATGATGTCGGCCCGCTTCTGGCCGATGGGCACGGGGAACGGCCCCTCGCCGATGCGGAGCGGGTCGATCTTCTCGCCCGGGGCGATGACGCGGCGCTTGAACATCTGCTTCTGCTGCTCGAGCTTCTCGATGAACCATTCGCCGCGGAGGATGAACGTGCGAGCCTCGGTCCACTGCTTGCCGTCGGCCTCGATGGTGTCGAAGCGGACCTGGAAGTACCGGCCGGGTTCGGTCGCGCCCGTAACGGGGGGTTTGGGGTTGCCGGCGGGCTTGGGCGGCGTGGTGCCGTCGGCCGGATCGGGGTGAGGGGGGGCCGCCGCGGCGGGTTTCTCGGGCTCGCGGTTGTCGGCGAAGTAGAGCTGGCCGCGCCGCACCTGCTTGTCCTGGCCCTCGATCTCGCCGGCCACGTTGATCCACAGCACCTGAGCGCTGATGGTCCGGATGTCGCGATCGGCCTTCTCGAGCGCGACGAGCAGGTCGTCGGCCGTGGTGATCGTGCCCGGCTGCGCCGCCTCCGGCGCGCCGTCGTCCGGGCGCGTCGTGGCACAGGCCGCCGCGGCTCCCATCGCCACGCACGCGGCGACGAGCGCCGCCCCGCCGATCCTCGCCGCATTGATCGCTTTGCGATCATCCATGACCGTCGCTCCTCGCCCCCCCCTCTTCCCCTCCCCTCCCCCGTTACCCCCGTCCCCGCGTAAACTCACCCGCCGAATCCACGCCCCATGCGTCCCTTCCCCCGCATCCTGATCGTCGCCTGCTCGCTGCTCATTGTTGCCCAGGCGCTGGCCCTCTGCGCCGCCACCGGCTGGCGGACCTTTACACGCTTCCCACAGCCCGAGATCGAAGAGATGAACCGCTCCACCGGTCTCTACGCGCTCTTCGAGGGAACAGGCGCATTCGACAACTCTCCTGCAGCGCCCAACCTCGACAACAGGTTCGCTCTCGGGCTGATTCCGTACCCCGCGTTCGGTGTCGAGGCGATCAGCGTGCTCACCGTCGCGGGGCCGGCAGCGCTCGTGGCGCTGGCGGCCTTGCTCGCCCGCCGACGTGCCAACCCTCGATCTGGCCCTCAACCAAGTACGTCCGCCGCCGGTATCACGTTCTGACAGGCATCCGGCGGCCGCTTCTCGGCCGATTCAATCGGGTTTGGTTCGGATTCCCGTCCTCCGTCGATCCGCGTTTCCCCTACACTTGGAGGCTCCTCGAATGAAGACTGCTTATTCCGCGCGTCCGCTCACCGCCCTTGTCGCCGCCGCGGCGTTCTCACTCCTGCTCGCGGCCGGCGTCCATCCCGCGCGGATGCAGGCCGGCGCCGTCGCCGTCGCGAGCGCGCGACCCGACGCGGAGCCTGCTGCCTCCGGCAAGTCGCTGGTGGTCCCGGACAAACTCGCCAAGGCGGGCACCGTGTACCACGCCATGCCGGGCAAGGACAAGCAGATCTCGTTCACGTCCAAGGCCTCCGAGACCATTGAGGGCCAGAGCAACAGGGTGATCGGCTTCGCCGTCGCCGGGCCCACCGACTCGCCCGCGGCCCTGAAGGGCGGCGAGTGGCACCTGCCGGTGGATTCCCTGCGCACAGGCAACCCCGCGCAGGAGAAGCACCTGGCCGGGGCCGATTGGCTCGACGCGCCCAAGAACCCCAACATCGTCTTCCGGATCACCGAGGTCAAGGAGGTCAAGGCCGGCGCGGCCGACGACAAGTCGAAGTCGTACACCGCCACGCTCGTCGGGAAGATGTCCCTCCACGGGGTGACCAAGGACCTCACCATCCCCAACTCGACCATCACCTTCCGCAAGGCGAGTGCGGAGACCGCCAAGACCGCCAAGGGCGACCTCATGCTCATCCACTCGAGGTTCCCGGTGAAGCTCAGCGACTATGGCGTGAAGAACAACACCATCGGCAAGAAGGTGGCCGAGGAGATCAAGCTCGACGTCACGTTCTACCTCTCGACCGTGCCGCCCGAGCAGCAGTCCTGAGGCTTGTCAACGTAGAGGTCGCGGAGCCGAGGGCGGCAGCGCATCCAGGAACCCCTGGAGCATCGCCGCCGCGGCGAGCGCGTCGCGCCGGGCTTTCTTCTGCCCGCGCGTCAGCCCGGATCGCGCCATCGCCCAGTCGGCCGCGCTGCTGGTGAGGCGCTCGTCGAACAGATGGATGGTGCGCCCGGTGCGCTCGCCGAGCATGGTCGCCAGCCCGCGCGCGAGCCTGGCCCGCGGGCCCTCGGTCCCGTCCATGTTCAGGGGCAGCCCCACGACCAGTTCCCCGTCGCCCCGCCCCGCCGGGCCGACCTGGGCCGCCACCTGCGCGTCCAGCGCCTCGATGAGCGCCGCGCCCTCCCGCCGGGCCGCGGGCACCTCCACGACGCCCACGGGCGAGGCCATGCGCAGCAGCGAATCGCCCACCGCGACGCCCGTCCGCTTGTCGCCCAGATCGATGCCGACGTACCTCATGCCTGCTCCGCCGGCGTCTACCGCAGCCTCTCCTCCACCCGGTCGTGCAGCTTCTTCAGGGACTCGGCTTTCTCGCGGGACATCACCAGGGTCGCGTCCTTGGTGTGCACGACGATCAGCCCCTCGACACCCAGGAGCGCCACCGTGTGCCCGCCGTCCCCCTCGGCGTCCCCCACTACGAGGTTGTTCTTCCCGTCCACGATCAGCGACGTCACGCGCCCTCCCGCGCGGTTGCCGGCCTTGTCGGGCTCGAGCGTCTCGGCGTAGCTCGGCCAACTCCCCACGTCGAGCCACTCGACGTCGGTGAGCACCGTGCACACCTGGAACGCGTCCGATTTCTTGCCCTGCGGCCCGCTCTGGCGCGCCGACGCCGGCTCCATCACCGCGTAGTCCACGCTGATCTTCGGGAGCGTCGGGTAGACCTCCTCGATCGTCCGCTTCTGGTCCCTGGTCCCCCAGGCCTTCTGGATCCTGAGCAACCCCTCGTGCGACTCGGGCTTGAACCTCTTCAGGCACTCCATGAACTCCGCGGCCCCGAAGACGAACATCCCGCTGTTCCACGCGAAGTGCCCGCTCTCGAAGTACGCCTGGGCGCGGCTGAGGTCCGGCTTCTCCACGAACCGCTCCACGCGGAACGCCAGCCCCTTTCCCCCGTCGATCCCGTGGATCGCCGTCCCGCGCTCGACGTACCCGTACCCCGTCGCGGCGTAGGTCGGCTTGATCGAGAACGTCACCAGCCGGCGCCGGTCCTGCTCCACCAGGCGCAGCGCCAGGTCCACGCGATCACGGAACACATCCTCGGGCTCGATCAGGTGGTCCGCCGTCAGCACGACGAACACCGCCTTCTTGTCGAGCTTCTCCAGCACGGCCGCGGCGAACCCCACCGCGTTCACCGTGTCGCGCCCCACCGGCTCGCCCAGGATCCGCTCGTCGGTGAAGTCCGGCAGCGCCTGCCTGATCGCGGCACGGTACTGCTCGCCCGTGCAGATATAGCGACGGTCCCGGCTCACCAGCCCCTCCATCCGTGCCGCGGCGATTTCCAGGAGCGAGCGGGGGCGCGTGCGCCCTTTCTGCGTGATCAGGGGGAGGAGCTGCTTGGGGCGCTCGCGGCGGCTCATGGGCCACAGGCGGGTTCCCGCGCCGCCGGCCATGATCATCGCGTACCGCATGGCGGAAATATACGAGGGCGCACGCCGGAGTCACTGACTGGTCCGGACGAAGCTCCGACGGCTCGCAACGCGAGCCTCACATTGAACCCGAGTTTCCCTTGTCCTCCATGTCTGCGTGGGAGCCGTCTTCGCACCTGGCCGAGCTTTGAATCGACATCAAAAATAAAGAGGGCCCGTGGCACAATGCCAACAGGCCCTCGGGGGGGGGGGTGCGGTTATGCCATTACTATACCGTCAGAAGCGGGGTTGTCCAGCCCCATTTTGATCATCTTTTTTACCTCCCCCACGCGGTCCCCCCAGACCCCCTTGCCGGGCCTGCATCACCACGGCGGAAACCGTCTTGATGACGGGCGCAGGGAGATACAGCCCGATCCTCGCCCCCCCTTCCTCGGTGCCCATCCCGAGCCCGATCGGCGGCATCGTTGGCGGGAGTTCGATGTCCACGTTGACCCCGCCCATGGCGAGCAGCGGCATCACCGCTTCGAGGATTGACTTTACTCCGACGTACGCTTCCGCTACCCGGTCCTTCGGCAGCCGCTCACCCACCTGGGATAACAGTTTGTCTTTGCCGAGGTTATCGCCGCCGCCCTTGGCCGAGTCCATTGCGGCGCCCATCAGGAGCGAGTTCTTGCTGTAGGTCCGGACGACGCCTCCCTCGGTCTTGGCGACGTACCCTCCCGGGCCGCCCGCCGGGCCGAAGATCATCGGCAGGGCCATGGCCATCTGGCCACCCCCGCCATCGGCGCTGGCGTCGAGCTTGATCCCCCACGTGTCGACCTTGGTGCCGTTGACCTCCGCCGAGCCCTCCTCGTACGTAGTCTGCAAGGTCATCCCGCCCGCGTCCTTGCCATTCATCTCGGTCAGGCCGGCCCTCATCGCCTCGATGTACTTGCCTGGATCCTGCGTCTTCACGTACCCGACGGTGCTGGTGAAGAGACCCCCGAGCAGGCCCCCTGGCGGGGCGCCGAACATCATCGCCGAACCCTGCGAGTTGTTGAACTGCTGCATGAGAACCGGCGGAAAACGGTCCTGGCCCTCTTTGCCGCCGAGCTTGCTGATGTCGTCGATCACCGTCCGCATGCCCGGCATGGAGAGGTCGACCGCGAAGGCGAACAGGTAGGTCTGGTTCGGCAGCTTCGTGATCAGTTCGCTGGCCGTCCCCTTGCCGGTCATCGCCTTGGCCATGTACGAGCCGTCGTTGAACACCATCGCGATGTCCAGGCCGACGCCCATCGCATCGGGCTTCACGCCCGCGACGATCGTCCGCGTGTCGCGCATCATCGTCTCGCCAACCCATTTCACGAGCACGCTCTCGCCGAGCTGCCCCATCGCCATCCCGCCCGGGCCCGGCCCCACCATCCTCTCCTCGAGCGCCTTCATCGCCCCCGGCCCCATCGGCCGGACCACATCCATGTTCACGATCACCGTGAAGCTCGACGTGTCCGCGACCTTCTCCCCCGCCTTCCCCATGGCGGATTTGAACGCCGCGCCGTTGCTGGCCTTGGCGTCCAGGCCCTCGAGCAGCTCTTTCGTGGGGCTCATCGCGGCGTAGCCGTTGCCGAGATCCTTGAAGAACGCGTCATCACCCTGGATCCTCCCGGCGTCCACCCCGCCGCCCGGTTTGAGGTCGAAGTTCCCTAGGAAATCGGCGTAGCTGGTCACCGGAAGGAAGATGATCAGGTTCTTGGGCGGCCCGCCGCCTTCGTCCTCGTCGCCGTCGGCGTCCTTGTCGCCCTTCTTCCCCTCTTTCTTCTTGTCCTTGTCCCCTCCGTCCTTCCCTGGCGGCATCACCGCCAGCGCGATCGACTTGCCGCTGTCCACGCCCTTCTCGATCCCCATCTGCTGGAGCAGTTCGTCCACGCCAGGGACCGGGAACGGGATCTCGATCGCCGTCGTCAGCGCCTGCAGGTCCTTGTGCAGCTGCGTCGGGTTCGACGCCGTCACCACCATCATCGCCCCCGTCGGCACCCGGTCCAGGACGGGCGGCGAGGCCATCGCGAACGCCGCCAGCATCCCCATCGACAGCCCGACACTCATAGCAAGCCCTCTCGCAGGTCTCATGACGATCCTTTCGTTCCGACGGGTTGGTTCCCGCTTCGTTCCCCGGCGCATCGGCCAGTATATGGGAGCCCCGGCCCGGCGTTTCAGCGCGCAAAGGGTGCTCCGCCCCCGCTCTGCTGCTTATACGGTCTTCCCGGCGGCGCGTTACGCCCCCAGCGTCCCCCCGCCCCACGATCAGTTCCCACTTGACTCCCGCCGAAACTTCGGTCAAATGGCCGCCATGCTTACCCCCCTCATTCTCGTGGCCGCCCTTCTGGCCGACCCCCCTGACGGCTCCACTCCGAATCCAGCCCCCGTGCCGGCGGCGACCCCGACCGCGCCGGCGCCGACACCAGCGCCGCCCGTCCCCTTCCCGCACCCGCTCATCACCGAGGTTCTGTACGCGGTCCCCAACGGCCCCGAGGGGGACGCCAACCGCGACGGCGCTCGCCATGTCGCCGGCGACGAGTTCGTCGAGCTCATCAACCCGCACGACAGGCCCATCCAGCTCCTGGGATACACCATCACCGACCGCAACCCGCCGAAGAAGGGCCAGCTCCGGTTCGTGTTCCCGCAGCTGGAGCTCCCCCCCGGCGGCGTCGTGGTCGTCTTCAACGGGTGCGACCAGGGATGGGCGCCCTCCCCGCCCGGCAGCCCGCTCGTGGTCGGCGATTCCCGCAAGCCGCCGGAGAAGCCCAACGAGCACTTCTCCGGCGCGTACGTCTTCACCATGCGGGTCACGTCGTCGCGTGTCTCGTGGGCCAACGGCGGCGACTACGTCCTTGTCTCCGATCCCGCCGGCAACCCCATCCACTGCGTCACCTGGGGCACGTTCAAGGAACCCGTGCCGGCCGCCACGCTCGTCGACCAGGCGCCGCTGACCACCACCTGCTCGGTGCAGCGCCGGGCCATCAACGACATCTTCGTCCAGCATGTTGATCTCCCCGCCGAGGCCGGAGCGCAGCCGGCCCTCTTCAGCCCCGGCCGGTTCAGTCCTGTCGTGCCCCCGGCCGATCCCAAGCCGGGCGATCCGCAACCGGCGCCGAAGCCCTCGCGCGAGCCGACGCCCCAGCGGCCCCGCCCCCTCGAGATCAAGCCTCCCCCGCCCAAGCACGGCAAGCCCTGACCCCCCACTCCACCCCACCCCCCGCCCCGCACTACCCCTCTTCCCGCAGGGCACGCTTGCCGACCAACCTCGTCTACCCTCCCTCGACCCACCTCAAGGAACCACCATGCCGTTCCCTGCTCGCGTCCCCTCTCTTGCCCGCTTCGCCCTGCTTCTCGTGGTGATTCCGGCCTTGGTCGGCTGCTCCGGCTACTCGCTCAGCGTGAGCAACCAGTCCGAACAATCCGTGCTGGTCCACGTCGTGCTCCCCGATCCGGGGGCCGGTATGGTCACGGGCGGCGCGATCGCCGGCAAGGTTGTCCGCCCGCTGGCCACTGTCACGCTCGACTTCAGCAGCAGCGACGCCGTTCCGCTTGCCTACGTCTGGCTCGGCGAATCCGACGATGGGCGGCTGCTCTTCAAACGCCCCATCAACCCCGGCAAGACACGCCTGGAGATCCGCGGCAACGGCCCCAACTCCGCTCCCTCCGTCGTCCCCGTGCGGTAGCTCAGACCGCCACACGCACGTCTGCACGCCTTTTCACCTACCATTCGCCCCTCCCCCCTCCCCGGAGACCGCCTCCCATGGCCTGGATCACCAAGAACTCCGCCACGATGCGGATCGACCGCCGGGCCGAACCGTACCTCAGCGGCGACATGAGGCGGGAGCTCTCCGAGAAGATCGTCCCGCGCTACGCCAGCACGCAGGCCGCCCTCCTCCCGGCCCTCCACATGATCCAGCACGCCTACGGGTGGATCCCGCCGCAGGCCATGCAGGAGATCGCCGAGTTCCTGGGGGGCGGGCTCAAGCCCGCCGACGTCCTCGACACCGCCTCGTTCTACGAGGAGTACTGGCTCAAGCCCAAGGGTGACCACCTTGTCGCCGTCTGCCGCTCCATCGCCTGCGAGTTCTGCGGCCAGCGGGCCGTCACCGACGCCTGTAAGGCCCACCTGGGGATCGAGGTCGGCGAGACCACCGACGACGGCCGGTTCACGCTCATCGAGATCGAGTGCCTCGGCTCCTGCGGCACCGCCCCGGCCATGCTCGTCGACGAGACGCTCATGGAAGACGTGACGCCCGAGCAGGTCCCGGGCATCCTCGACAAGGCTCCCAGCGCCGCCCACGGCGCGAACCGCCATTGAGTTCCGGCCGACCTTCCGTGCCGCCCCCACCGGACGGCACCGACGTGGCGGCGCCGGCTGTTGGGCGATTACACCCCATGCCGATACACTTGCATCGGCGATGGAGTCCGCCTTCAACCGGCCGCCACCGGCCTGATGACTCCTACCTGAGACCGCTGCGATTCGTCCCGCGACGAGCGCAGCACCCCGGCCGCGCCGCGCGGCCAGCCGGGACCGGTAGGAGGACTCCATGGAACAGACTTGGTTCATCGCCGCCATGTGGCTGGGGCTCGCGCTTCTCGCCACGCTGTTCGCAATCTGGACGCGGATCTCCGTCGCCTTGACCGAGATCGTCGTCGGCACGGTGGCCCAGCTCATCATCGGCGCCGCCATGGGGCCGGATGCTCTCGGGGCCGGCGAGAGCTGGGTGAAGTTCCTCGCGGGCGTCGGCGCCATCGTCCTCACATTCCTCGCCGGCGCCGAGCTCGACCCCGCCTCCTTCCGGAAAACCTGGAAGCAGGCGGGCCTCATCGGGCTCGTATCGTTCGCGGCCCCCTTCCTCGCCGCCGCCGCGATCGCGCGCTTCGCGCTGGGATGGCCCGCCCAACCCGCCTGGCTCGCCGGCGTCGCGCTCTCCACCACTTCCGTCGCCGTCGTCTACGCCGTACTGCTCGAGCTGGGCCTCAACAAGACCGAATACGGAAAGGTCATCCTCGGGGCCTGCTTCGTCACCGATCTGGGCACCGTCGTCGCTCTGGGCCTGCTCTTCGCCCCCGTCACGCTCAAGACGCTCGTGTTTGTGGGCGCCCTCCTTCTGGCCCTCCTGATCCTGGTCAAGCTCACCGGCCCCTTCTTCCGACGCTACGGCGGGCGCACCAGCGAGCTCGAGACCAAGTATCTCCTCCTGGTCCTCTTCGGCCTCGGCGGGCTGGCCGTCTGGTCCGGCTCAGAGGCCGTCCTCCCCGCCTACCTGGTCGGTATGGTCCTGGCCGGCACCGTCGGGCGCGATCACGCCCTGGTCCGGCGGCTCCGCACCCTCACCTTCGGCCTGCTCACCCCGTTCTACTTCATCCGCGCCGGCTCCCTCGTCCATCTCAACGCCGTGGCGGCCGGGGCCGGCGTCTTCGCTCTCCTGCTGGGCGTAAAGATGGCCGCCAAGTTCATCGGCGTCTACCCCGTCACCCGCCTGTTCCGCTACCCCACGCGCGACGCCACCTACACCACTCTCCTGATGTCCACCGGCCTGACGTTCGGTACCATCTCCGCGCTCTACGGCCTTACGCATGGGATCATCGACCAGACTCAGTATTCCCTGCTCGTTGCTACGGTCATCGCCAGCGCCGTCGTTCCCACCTGGCTCGCCAACCGCTTCTTCCTTCCCCACCATCATCTCCCGCCCCCCGAAGCCGCCGAGCCCGAGTCCCCTGCTCGCCCCCGTCCGATGACCGCCACCACGCCGGAGGTCGCAAGTGTTTGACCGGATCCTCGTCGGTTTCGACGGGTCGCCGCAGTCGCGCAAGGCCCTCGCCACCGCCCTCGAGCTGGCGTCCCGCCTGCACGGCCACATCGAGGCCCTCGTCGTCGTCCGCCCGCCCGAGTTCGCCGAGCTCGAGGGTGAGGTCCAGGCCGCGCTCCGCGAGGCCGACGGACACCTGGCCGAGGCGATCCGATGGGCCAAGGCCGAAGCGACGAAGTTCAAACTCACCCTCAACATCCACAAACAGCTCGGCCACCCCGCCGAGGCGATTCTCCGCTTCGCCGAGGACGGCAAGTTCGACCTGATCGTCCTGGGCCGGCGCGGGCGCAGCACCGCCGCCCGATGGATGCTCGGCTCCATCTCCGAGCGCGTCCTCCATTACGCTCATTGCCCGGTCATGGTCGTCCACTGACGGAGATCCAAGCCGATGTTCAAGCTTGTTCTCATCGGGTTCGGCGGGGCGCTGGGGTCGGTCCTCCGCTACCTCCTCGGAGGCTGGATCCAGCGCGCCACCAGCGTCTCGTTCCCGACCGGCACGCTCTTCATCAACGTCTCCGGATGCTTCGCCATCGGCTTCCTTGGCATGCTTTTCACCGGGCCCCTGCTCATCCGCGAGGAGTACCGCGTCGCCATCCTCGTCGGCATCCTGGGCGGCTACACCACCTTCTCCACGTTCGGGCGAGAGACCTTCATGCTCGCCGGCGACAACCAGGTCCTCTACGCCGTCACGAACCTCCTCCTCAGCAACACCTTCGGCCTCGTCGCCGTCTGGCTCGGCCACCGCCTCGCCGAGCACTGGTTCGGAGTCTGACCCATGAAGATCCCCGAAGACGGTTTCCTCCTCCGCATCTTCATCGGCGAGAGCGACCGCTGGCACGGCAAGCCGCTCTACGAGGCCATCGTTCTCAAGGCCCGCGAGCTGCACATGGCCGGCGCCACCGTCCTCCGCGGCCCCATGGGGTTCGGCGCCCACAGCCGCCTGCACACCTCCAAAATCCTCCGCCTCTCCGAGGACCTCCCCATCGTCGTCGAGCTCGTCGACAGCAAGGAGAAGATCGACACCCTCCTGCCGCACATCGACCAGATGGTCCAGGACGGCCTGGTCACGCTCGAGCGGGTCCAGGTGATCAAGTACCGCGCCGACCCGCCGAAGGCTTGAACTTCCCGCCGGCCATCGCGGCCAATCTACGATCCACGGTCACCCCCCCACCCCGCGAGACGTGCCGGATGCCCGCCGACAAGCCCAAGTCCCTCATGCGCTCCATCGGCGAGTTCTTCGGGCACATCGTCCACGGCATCAAGCACGACCCGACGAAGGCGTCGCGGGTCGTCCGCCATGATGTCGAGGAGAAATCCGGCGAGACGCCCGACGCCCAGTACACCATGCGCCGAACGACGATCGAGGAGATCGAGGTCCGCCCCAAGCAGCCGCCCGGCGCCTGACCTCTTGCGCTTGGTACTTCGGTGTCCGGTGTCTCGATGCCCGTCTTCACCACCCAAACCTATTCCTTCCTCTCTTTCTGTGCTCCATCGCGCCCCAGGTGAATCCCCGCGATAATCTTCGCCGGTAGAACCAGTGTCGTCGTCACGCGGACGTCCCCGTGGCCGCGGCTCCTCCCTTATTCACGTCGAGACCACACACATGCCCCTGCGTTATCGATCGATGCTCGTCCTGGTCCCGCTCGCCTCCGTCTGTCTTGCGGCCGTTGCCGGCGCGCAGCAGCCCGCCGCGCCGCCTCCGGCGCCGCCCGCACCCGCCCAGCCGGCCCCGTCCGCGCCGGCCGTCGCCAACGCCGCCGACCTCTACCGCCAGGCCTGGTCCGACACGTTCTCCGAGGCCGTCTTCGACGACGGCTACATCCTCGCCGATTTCAAGGAAGAAGCCTCGTGGATGCCCTCGGCCGTCGTCGCCAGCCAACTCGCCGGCGCACAGCCCGGAATTCTCACGCTCCTCAAGGCCGTGAAAGTCGATCCCTGCGACTGGGGTGTCGCCTACGACCAGGGATACGACGCCAGGGTCCCGCACCTGTCCAAGCTCCGTGTCTCCGCGCGCGTCCTCATTGCCGATGCCCGGCGGCTCATCGCCAAGGGCGACACCCAAAGCGTCGAGGACGGTGTCGACCGCGTCGCCGCCCTCATCCTCCTGTCGCGCCACGTCAAGAACGACCGGCTCACCCTCTCTTCGCGCACCGGACAGTCGCTCGCCGCGATGGGGCTCGGCGAGGGCATGCGCCTCGCCCGGGACAACAAGCTCACCGAGAAGACCCGCAAGGTCCTGCTGGATGCGCTGCACGTCATCGACACGCCCGACCCCTGCGGCCTCAAGGACGCCGTGGCCAACGAGCCCGTCATGCTCCGCACCACCATCAAGCGCACCTGCACCGGCCCCAGCGCCGCCGCCATGTTCTGGACGAAGATCGGCTCCAAGGCCAACACCGACGTGCGGGCCCGCTCCGGCATCGACCAGATGGACGGCGCGGCCATCCTCCGTGCCGTCGACAGTGTCGACACCATGTACCGCGAGGTCCTCGCCGCGTGGGACGCCCCCGACGCCGTCCAGCAGATCAAGGCCATCGAGACGCAGAAGAATGACGGCGGCTACGGCGGCGTCGCCGTCGCCGTCCCCACCGAGCTCCAGCACAACCGCGTCGTCCTGATGCGATTCAGGAGCCTCGTCGCCGAGGCCATCCGCACCATCTCCGGCCAGCCCGCCCCCGTCGCTCCCCCGCCCGCGGCCCCCGGGACCGCTCCGCCCGCATCCGGCAAGTAGCCCCATCAGCCCGCGCCGGTGAACCTCCGCCGCGCCCGGCGCACTCCACCACTGGGTGACCGGTATCTCCGGAGGAACTCCGCATGCGCACGATCAGATCAGCGACGATGACCGCCCTGCTCGCCATGCTCGCGCTGTTCGCCGCCGCCGGCGCTGGCTGCATCTCCGTCGGCAGCAGCGAGCGGCGATACCTCATCGACCTCAAGAACACCTCCGACCGGACCATCGCCGTGGACATGCTCGTCCCCGAGGGGCGCACGCTCGGGCGCATCCACGCCGACCTCGGCCCCGGCGGCGCCTTCACCAACCGCTTCACACTCTCCGACGCCAGCGTGCACCCCGAGGCCCGCTTCCGCCCATTCCCCGCCCGGGATACCGACCCCTTCGTCGCCTTCGACCTCGCCCCCGGCGAGAACAAGTACGACCTCTCCACCGCCGACGGGGGGGGGCGGGTCCTCTTCACCAAGCGGCCGGTTCCGTGGGATACTTCTCCGCCGTGATCTCCGCTGCCGCGACCGCCCTCCGCCGCCTCGCCATCACCATCCTCGCCGCTCTCCTCGCCGGCTGCGCCGCGCACCGCCCCGCCATCCGCGCCGACCCGCGTTGGGACACCGTCTTCACCCGCGCCGAAGGCTGGACCGCCGGCGACATCGCCGCCTCCTTCGATCTCACCGATGGCCGCGTCCTCTGGCTCTTCGGCGATTCCTGGATCGGCCCCGTCGTCGCCGGCGCCCACGCCCGCGGCTCGCAGATGGCCCGCAACGCCATCGCGGTGCACCCCCTCCCTGCGCCCGGCTCCGGCGAGCCCCCGCCGTTCGACTCAATCGAGTTCCTTCCCGGACCACTCGCCCAGGGCAGCGCCGTCAAGGGTTGGCTCGATCCCCTTCGCGACGCGGCCGCCGCCGCCTCGCCCGCCGACCCGGCCCGCACCCGCGACTGGTGCTGGCCTATGGGCGCGTCCGCCGTCCTCCCCGCCCCCGGCGGCGGCGACCGTCTCGTCCTCTTCGCCGCCCGAGTCGGCCCGCGCTTCGCTCCCGGCGCGGCCAACGAGGCGGACGGGGCAGGCGGCATGTGGGATTTCCAGCAGGCCGGCGCCCTCCTCGTCATCATCGACAACTTCCGCGAGGTCCCCGCCCTCTGGCGAAAACGCCTCGTCCCCATCCCGCACGCTTCCGGCCCCGACCCGCCCCTCGCCAAGGGCCAGAAGGCCACCGACTCCCCCAAGACCAACTGGGGTGCCGCGATCATCCGCGACCACCCCGGCGCCGCCGCCGACACGGTCTACATCTTCGGCATCCGCGCCGTCTCCGGTCTCGACAAGCGACTCCTCCTCGCCCGCGCCCCCGCCGCGGCCATCGACCGCTTCGACACCTGGCGTTTCTTCACCAACCGCCCTGCCGAAGCCGCCTGGTCGCCCTCACCCGCCGACGCCGCCGACCTCGCCAACCAGTGCGTCGACGAGTTCTCGATCCACCGCCTCAGGATCGACGGTCGCCCAACTCTCGTGATGATCCAGAGCGAGGCCGCCCTCGGCCGCCACGTCATGGCCCGCACCGCGCCGGCCCCCGAAGGCCCCTGGTCCCCGCCCCGCCCTATCTTCGAGGTCCCCCGCGTCGCCGAAGACCACCGCCTCCTGACCTACGCCGCCAAGGCCCACCCCCACCTCTCTCGCCGCGGCGAACTCCTCGTCACCTACATCATCAACTCCACCGACTTCGCGCAGGTCGTCAGCGACGCCACCCTCTACCGCCCCCGCTTCATCCGTGTGCCGCTCGATCTGCTCACCAGCGGCCCCGCCGGCCGAATTCCGCGCCCGTGAACTGCCCCCGCCCACCGCACGATCGCGCCGCACGCGGCACCCCGCCCGTCTGAGCGCCCGGGCCTCGTACCAGTCACATCCGCCTGTCCATACCAAGCTGCGCAAGACCCCCCTGAACGGTGGAGCCAACTTGCGCGCGCAAAAGCGCAAACCTCATAATTTTCTTCTCCTTGTCCCACAAGGACTTACGCGATTTTACCCTCCGCTATTTCCCGTTTTGGGCGCGCAAACTGGACCGATGGCCCATGGGTAGAGGGACGTCGCGCGCACGCTCCGCCCGATGGCGACACCCTCCCCAGGAGCACCCGAATTTCAGACTCGCGCCCAACCACGCAGACACCAACGCAACTGCTTTGCATAAAGGTACTTGCAGCGATGAGCACCCCCGCGCCGACCCTCAAAAACCACCCAAAAACCCCGAGAAAACCGACCCCCCCCTCTTCACGAAAAACACCCCGTCAAAAATCACAACTCCAGATATCACAAGCACTTACGCAAAAAACCTGCCCTGCTTTTCTCGATCTTTCCCCGCCTTTCTCTGCTTTTCTCAGGATCTCTCGATCCTTCTCAACATCTCTCGATCCTTCTCGTCCCCTGTTCCCACACCCGTCTCCCCTCCCCGCGTCCTCCTGTCCGCGCCCCCAGCGCCTCAGCGAGTGAAAATTCGAACCCCGCCCCCAACCAAGCAACCACGAACCAACACAACTCCACACGCCACAGCAACTTACATCAAAAACACCCCGAAAAAGAACCTCAAAAAACCCCCAAAAACCTCAAAAAACCTCGCCGAACCTCAAAAAACCCCCATCGAACCTCAAAAAACCTACCCCGAACCTCAAAAAACCTCACGAAACCTCCGGCCCACCCGCGACCACTCCACGCGACAATCACGCCTCCACGCCTCCACGCCTTTACTCCCCCCAACCCATGCCCGCCCTCCCCCCCCCAGTCTTCCAGGCCCGCCACCTCTCCAAGATCTA
>JBGPJM010000018.1:0-42819 GCA_041485385.1 Phycisphaerae bacterium | reverse complement strand
CGCAGCGTCACGGTCGCGCCCGTCAGGTAGTTGTGGTTGACGGTGGTGGTCGTGGTGGTCATCGATTCGAACGTGCCGTACACGTAGAACAGCGTGTCACGCGAGTTGCCCTGCATGGTCCAGGTCGATCCGCCGTTGGTCGACGTGCCCATCATCGTGCCGTTGTCGGGCGCCAGGGCGTACGAGTAGGTCTGCGCGGTCATGGCGTTGGCGACGGTGCCCGAGGCGACGATGCTGTAGTACTGCCCCGGCCCCGCGATGCGCCCGTTGGTGAGCGGCACCGGCATCCAACTGGCCGTGCCGGAAAGGCTGCTGTCCGGCGTCTGGGCGGTGACCAAGGCGGACCCCGTCGGTGCCGACGAACCGGTGCCCGAGGACTTGTAGATGCTGATGTTGAACTTGCCGCCGGTCGCGTCGGTGGTCCGCATCTTCATCGTCACCTTGGTGAACGTGACCGCGGTGGAGCCGGGCGGGACGATGATGCCGAAGGACTGGCAGAGCCATGACGTCGTCGAAACCGTATAGTTCTGGACGGTCGGCAGCGAGACGCCCGGCCACCCAGTGAACGAGGCAAGCTCCGCCTCGGCGCTCTGCGTCGGAGAGGTCGTCGTCGTGGTGGTACTGCTGCTGCGCGTGGTGTAGGAGAGCGCGAAGCTCTGCACGCCCGATGCCACCTCGATGGGCGCCCCGCCGTTGATCGTCCGCGTGAGCGGGTCGCCCGCCTTGCCCGACCATGCATAGACGATCGTTTCCTCGTGGCCGTCGGCGTCCCGGTCGGGGACGGCGAACTTCACCGACGTCGCGCCCGTCGAAACGACGGAGGTCGCGCACGCGAGTTCCGAGGTGAGCAGCTGCGCGCCGCGCGCCGCCTCGACGATCTGGTCCACAGGCCGGTTGCTCACAGGGAGCGCCTTGGACGCGATGGTGATGGCCGATGCGATGCCCACCGAAAGCACCATCGTGATCGAAAGGGCGACGACCATCTCGGCGATCGTGAACGCCCGCCGGCGACCGGCGCCTCGGTCCACAGGAGCAGGGGTTCCGGGTGTGTGGCTCATTGCACCGTCGCCTTTCCGGAGGATCCGTCCACCATGATGGTCTTCGTTGCGGCCCCCACCCGGACAACGACCTTGCCCGAGCTGTCGGGGGCGCCGAATCCGTTGTAGAAGAGGTCCTGATCCCCGCCGAAGTCCACGCTGTCGAGCGTTGCACCGTACGGCTCGTCGGTAAGGTCGACCGTGTAGGTCATCGTCCCGTCCCGCATGCTGCGCACGCCGTCGATCTGGTAGAAGGCCGTCGCGACCTTGAACGCGACCTTGCGGCTCTGGCTCGAGGTCCTCGCGGCGTCGCGGGCCATGTTCAGGTCGCCGGCGATGCGCCGCGCCGCGGAATCCAACCGGTACCGGGCCAGGGCCCCCGAGAACCGGGGCGCCGCGATCGACGCGATGATCCCCATGATTACCATGGCGATCACGAGCTCGATCAGGCTGAACCCGCGCGCGCCGTGCCCGCGCCGCCGGTTGGCGGGGAGGCCGCTCGACTTCCGCAGGGTCAGCCGCATGAACCGGACCTCCGTCCCAAAACGAGCGCGGGCCAACGGTCTCGACCGTCGGCCCGCTCTTCATGACTCACGGAGAACAGGGGGCTGTCCGCCCCGCCGCATCAATAGTCGCTGTACTTCACATTCTTGACGTCCTGCTCCGTCGCCGTTGTGTTCGAATAGATCTTGCCGGTGGCATAGTCGTAGATCCAGCCCACACCCGCGCCCGCAGCCGCGGCCAGGCCCTTATTGCCTTTCGCCGCCCCGACCGGCAGGGCCGGGATGTCCTTGACATAGGGACCGAAGATAAAGACGGTGTCCTTGGTCGCCTGGGTGTTCCCCGCGCCGTCGGAGTACGTCGTGAGCTGCAGGACCGGGTCCTCCGTGTTGCCCGAGGAGTCCTTCCCCGGGAAGAGCCCGTCGTGCTCGGCCGCGAACAGCTCGATCGCCGAACGCATGACCGCCAGGTCGCCCTTCAGCGCGCCGTCGGCCGCACCGGCGGAGCCGCGGCTGAGCCTGGGGATGGCGATCGCGCCGATGATACCGATGATGACCACGACGATCACCAGTTCGACAAGGCTGAACGCCCTCTTCCGCATGTGTACAGAGCTCATCTGGGATTCTCCGTGCGACAGGGTTCTTCCTGCGGCTGTCATCGATATCGACGGACCGGGCCGGCGACCTTAGCCGAGCGGGCCGGTTTCCGGTCGGAGCCTGCCGGGTGTCACTTCGCCCGGGGAACTTCCAGGACCACGCGCCGGTGCTCGGCCTCGAACGTGGCCGAGCCAGTGTCCACCGCCATCAGCCGATAACCGTCGAGCCGATCGAAGACCTGCACCTGCCGCTTCCCGTCGATGACGACCACGGCCCCGCGGGCGTCCTTCGTCAGCAGAACGGAGTTGAGCTTGTGCTGGGCGAACTCCTCCTTGGTCGGGAGGGCCATGATCAGGACGACCTTCTCCCCCTCGACGTCGAACGTGGCCGACAGCTCGGTGATCGACAGCAGCTGGCTCCCCTTGACGCGGTCGCCGATCCGGAGCGGCTGGTCGTCGATGGTGGCCTGCGCCCGCGAATCCAGGCCGCTGATGAGCACCGAGGCCAGCCGGTGCTTCTGCGAGAACTCCTCGGCCGCCGGGCTCTGCGCGCCGTCCCTGCCCGGACCGGGTCCGAAAACCGCAATCGGGTTGAACACGTCGGCGGGCTCGTTGTCGACCAGGCCCGTGGTCAGCGCCACCGTCTGCAGGTGGAACGCCACCATGGCCTGCGCCGGGGCGGGCTTGGCCGCGGATTTCGCGGGGCTCTCCTGGGTAGAGGAGCCGCCCGGCGTCGCCGCGGCCGAGGCGCTCTGGGCTCCCAGGGGCGACATCTTCAAGACCGTGCGATCCAGCGCCAGCGCCGTGAGCGCCAGCACCAGGATTCCGATAGCCACTTTTCGCTGGGGGTGTGTTGACATGCCCCCGAAACAGACGATTCATCCTCTCCCCGGGCAAGCAATCCGCGCCGAACATCAGTTCATCTTTTCCGACGGGGCCACGTACCAGGCCAGCTCGAAGCTGAACACCACCGGCGCGTTGGCGGCGGTCGCGTTACAGGACATGCCCAGCGAACGGACCCCGATGTCGCGGAACCGCTGCGCGAGCATCGCCAGGAACGCCGTGCACTGGACGTACGTCCCCTCGCCCCTGACCGCAATGGGGATGATGCCGTAGCGCTTGCCGGCCCGGATCTGTTCGGGCTGCACCGTGTCGATCCGCACCCCCGCCTCGGCCGCCAGGTGCGCCAGCTTGCCCAGCCGGTCGTTCACCTTCGATGCCTGCTCGAGCCGGACCTGGTCCGTCGCGATTTCCCTCTCCACCGCGTCCAGGTCGCGCTGCTTGCATCTGATCTCGCTGGTCAGGTCGGACGCGGACTTCTTCTCGATCGCCAGCCTCGACTCCAGGTCGCGGCGCAGCGCGTTGTCGGTAAGCACGGGCTCGATGCCGCCGAAGTACACCGCCGCGGTGATCACGGCCAGCACCGCCACGCCGCCCCCGTGGATCTTCGCGAACGTTCCGCTCAGCAGGTTGGTGCTCACTTTGGCCTCTCCGCGCCCGTCAGCAGGCATTCCAGCCGGAAGCTCACGGCCTCGCCGGCCATGAACGGCTCGCGCTTGCTCTCCATCACGTCGACCTTCTCGAACAGCGCGCACTCGCGCAGCCGCACGGCAAACGCCGAGACCGCGCCCAGGTCCTTTGCCATCGCCCGCATCTTCACCATGTACCGGGCCGGCTGCACATCGGCGTTGCTCACCGGCGTCAACTCCTTCTTACCGGGCGCGACCACCACCGGTTCGGCCAGCGGCTGGACCTGGCAGTCACGCAGGACGATGCTGTTCGCGGCCTGCTTGGCCAGCAGCCGGAGCAGGATGCTCCAGTCGGGCTGCTGCCCCACGGCTCGGTTGGCCTCCAGCATCGCCCTGGACCTTTCGTAGCCTAGGTCCAGCTCCTGCCGCCTCGCACGCCGGTCGTTGTTGCCTTTGGACTCGATGTCGACGGTACGCTGCAGACCACCGCGGTCGTAGTCCCACGCCGCGGCGACGCCGCCGTAGGCTCCCGCGAGGCAGGCCGCGTAGACCCCGCTCGCCCACGCCCAGCGCCGGAGCACCGTGGCCCGCCTGCGGGCGATCAGCCGGGGAACGGGGATGAGGTTCACGCTTGTCACGGTGCTACTCCAGCCCCCAGAGGGCAAGGCCTAGGGCCGCGCACAGGCCCGGGTTTGAACAGGCTTCCCGCTGCCCCCCGGAGAACTGCACGAGGTCCGTCGGCCGCACCGGCAGCACCGGCGCCTCCAGGCGCGCGCCCAGCATCGCATCGATCTCGGGCACGCCCGCCCCGGCGCCGGTCGCGATGACCTGAATGACCGCCGCCTCCGGGTACCGGTGGCACGCGTACGAAAGCGCCGACCCGACCTCCCGGGACACCGCGTCGAGGTGCTCCTCCACCGCCCGGGCAACGCTGACCCGCAGCGTGCGCGCTCCCGGACCCGATGGCCCCTCCTGGTCCTCCTCGCTCCCCTCCGCGCCGCGCGGGGCGGGGCGGTGAAAGATCTGGTGCTCGGCGAGCTCAAGGTCGATGTTCAGATCCGACTTGAGCGCCCGCGCCAGCGACGAGAGCCCGCCCCCCGCGTTCGATCGGCCGTAGATGATCTGCCCGCGGTAGGCGACCACGGTGCACGCCGCGTCCCAGCCCATCTCCAGGATCGCGTACAGCCCCGCGGCGTCCTCCAGAACCGGGGCACAGGCCCGCGCCAAGGCACACACGCGCGGCTCCAGCGAGACCACGTTCAGGCCGTCGGACTCCAGCGCGTCGAGGAACTTCTGCGCATCCCTGTGCGAAATCGCCGTTGCCAGCACGTGCACGGCGTCCTTGCCGCGGAGCGTCGAAGGCAGGTTCCACCAGGCGACCTCGATCTCGTCGGGGCGGCAGCGCAGGGAACGCGACAGCTCCATCCGGGCCATGGCCCCCAGCGGCGCCCCGGAGACCTGGGGAGGCGCTTCCAGCGTGCTGGTGACCAGGTGCTCCTCCGGCGTGCACGCCAGGACGTCGCTGCCGATGAACCCCTGCCGCGAGAGCACGGCCGACAGCCGCGCAATCTCCGCCGGACCCGGCGTGCCCTCGTCGCAGAGCCGATCGAACTCGACGGCGGCGAAGACCCGCCACGTCCCGGCGCGCCGCCGGGCCTGTACCGCACTGATGCGGCTCCTGCCGACATCGAGCCCGATCGCGCTGATCGCCCTGCCGGTTGGTGTGCTCATCGCGTCTACCCCTGCGTCGCCGAGGTCAGGTCGAACAATGGCATGAACAGGCTCACGGCCACGAACCCCACCACCGCCCCCAGCACGATCAGGATCGCCGGCTCCATCAAGCTGGTGAGCGACCGGATGACGACCTCGTTGTCTTCGTCCATCGCGTCGGCCATGCTCAGGAGGATCGGGCCGATCTGCCCGGTCTTCTCCCCCGTCTGCAACGCCTCGAAAACCGAGGCGGACACCAGCGGCGACTCGCGGAACGCCTGGCTCACCGACTCGCCGTGCGTGACAAGGTGCTCGGCCCGCTCCAGGAGCGCCCGGTAGTGCAGGTTGCCCGCCGCCTGCTGCGTGAGCCGGAGCGACTCGAGCATCGGCACGCGGCTCTCTAGGAGCACGCCCAGGACCCGGGCGATCCGGGCCGTGATGAGCGAACGCGAGAAACTGCCGATCACCGGCAGCCGCAGCATCACCGTCTGGACGGTCGCCCGTCCATGCGCCGTGCGCACCCAGGCCGCGGCCCCGGCCGCGATCGCCCCGGCCCCCAGCAGCCACGCCCACCAGTGCGTCTGCAGCTCAGCGCTCAGCGACATCAGCGCCTTGGTCGTCGGCGGGATCGGCGCGTCCAGCGTCTTGAACAGCCCGGTGAAACGCGGGAGCACCGTCGTGAGCATCACCACGACGACCACCAGCGAGACAATCAGCAAGAGCGCAGGATAGGTCATCGCCCCGACGATCGAGTTCCGTACCTTCAGCTGCTGCCGCGTCATCATCGCCAGCCGGTCAAGCATCTTGCCGAGCTGGCCCCCCGATTCTCCCGCGGCGACGAGGCTGCGGTACACCGGCCCGAAGCTCCGCGGGTGGTGCTCCATGGCCTGCACGAGCGTCTCGCCCTCCTCCACGCGCGTGCGGATGTCGGCGACGACCGATCGCCACCGTTTCAGGCCCATCTGCCGCTCGGCCGCCCCCAGCGCCTGCACGACCGGCGTGCCCGTGGACGTCAGCACGGCCAGCTGCCGCGTGAACGACGCCAGTTCCTTCCCCGACCCGTGCCCGCCTGGTCGCCGACCCCGCGACTTCCCGGGGCCCGCCCGGCCGCCGCGCTCCTCCGTGATCGTCGTCACGTACAGCCCTTGGTGGAACAGCCCGTCGGTCGCCTCCTGGACGCTCGCCGCCTCCACCGTCCCGCGCACCGCCTGGCCCGACTGGTTGTACGCCTCGTACGTGAGCTTCATGCGGCCTCCCCGAGCTTCTCTGTGGGTCCTGGCTTCTCCGCCGTGGAGTCGTCCATCGCCGGCTCGTTCTCATCCGAATGAGTCACGCGCAGCACCTCCTCCAGCGACGCCTTCCCCGCCAGCGCCAGCAGAACGCCCTCCTGCCGCAGCGTCAGCCACCCGTGCTCCCGCAGCCTGGCCCTGATCGCGTGCGACGCCGCCGACCGGTGGATCAGCTGGCGGATCTGCGGCGTGACCTCCATGACCTCGTAGATCCCCAGCCTCCCCTGGCACCCGCTGTCGTGGCACTGCCGGCACCCGGCCCCCTTCCGGAACGCCCGCCCGGTGAGGTGCGGCAGCCCCGCGTCCTGCAGCACCTGTTCGCTGGGGAAGTAGCTCGTCGCGCAGCTCTGGCAGATCGTCCGCGCCAGCCGCTGCGCGACAACGCCGTTGATCGCGCTGGAGAGCAGGTACGGTTTGGTGTCCATGTCCAGCAGGCGCGCCACCGCGCCGGGCGCGTCGTTGGTGTGCAGCGTCGCCAGCACCAGGTGCCCCGTCAGCGCTGCCTGCACGGCCACGTGCGCGGTCTCCGCGTCGCGGACCTCGCCCACCATGATGATGTCCGGGTCCTGGCGCAGGAAGCTCCGGAGCACCCGCGCGAACGTCAGCCCGATGGGCTCCTGCACCTGGACTTGGTTCACCATGTCGAGCTGGTACTCGACCGGGTCCTCCACCGTCACGATATTCCACTCCGGGCTCCTCAAGAGGTCCAGCGCCGAGTACAGCGTGGTCGTCTTGCCGCTCCCCGTCGGCCCCGTCACCAGCACCAGCCCGTGCGGCTTGTCGAGGATCGCCTTGAACGTGACCATCGAATCAGGGCGCATCCCCAGATCCTCCATGCGCACCTTCAGGTTCGACTTGTCCAGCACGCGGATCACCAGCTTCTCCCCCAGCAGCGTCGGCATGCTCGACACCCGAAGGTCGATCTCCCGCCCCTCCGCGATGATGTGCACACGCCCCTCCTGCGGCATCCGCTTCTCGGCGATGTCCATCTTGCCGATCACCTTCACGCGCGAGATGATCGCCGCGTGCATCCCCGCCGGCGGCTTCATCAGGTCCCGCAGCGAACCGTCGATGCGGTAGCGGATCCGGGTGCCCCTCTTCTCCGGCTCGATGTGGATGTCGCTGGCCCCGTCCTTCACCGCCGTGAGCAGCGCGACGTTTACCAGGTTCACGATCGGGCTCCCCGCCACCATCCGGTCCAGGTCGGTCGTCGGGCCCTCGTCCACCGTCTCCCGCTCGATCACCTCCACATCCGAATCGGCCAGCGAGGTGAGAAACGCCTCCACGTCCACGTCGCCCGCGGCGTACTTCTTCACGAACTCCCGGATGTTGGACTCGAGCGCCAGCACCGGCCGGATCCGGCACCCCGTCAGGCGCGCCAGCCGGTCGATCGTCGGCAGCGACTGCGGCTCGGCCATCGCCACCGTCAGGGTGCCCTGCACCTTGAACATCGGGATGACCTTCAGCCGCTCGGCCTCCTCCGCGCCGATGAGCTTCAGCAGCGCCGGATCGATCAGCCCATGCCGCAGCTGGCACCCCTGCATGCCCAGCCGCCTCGCCAGCGTGCGCACGAGCACCGACGGCGTAATCATCCCCTGCTCGACGAGCATCTCGCCCAGGAACCGCCCCCCACCCGCGGCGTTGCTCTTCTGTGCCGCCAGGGCGGTCTGGAGCTGCTCCTGTGTGAGCACGCCCTCCTCGACCAGCGCCTCGCCGATGCGGAACTGGGCCTTCCGGGCCGCGCCGGGGGCCGGCTCGGCCCCGGGGGTGGGGGGGGCGCCCCCGCGCGCCGGCGACGGCCCTTTCGGACCCGGTCCGGGCGACGAGGGAGCGGGCGGGACAGGCGACGAGGGCGGGCTCACAGGAAGCTCCTCGTCGCATCCGCGACGTCGTCGAAGTATTCGAACCGCGCGGCCAGGTCGGTCAGCTCCAGCACCTCGCGCACCGTCTCGTTCACGCCGCACAGCCGGAGGAGCTGGCCGTTGCTGTTGAGTTCCTTCGAGGCCTCCAGCAGCGCTTCCAGCCCCGCGCTGTCGACGAACGGGACGGCCGACGCGTCCAGCACGAACCGCCCCAGGCTCTTCACCATCGCTCTCCCCACGCGCTCGGCAAAATCGCCGGCGTCGGCCTGCACCAGCGGCCCGACCGGCTTGAGCACCGTCACCGCGCCATGTCGCTGCTCCTTGATCTCCATCGCTCCCTCATCGCCTTGTCACCCGCCATCGCCCGCGTTCCTGCGGTCTACCCCTCGTCAGGCCGCCCGCGCCAGCGTCGGCAGCGTCATCGTGAAAGTGCTCCCCCGGTCGAGTTGCGACTCGACGGTGATGTCGCCGCCGTGCAGCCTCGCCACCTCCCGCGCCAGCACCAGCCCCAGCCCCGTGCCGGTGATGCTCGCCACCCGCTTGTCGCGGGAGCGGTAGAACTTCTCGAAGATCCGCTCCGTCTCGTCCGGCGCGATCCCGAACCCCGTGTCCTGGACGCGCACGGCCATGCCCGAGTCCCCGGCGTCCACCTTCACCGTCACCGTCCCCCCCGCGGGCGTGTACTTCAGCGCGTTCCCCAGCAGGTTGTGCAGCGACATCGCGATCTTGTCCCGGTCCCCGCGGATCACCGGCAGCTTCGGCGGCAGTTCGAAGATCAGCTTGAGCCCCTTGTCCGTCGCCTGCGCCATGTGGTCGTCACGCAGCTCGTCCATCAGCGGTTCCAGACGCACGTCGTCGGTGTTCAGCTTCATCGAGCCCGCCTCGATCTCCGCCACCGACAGCATGTCCCCGACCATCCGCTCCAGACGGCGCGACTCCTGGTTGATCACGTTGATGCACTTGCCCCGTACCGCCGCGTCCGCCGCCCCCTCCTCCTGCAGCATCTCCACGTACAGCCGGATGTTCGTCAGGGGCGTCCGGAGTTCGTGCGTCGCCCGCGTGACGAACGTATCCCGCGCCTGGTCCGCCACGCGCTGCTGCGTCAGGTCCTCCACCATCACCAGCGCCGGCGCCACCAGGGCCGAGGCCTGCCCGGGCTCCGGCGGCATCCGCGTGGCGCTGAACCGCAGCACGCTCTGCTCTCCCTCGTTGAGGCGAGACACTTCCACCGATCCCCGCCGGCGACCGACCCCCGCTCCCTTGGTCCCCAGCACGGTCCTGACCAGGTCCAGCGCCGGTGCATCGGTCACCAGCTCGGAGAGCGCCCTGCCGCTCATCTCGGCTCGTTTCCTCCCCAGCAGCACCGCCGCCGCCCCGTTGGCGTACCGCACGCGCAGCGACCCGTCCACCACCATCAGCCCCTGCGACATCGCGTCGCACGCCCGCTCCACCGAGCTGTCGCCCGCCCTCACCCCGTCCGCCGGGCCCGCCCCCTGTTTCTCCATCACGCTCCGGCGCAGCGATTCACGCTCCGCCAGCAGGCCGTTCCACGCGCCGGCCTCGGCTCCCCAGCGCGGGCTGACGCCCAGCGCCGCGGCCGACCGTTCCCCGGCGTGCATCGAGCGCAGCGCCCCTTGGATCGCCGCGAGCGGACGCAGACCCTTGTGCACCTTCGTGAACAGGAACGCCATGAGCCCGACCGCCACCACGCCTACCCCGGCAAGGCCGGCCCATGCGTTCGCCAGGTCCCGGCCGCTCCCCAGCGGCGCCCGCGGCGTGCTGGTCACCACCACGTACGCCGTACCCCGCGCTCCCACCTCGACCGCCACCCGCGCCCTGATAATCCCCGCGCGATCCGGTCCCTCCACCCCCTGCACCGGGGCCGGACCGTTGGCCTTCCACGATTCGGGCAGCTTCAGCGGCTTGGTCCGATCAGAGTTCGCCAGCTCCTGCCCGTCCGAGAGCTCGACCGTGCACCGATCGAGCTTGTTGTCCTGGGCGACCTGGTACAGCAGGCTGGCCAGGCGCGCCGGCTCACCCCCGTCCAGAATCGACCGCACCGGCTCCGCCAGCGCCGTCGCGGTCGTCTGCACCAGCGCACGCTGCTGGTCCGCGCCGGCGCTCCGTTTGAGCAGGACTCCCCACGACAGGCAGCCGATCACCGCAACCAGCGGGCAGCCGATCACGAGCGCGGCCATCAGCCGCACGCTCGACCCGCCCCTGGTCTTCCCGGCGCCGACGGGCGATCCGGTCTCGCCCTCTCCCGATTCCGCGCCGACGGTGCGCATGCTGCTGGCAGTGGTGGTGTTTTCCATGTCCTCTTGTCCGAGACTCAACCAGCGCCCTTCTCGGGTCTGTACGTGCGGCATCGGTCCGGTCGAACGGGTTAGAGGTCATGACCGGGCCGACATCGGGACTATCGGTCATCGCCGCACGGGCATGAAGGCTCGGCGACCACCGCGCGGCGCGCGCCGGATATCGGACGTGCGGCAGGCTATCCGCATCAGTCGGGCATGAGCCCGACTCTGGGCGCCTGGCGCCATCGGCCCGCGTCGACAGCGGCGACCCCCGCGCGCCCGGGTGCACCGGAGACCGCGCGGTCCCCTCGCCGATCCTCAGGTCAACTCACTTCCCGCCACGGGCCCGCTGGTAGAACTCCCCGACCCTCGCCCAGTTCACCACGTTCAGGAACGCGGCGATGTAGTCCGGGCGCTTGTTCTGGTACTGCAGGTAGTACGCGTGCTCCCACACATCCACACCCATCAGCGGCACCGCTCCCCAGACCGTCATGTCCTGCTGCTTCTCCCCCTGGAGCACGAGCAGCTTGCCAGACATCGGTTGATAGACCAGCCAACCCCACCCCGATCCCTCCACCTGTCTGGCCGCCTCCTTGAAGTGCCCCACGAACTTCTCGAAGCTGCCGAAGTCGCGGTCGATCGCGCCGGCCAGCTCCCCGGTCGGCGCCGCGCCACCACCGCTCTTCGGCGACGCCATGACCTGCCAGAACAGGCTGTGGTTGAAGTGCCCCGACGCGTGGAATGCCAGCTCCCGCGACCAGAACTTCACCAGCACCGGCTTCTCCTGCCCGTCCCGGATCCTCGCGAGTTCCTTCAGCGCCGCGTTTGCCCCGTCCACGTACGCCTTGTGGTGACGGTCGTGGTGGATCTCCATGGTCCTGGCGTCGATGTGGGGCTCGAGCGCGTTGGTCGCGTAGGGCAGCGCCGGTAGTGTGTACTCGCCCTTGGCCGCGTCCCAGCCCGCTTCTTCGGGGCGCAGGATCGCCACGCCGGCCACGCCCGCCGCCGCCGACACTCCCCCCGCCCCGATCAGCCCGACGGCCCCGATCGCGCCAAGAGCCGTCCGACGGTCCACACCGCTGGCAATGTTGTCGTTCATGGTTGACTCCCTGCAATGACCCCCATCGTACCGACCGCACGCTCCCCCCGCATCGCCCCCTCGCGCCGCACGGACGACCTTCGACAGCGGGCCAACCCGGGCGCGCCGGCACATCCCGTCACGCCTCGCTCACGACCGCGTCGGACATCGCCGCCGGCGCCGCCTCGTCGGTCCGCTCCGTCCGTCCCACCACCTCCTGGTGGATCTCCTCGACCTCCCCCACGTGCGCCGGATAGCTGCGCAGCACCGACGCCTCGTGGATCTCCCTCGCCGAGGGCACCCGCACATCCCCCTCCACCACCCGCTGGATGCACTCCGCCAGCGCCGGCGCGTCCCCCGCGTTGAACAGCAACCCGTTCCTCGGCGGCGTGATCCAGTCCGGCGGACCACCCAGATTGCTGGCGATCACAAACTTTCCGGCGTGCAGGTGCTCCAGCATCACCAGCGGCGAGTTCTCGAACCAGATGTGCGGCAGGATCCCCACGTCGTAATCCCCACCCGCCGAAATGAGCTGAATCAGGTCGTACCCGCCGACAAACGACACCTCCGGGTACAGGCTCATCCGCTTCCGCAACGGCCAATCCCACCCCAGCGCCCGCACCACGAACTGGCACCGCTGCCTCACCCGGCGCTCCAGCATCGGGATCGCCTGCAGCAGCACCTCCAGCCCCTTGTTGTTCCGCGTCGTGCCGTAGAACCCCAACCGCAGCGCCCGCGTCGCCGTCCGCGGATCCCACGGCGCCGTCTCGTAGAACGGCGACCGGCGCGTCCGGCGGTTGATCTGATCGAAGTGCGGCTGCCCCAGCCGCACCCACCGTGCCTTCGACTCGATCAGCCCCATCGCCACGTGCGCCCTGAGCAGGAACCGGCTCGGCGGGATCACCATCGACGCCGCGTTCAGCGCCTCCACGCCCGCCACCCGTCTCTTCCCATAGTTATTCAGCACCTTCAGGTGGTGATCCGCCCTCAGGAACCTCTCGTTGGTATCCGGCTCGCTGGGCTCCAGCACCCGCGGATGCTCGCCGGGAGCGAGCGGCAGCTCGTGCCGGATCAGCCCGTCGGTCTCAGAGCTCAGCTTCCCCGCGTGGACCGTCTCGAACCCCAGCGCCAGCTCGGGGTCGATGAGCCGATCCGGATTGACCGGCGGGGGGCTGTACCGCTCGATCAGTTTCCCCCGGAGCATCCGCCGGATCGTCGGCCTGAACGCCTGCCTGATCCGCTTCAACACCTCCGGCGTGTAGGGACCCAGCATCTCCTCGGCCGCCTGCCGGATCGCGCGCCCGCGCTTCAGCTTCCCCGCGTCCTGCGCCGGCAGGCACCCCACGCACCGCCGCCCGCCGTCGTAGTCCATGCACACCCGCGTTTCCTGGTGCAGCAGGTCCACCTGCGGACAGACATACCAGTAGTTGTGCGGCGTCACCACCACCGGGCGCCCCGGCCCGCGCCGGCCGTCCGGTAACGCTCGCCCGCGCCTGATCGCGGCGATCAGATCCAGCCCGTACCCCTCCAGCGAGTGGATATGCACCACCTGCGCACCCACCTCGTTCAGCCACCGCAGGACCAGCTCGCTCTCCTCCGGGCACGACGTCTCCGTCTCGATATTCGAGTAGTTCGACGCCGATGGCGACAGGTTCGGGGAGTTCCGCAACTCGTAGCACCGCACGCCGCCCCACGTCTCCCGATGGAGCACGTGCGGCGCCCGATTCCTGAGCCGGTACGTCATCCCCGACGCCAGGTAGAACACCTCGTGCCCCGACATCACCAGCCCACGGGCCAGCTCCGACGCCGACAGGTTGTAACCGGATCCCTCCCAGGCCTGCGCCGACAGCCTCGCCCATCCCAGCATCGCGATCCGCAGCGGCCGGGCGGTCCGCGCCCACACCGGCGGCGCGTCCACCGGCGCGCCCTTGTGCACCCCGTTTGCCCGCGCAAGATCCGGCTGCCCCGTCTGGTCCATAGCGCTGCGATCACTCCCACGCCGGCGCCCCGGCCTGCCGCGCACCCTACCCGTACTTCGTGGCCGAAGTGTATGGCACCGCCCTCAGCGCGAACGCCATGCACCGTGCCGCCGACTGGGCCCACCTCGCGAAGAACTTCACCCTCAGCCACCACCCGTCTCGCTCCAGCTGCGCCACCACCAGACGCCTGGAGTCGAGGTGCAGATTCCACCGTCCCACCACCGCCGGAAAGTCCGTCGTCTGGTCGAACACCACCACCGCCGTCGGCCATCGCTTGAGCAGCGGCAGCTGCCGCCGGATCCGCGACCGCCACCGGGAGCTGTAGACGATCCGATCCGGGCGTGTCGCCGCCGGCCCGCCTTGGCCGCCGTGGTCCGGCACGTCGTTCCGCACGCAGTACACCCAGCGCGGCATCGCGTCCCCGCTCGCCAGGCCGCGCCGCAAGTCCTCACGGACCGAATCCGCCCACCCGATCGACGGCGGCGCCGAGCAGAGCACCGCGACCCAGGCCCCCGCCTTCAACGCCCCCGCGCGACGCAGCGCCTCCACCAGCGGCTCGGGCATCGGCCCGTCGTTCTCCAGCTTCCCGCCGTGGTTCCGCGCTACGTCCAGCGCGGTCCGCCTGATCACCTCGGCGTGGAAGAGCCGCCGGTGCACCGACGCCCGCAGGCTGTCCCGCAGGAGCCCGTACAGCCGGCGCCGCAGCACACGCCTCAGCTGCTTTGTCGGCAGCTCCTTCTGCAGCATGAACAGGTTGTTCCGCTGCGCGTAGTACAGCCTGCCCACGGTCAGCTTCAGGTTCCAGGGCGTGTGGTACACCACCGCGTCCAGGTTCAGCACCACCCGGTACCCCGCCCTGGCGAACCGCAGGCACCAGTCCGCATCGTCGCAGTAGATGAAGTACCGCCAGTCCCAGAACCCCACCCTCTCCACCGCGCTCCAGCGCGCCAGCAGGCTGCACGCCGAAACGACATCCACGTCCCGAAGCCCCGAGTACTCGCGATCGCCGCGCGTCCCGCCCACCCTCGCGATCCACTGCCGGTGCGGCTCGTGCATCGGGTGCCCCGGCGGCGGCTCGTCCCCCATGGAGCCCGCTCCGCGGTCCAGGTAGATCGTCGTCTCGATCGTCGCCCGGCGTGTCGCGATATCCACCGTCCGCGATCCCACCACCCCGATCCGCTCGTCCGTCGCCGCCGCCCGCATGAGCTGCTCGAGCGCGTCCTCCGGCAGGTCCACGTCGTCATCCACCAGCCACACGAACCCCGGCCTTGCCGCCGCGTGCCCGGCCGCCATCGCGTGCGCCACGTATCCCAGCCCCGTGTTGAACCCGCCGCACCCGCCCATGTTCGTGTGATTGTGCACGATCGTCAGCGACCCGAGCCCCCCTGCATTCCCGGCGAGCGGTTCCCCATCCGCCCTGGCCCCGCCCGACCGAACCGGCGTCTCGAACCGCGGCAGGTGCGCCTCGTCCGTCGGGTTCTCCACGACCCAGTCCGGCCGCCAGCGCTCCGTCAGCAGGTTGATCGTCCCGTCCGTTGAGTTGTTGTCGACGACGACCAGGTGCATCCGCTGTACTGGGTACGTCTGGCGGGAAAGCGCGCCGATCACCTTGTCGACATCGTTCCTGCGGTTCCACGTCACCACGATCACGGCGACGGCCGCAGCTGCGATCGGCGCGCCCGCAAGTGCCCCACCCGTGGCGGCCGCACCAACAGCCTCGCCGGGGATCTTCACTTCCACGGGTTGCCTGATTGACGAAGCGGTCGGGCTCACGCGTGCGATGTCCTCGGCGGGCGACCCAGTGTAGCCCCTTGCGCTGCGCTCCGCAAAGGAGCGCCCCAGTCCCAGCGTTCCCGACGGATTCTGTTCGTCCGCTTCCCGTCGCTGTCTCAGCGGCCTCCGGGAGCCCCGGTCGCCCCGCCCCTCGCTGGCCCGCCCTCGCCGCTCGCGACATGCAGCCCGCTTCCCGCCGCGGCCCTCCTCCCCCCGCCGATCCACCCCGCTCTCCGAAAATACAGCAGCATCACCACTGTCACCAGCAGCATCACCCCCAGCGCCATCGGGTAGCCGAAATACCAGTTCAGCTCCGGCATGTTCCACGGCGACTTGGCGGTGTTGAAGTTCATCCCCCACACGCCCGCGATGAACGAGAGCGGCATGAACAGCGTCGCGATGATCGTCAGCACCTTCATGACCGAGTTCAGCCGGTTGCTCACGCTCGAGAGGTAGACGTCCATCAGGTCCGCCCCCAGCTCGCGGTACGTCTCTACCATGTCCAGCAGCTGCACCACGTGGTCGTAGCAGTCCCGCATGTACAGCCTTGTCGCGTCGGTGATGAGCGGGTTGGCGTCGCGCAGGAGCTGGTTGATCGCGTCCCGCTCCGGCCAGATCGCCCGGCGCAGCGTCAGGAGGTCCCTCTTCATGTCGTGGATCCGGCGCAGCGACCGCTCGTCGCAGAACATCACCACCTCGTCCTCGAGCGTCTGCAGCCGTTCCCCCACCTGCTCCATTACCGGGAAGTACCCGTCCACCACCGCGTCCAGGATCGCGTACGCCAGCCAGTCCGCCCCGAATCCCCGGAACCGATCCGAGTGCCGGATCCGCTCCCGCACCGGGTCCAGGCAGTCCCCCGCGCGCTCCTGGAACGTCACGACGTAGTTCCGCCCCAGGAACATGCTGATCTGGTCCGTCAGCAACTCCTCGTTGAGCAGCACCTCGCGCGTCACGATGTACAGGTGGGGGTTCTGCCCCGCGTCCCCGTACGTGTCCACCTTCGCCCTCTGACGTGTGTTCAGCACGTCCTCCAGCGCCAGCCTGTGCAGGCCCAGGATCTCCCCGATCTTCGCCACCACCGCCGCGTCCCCCAGACCGTCAACGTTCACCCACGTCACCGGCCACTCCGCCAGCACCCCGCGGATCTCCTCGGCGTCGCCGATTGCCCTCTCCAGATGCTCTCCGGCGCGGTACGCCATCACCCGGATCACCGGCTTGGGCGCCTCCGGGTCGGCCACAAGCGTCCCCGGCGGCGCGCCCGGCGGAACGCGCTTGGCGATCCGATGCTCTCGCCGTCCTCGCCGATTCCTGCCCGATCCCATGGCGGCCTCCTTGCGTCGCGGAAGCCAGAATACCCCGCCACGCCCCGCAGTGGGGGGTGGGAGGGAGGAGGGGCGCGCACCGCCGCCCCGGCGGCCGCCCGGAGGCCCGGCGCCGGCTCATTCCAGCATGTCGTCGGATTCCAGCACGCTCCGCGCGATGTCGATCAGCGGCCGCCGCCGGTCCCTCGCCACCCGCTGCAGCTTGTCGTGCGCCACCGGCTCGGTGATCTTCAGCTTCTCAACCAGCTTCCACTTCGCCTGCTCCACCGTCCGCCGGTTCGCCAGGTTCCGCTCCAACTGCTCGATCCGCCCCGCCCGGTGCAGGTCCACCGCCGCCCGCTGCCGCGCCACGCCCACGCTCACGCGAAGCTCGTCCACCCCCACCGGTTTGAGGAGGTACCCGTACACCCCGCTCGACGCCCCGTACCCCTGAATCCGCTGCACGTGCTCCTGGTCCGAGTACGCCGAGATGATCACCGACGGGATCGCCAGCTCCTCGTACAGGATCATCGCCACCTCCGTCCCGCTCAGCTTCGGCATCCGAAGATCCAGCAGCGCCAGGTCCGGGGCCTGCTCCCGTGCCAGCGCGACCGCGGCCTCACCATCCGACGCGATCCCCACCACCTCGTGACCCAGGTCGCGAAGGTTGCTCGCGATCCCGATCGCGATCAGATGCTCATCATCCGCCACAAGGGCGCGGCACGGTCCGAACGATGTCGGAATACTGTCGGATTTTGTTTGAGCCATGGCTGTCTTCGCAGTCGAGAGTAGAGCTACGAGTCCCCGGCACCCCATGCCCGGGAAGGCAGAAGTCTAATCAAACGCCCGGATACGTCAACTTCCCGATACACCGAACAGAATGATCGCGCCCGGATCCACGCCGCCACGCCCACCCCCCAGCGGGGAGAAGCGATCAGCGCCGGCTCCCGGCCGGCAGCGGAGGATCAATCCTGCTCCCCCGGCCGCGTCGAGTATTCAGCGACCCCGCTGACCCCTGGGGGCGATCGCCGCCCGGGGGGCTCTCGCGGTGCCGGAGTTCCGCAGCGCCTGCTGCACCGCTCGCCGAGCCGCGGCATCGGCCGCCCCGCGGTCCCGCGAAATTGCAGGAGTCGTCTTGCCTTCCGGGCGAGCCTTTTTCTTGGCCATGGGTTGTCTCCTCAGGTGTCCGGAATACCCCCTCATCAACAACGACGCGGCCGCTCCCGGTCCGGACTCGCGCTGCGCGGCCGATGTGGCGTCTCGTGAGGATAGGACGATCGAAGAGGTCGACGCAGAGCGCAGGCACGCCCGCCATCAACCCCTCCGAGCCTTAGCGCCCGCGAGCCGACCGCGCTCGCGATTCCCGATCCCCTCCACCACCGGCCCCTTCTTCCCGCGCCCGCGCACCAGCCGTATCCCCTCCGCGCGCAGCTTCGCCGCCTGCGCCCCCACCCCGCCCGGGAACTTCCCGTTCATCGAGCCGTCGTCCAGCACCACCCGCCAGTACGGCGTGATCCGCTTCTTTCCCGCCCGCCGGTCCTCCTCCGCCGCCTCCGCCACGAACCTCATGAAGATCCCCGTCGTGAGCGGGCACGCCCGATCCACCCCCGAATCCGCGGCCAGCCTCTCCCGCAACCCCGACAACGTCACCACCCGCGCCTTCCTCAGCCCCCGCACCATCGCATCAATATCCAGCGGCCGCGGGATCACCATCGTCCCCGCCCCGCCCATCCGCCCCCTCATCCGCTCCGGAATCTCCACGACCTTCCCATGGCTCGGATGCGCCCCCTCCAGCTTCATCCGCCACGTCGTCCCCTTCGCCAGTTTCCACTTCGCCATGTTCTACACGCTCCAATGCGATTGCTGAACGCCTGACGCCCGTCATCCCTCACCACAACAGCGGTCCGCCGACAACCACGACTTCCGCCCGCCTGTCCGCCCACCCGCCGTCCACCTCATCAACGCCACGTCCGGTCGTCTGAACGACGTCGTAGCCCAGGAACGTCAGATACTCCCCCAGCGCCTCGGCGCGGAGTTGGCTCAATCGCGCCGCCCGCTCGGCATTCTGGTGCCATCTCGCACGTCCCCGCCAATCGGCGAACACCTCGACCACCAGCCTCGATCCCGCGGCCACCCCCGCCAGCCTCGCGCTGATGGTCTCCGTGGCCCCCTTCGCAAGCGTCGCCGACCCCGGCTCGAACAAGCGGGGACCGAGGTCAATGCGACGCACCACCCCCGGCGCCGGTGCGTCCGGCGCCCTCTTCACGTCACGAACCACACTCGGAGGACTCTCCGCAGCGGCGACCGGCGCCCCAACCTCAGCCTCCGGCCGCCCCGCACACCCCGCCATCACGATCACCGCTCCCGCAAACCCCTGTTTCCATCTGGCGGGCATCGTTCGCTCCTCACCGTGCCACCAACCCGTCCGCGGGTTGGTGTCCTGAGCGACGCTCAAGCGGCCCTGCCCGACCGCGCCCCCTTTGCCTTGGTCCGTGGCTTCGCCGCTCTCTGGCCCGCCACAGCCTCACGAACCGCCCGTCGCGCCGCGGCATCCACCGTGCGCCCATCGCGGAGCAACTCACACGGATTCACTCCCTTCGGCACTCGCTTCGCCCGCATCTGCCAGCTCCTTGATCTTGGCGAACGCTCCTCCGTCGAGGATTGTTGGCGAGCCCTCCCACCCGGGCCCGCCGTGCGCGACGAGCCGCAGCTCGCTCCCCGAGTTGCCGTACACCCTCCACGTTTCGGCCAGCGGTGCGTACAGCCGCCAGAGGTTCATCACCCGATCGACCGTACCGCTGCCGGACCACGTCTTCCGGGATCCCGTGACCGCCCCTTCGTAGCCGCGCCTTCACCCGCCGGACCCCCAGCTCCGGCGTCCGCAGCCAGACGTAGAGCACGTGCACCTCAAAGCCCTGCTCTCTCAAACCCATGAGCCACGGCGCAAACGTTCGGCTTGCGAGCGTCGATTCGAACGCGAAGCTCTCCCGATTCGCGGCGAGCTCGCGCAGCCTCGCCAGCATGATCCGCCCCGCCGCCATCGCCGCCCGTTCCGGATCGAACCCCGACAACCCGGCCGCGAGCGTATCCGCGCTGACGAACTCGGTGATTCCCAGAGTCTCCGCAAGCACCGCCCGCGAGATTGTCGTCTTCCCCGCACCGTTGGGGCCGCCGATCACGACGTTGATGGGCCGCTCAAGCGTCTTCATCGGTACCCGCTCCCCGCGCCCACCAAGGCCCAAGGCCCCTGCCCTCAATCCAACCAGTCCTCCGCTTCAGCCTCGCCGGCTCATACTCCTCCGTCACATACGAAATCCCCTCGACGTGTCGCCGATCGTCTCGGCCGCAATCCCTTATCTCTTGGCTCCGGCCGCCCCACCCATTCCATCACCCATGTTCTTCAGTGCCCATTCCGTGTGCCCGCGCCCCTCGATCGCATCGCTCTGATGCCCGACAAGCACTACCTCATCGCCCCATACCCGAACGCCCAACCCGTGCTCCTCTTCCCACGCGCATTCGAGGCCGAAGCCCAGATCCGCCTTGCCGCCGCCAGCCGGGTGCACGTAGACGGAGTTGAAAGCGAGCAGCGGCCTGAGGTCATCGAGCCCTCGAACCACCGGCGCGATTTCGTCTGCGAACTCTGGGTCAACGCTCTCGCGAATATCGTCGCGAACGTGCAAGTAGTGCTTGAGCACCCCCTGCAGCACGTTCCGGCAGATAGCGACTTCCCGTGTTCGAAAAAACGCAAAGGAAGCAGCAAACGACCCGGGGATGGGGCGTCCCGGATCGGCCTTCATCGACACGGAGAACATCCCGCGCGGCACCCGCCCGTCTCGGTTGATGCCCCGCCGCAGCTTCTCGGTGCCGAGCCCGTCAAACGCAGGGATCGTCGCGGCAAGTTCCCATGTGAATCGACCGGGTCTGGCCCTGCCGAACTCATCGGGGGGTACTGCACCCATTCACGGCCTCCCTCTCAATCCAACCAATCCTCCGCCTTCAACCTCGCCGGCACATACTCCTCCGTCACATACGAAATGTCCTTCGTGATCAGCGACTCCACCTCCATCTTGAACCCGTTCTTCAGCAGCAGCCCGATCTCCTTCTTCCAGTCCCGGTTGTCGAACCACGGGTACGCCAGGATCTCGTTGGCCCGCTTGATGTCGTTCTCGCTCAGGTCGATCTTCACCGCCTCCGGCAGCTCGCACGCCACGTAGTCCTTCGCCCGGATCCCCAGGAACCTCGCCTCCGGGATCGCCAGCCGCGTCGACTCGAACGCCAGCGAGATCGACCCCTGCTTGATCACGCTGTAGATGTAGTGCCCCCACGGGTCGCAATCCAGAAGACAGATGATCGGCAGCTTCAGCTCCTGGTTGAACCGCTGCAGCAGCCTCCTCACCCCCCGCGGCGGCTGCCCCGCCCCGTGCGTCAAAACACAGTTGTTCTCCTCCCAGAACCGGTCCTCGTTGAACCGGTTCCACACCGTCCCCTTCTCCACGTGCAGCACGAACCCCGCATCGCACTTCTTGAACTGGATCACGTCCGGCTCGACGATCGACGGGATCGCGTACCCGCCGCTCCCCATCCGCCGGCAGTCGATCTCGTCCCCCTTGTCCACCACCGTGATGTTCCCCACCATCGCCCCGCGGTTCTCCGCGAAGATGTGCAGCTCCTCCCGCAGCGCCCCCAGCGACACCTCCAGGTCCTCCAGGATCGGGTCGCTCTCGTCCTGCGTGTCGAACGTGTTCTCCTTCGTCCCCGCCACCGTGTGCTTGGCCTTGTAGAACACCCCCCGAAGGCTCGACGTCTTATCCTGCCCGATCAGGTCCTTGATCGTGCTGGCGTGCAGCATCGTCTGCATGAACTGCTTCGCCTGGTTCAGGTTGAACAGCTCCCGCTCCGTCGAGCCGCTTCCCATCTCCAGGATCCCCCGCGACTTGTTCCAGATCGTGTTCGTCCGCGTGCGGCTGGGGATCTCTACCCGCGGCTCCCGCCCCGCCATCGCCGACTTCGACACCTTGTCCGCCAGCCCCACCAGCTTCCCCACCGTCGCCCTGTCCCGCTCCCTGATCCGCTTGCTCACCCCCGCCCTCGCGCCCGCACCACTCTTCTTCGCCATGTTGAGGCACTCCGTTGCCGATTAGGCCAAAGTGTACGGTACGTGCCGCTGACCCGGCTCTGCGATCCGAGAGAGCCCTGAGCGCAAGCTCAGGCGGACGGCCGCAGCGCCAGGAAAGAGGCAGCGCCCCGCTAGCCCGCGCGCCACGAGCGCCGAGACGCCGGCCGATCAGGGGGAGTGATGATCGCAAGCTCAGCCATCAAGAGTGCCAAGTCCAAAGTCCAAAATCCAGAGATCCAAAATCGAATATCACGACAGCAGCGCCGCCAGATCCTCCCGCGTCAAACTCCGGATCACGCTCTCCTGTTCGCCCACGATCGCCTCGGCCAGCGCCCGCTTGCTCTCCTGCAGCTCCAGGATCCGCGACTCCACAGTCTCCTTCGCGATCAGCCGGTACGCGATCACCTTCTTCTCCTGTCCGATCCGGTGCGCCCGGTCGATCGCCTGCGCCTCCACCGCCGGGTTCCACCACGGGTCCAGGATGAACACGTAGTCCGCCGCCGTCAGGTTCAGCCCGAACCCGCCCGCCTTCAGGCTGATCAGGAACAGCGGGCAGTCCTTGTCCCCCTGGAACCGGTCCACCGCCTTGGCCCGCGCCCGTTCCGGCGTCGATCCGTCCAGATACTCATGCACCACACCCCTCTCCGCCAGCGCCCCGCGCACGATCGAGAGCATCGACGTGAACTGCGAGAACACCAGCCCCTTGTGCCCCCCCTCGATCATCTCCTCCACCATCGCCACCAGCGAATCCAGCTTCGCCGACTCCATCCCGCGCTTGGCCTCGTCGATCAGCCCCGGGTGGCACGCCGCCTGCCGCAGCCGCAGGAGCGCCTCCAGCACGTGGATCTTGTTCCTCGCCAACCCCGACCGCTCGACCCGCTCAAGCAGGCTCCGCCGGTAGTGGTCGCGCAGTTCGTCGTACAGCGCCCGCTGCTTCGGGCCCAGCTCGCACCCGATCGTCTTCTCCGTCCGCGCCGGCAGCTCCGGCGCGACCTTCTCCTTCGTCCGGCGCAGGATGAATGGGCGCACCGCCCGCGCCAAGAGCGGCAGCGACGCCTTCCCGTTCTCCTCCCCACCGGCCCCGAACGCCGCCTTGAACGCCGCCGTGCTCCCGAGCATCCCCGGGTTGAGGAACTCGAAGATCGACCACAGGTCGCCCAGGTGGTTCTCGACCGGCGTCCCCGTCATCGCGATCCGCCGCCGCCCGCGCAGCAGCCGGGCCGCCTTCGCGTTCAGCGACCCCGCGTTCTTGATCGCCTGCGCCTCGTCCAGCACCACCCCCGCAAACTCCACCTGTCGCAGGTGCTCGATGTCCTTCCTCAGCGTCCCGTAGGTTGTCAGCACCAGGTCCGTGCCCGCCATCGCGTCCCGGATCTTCGCCCGCTCCGTCCCCGTGTACCGCACGACCCGAAGCGACGGCGCGAACCGCCCCGCCTCCCGCTCCCAGTTGAACACCAGAGACTTCGGTGCCGCAACCAGCCACGGCCCGGCCGCCCCGTTCCCCTGGCCTCGCCACTCCAGGATGTGCGCAAGCAACTGCACCGTCTTCCCCAGCCCCATGTCGTCCGCCAGGCACCCGCCGAACCCGAACTCCCCAAGGAACCGCAGCCACCCCAGTCCCTCCCGCTGATACTCCCGCAACCGCCCCTCGAACCCCACCGGCTCCGGCAGCGCCCGGATCCCCTCGAACGTTCGCAACCTCTGTCGCGCCGCGCTGATCTGCGCATCGCATGTCGCCTCCGGCATCTCCGCCAGCAGCGCATCGATCAGCCCGATCTGCGTCTTCGCGAACCTCACCGTCCCCTTCTCGACCTCCCCCAGCGCCAGCCACGACCCGTGCCGCTGCAGCCACTTCTCCGGCAGCATCCCCAGCGACCCATCCCCAAGGCGCACGAACTGCTCGCCCTTTTTCACCGCCGCCAGAAGTTCCGGCAGCCGCGCCTCCTGGTCGCCGAACTGCACCTTGCCCCCCAGCTCGAACCAATCGATCCCCGACGCGACGCTCACGTTCACTGCCCCGGGCGAGCGGTACAGGTTCTTGCCCCCCAGCACGATCCACCCTTCCTCCAGCAGTGTCCCCACCAGCCCGGCGAACCTGTTCATCCGGATCGAGTACCACGAGGCGTACGACGACCGCCTCGCGCCCAGCTCCTCCAGCCGCGCCAGCAGCGCGCCCTCCGCCGCCGCCTCCCGGCGCACGATCCGTGCGCCGTCCGCGCTCACCAGGCAGCGCTGCGTGCTCTCCTGCGGCACACCCCGATCCCCGTACTGAAACTCCACGTCCGCGCTCACGGTGGCGGGCGACATCACCTCCCGCCGCTCCTCGCGCAGCAGCAGCCGGCCCACCGGCGACACCCCCGCCTCCTCCACCCCGCACCCCGCCGGCAGCTCCAGCGGTGGGAACACGCCCTTCCGCCCCAGCTCCACCGCCAGCCGCGGCAACTCGTCCGTTCGAACCCTCACCGGCGCAAAGTCCCGCGACGCCGAGACCCAGTTCGAGCACCCGTGCGATCGCAGCCGCGCCACCACGCCGCCGCGCACGCACCACCCGGGCTCGCCGTCGATCAGCAGCCCGAACTCCGAGACCGGCCGCCGCTCGTCCCCGCGACGCACCACCAGCGACAGCGTGTTGCTGCCGTTCTTCTGCGCCGGCGTTACCGCCAGCGCCAGCTCCCACTCGCCCCCCTCGTCCATGCCCAGCGGCACCAGCGCCGCGTCCCGGCCGTCGCGCCCATAGAGCCGGCCCGTCCTGCTCATCCGCGGCAGCAGCTCCTCCAGCATTGCCCCCGAGACCCGCCAGCGCGCCGACCGCCCGGAACTGTCCTCCGATGACTCATAGCCGTACGAGTAGCTGTAGCCGTCGTCGCGCGCCGTCCCGAGGATCATCGCGCAGATCTCGCGATCCTCCGCCCGCTCCATCCGCGCCAGCACCGACCGCAAGAGCTTGAGCTCCTTCGGCTTCCCTTTTCCGCCCGCCGGTGCCGCCTTCTTCGTGAGCAGGATCGGCGTCCCACGCACCCGGCTATCCTCGAGGTCCAGCACGTACAGCGGCGTGACCGCGCCCCGCTCGGCGTCGGGCGCCGGCGAATGACCGGTCGAGACCGATTCCAGCCGTTTCACCCACTCCGGCTTGGTCGGGGCCTTGGGCTGCGTTTGGCGGGCGATGCGCCAGCCGCTGAGACCGCTGCCGAGGCCCGATCTACCCGGACCGCCCTCCCCGCGCGCCGCCAGTTCGCGCGCGAGGTCCACCGTGCTCACCTTGCCGATCCGCCCCACCACCGGCGGCACCAGCACCATCGGCTCGTCATCCGAGTACAGGACCTCCAGGGTCACATCCGACGGCGGCGGCCCCAGGGCACCCAGCCCCTTCTTCTCGGCCTCCAGCAGCACCGCCCACAGGTGCTTGCACGGCTCGGCCCTGTTCCCCATCGGGCACGTGCACATCGCCGTCAGGTCCCACCAGTCCTTGTCGACCTCCACGTCGACCTCGACCGCGTAATCCTCCGTTCCGTGCACCGCCGCCCAGATCCGCCCTCCGCCGATCGTGAGCCCGTGCACGTATCCCAGGCGGAAGTACTCATCCCCCGCGGCCCGGGTCCGCTTCCCGAAGTAGCTCGTCAACTCCGTCGTAAGCACGCATCTCCTCCGCGCCCACAATCCGCCCATCGGATCTTACCGCAGTTCTTCACGCATCCGGGCGCCCCGATCTCGTGGAGAACCTGTCGGATACACACCGCCGTATCCTCCAGCACTGTCCACCGTCCACCGTCGCACCCGCGTTCACATCCCACATCCGCCATATCCGCCATCCCAAATCCGACATCCTCCATCCCCCATCCCGCATCCGACATGCCAACCACCCGCCCCGCCACCCCGGCCGATGTCCCGACCATCCTCGCCTTCATCCGCGAGCTCGCCGCCTACGAGCGCGAGCCCCACGCCGTTAAGGCCACCGAGGAGATGATCCACGACTCCCTCTTCGGCAAGGGGTGGGGGGGCGACCGCGGCCCAACCTGCGAAGCCCTCATCGGCGAGCTCAACGGCAGTCCCCAGGGCTTCGCTCTCTTCTTTATGAGCTACTCCACCTGGCTCGGCCGCCACGGCCTCTACCTCGAGGACCTCTACGTCACCCCCGCTTCCCGCGCCCAGGGCCTCGGCAAGGCCCTCCTCATCGACCTCGCCCGCATCGCCCGCGCCCGCAACTGCGGCCGCATGGAGTGGGCCGTCCTCGACTGGAACACCCCCGCCATCGACTTCTACAAGTCCCTCGGCGCCACCCCACTCTCCGACTGGACCGTCTTCCGCCTCACCACCGACGACATCGAGCGCTTAGCGTCGTCATAGATAACGGGCGCGGGTGCCAAGCTTGACCCGCTTCGGGCAAGCCGTGGGGATGGGCCTACGTTTCACGCTCCTCGCATACTGACCGCAAGCGCCACACCCTCGGCGCTACGCCCTGATCGCCCGCACCCTCCCATCCGTCTGCCCGACGTCGAACGCCGCCGGATCAATCTCCCCATACCACTCCATCCGCTCGTCGTCGCTGTACTTCTCCGGCGCGGCAAGCATCTCCAGGATCTCCTGATATCCCCAAACCCCGCCGCAGTCCTCCGGCGGGCACGCCCGCTCCCCGCCCGTGCACAGCGCGATCGGCTCTCCCTTCCGCGTCCGTCGTTTCGCCCTTGTACCCTCCGACGGCGCGGCGGCGTCGGCGCCATCCACCAGACCCCGCCACACCTCCCCGTCGATCGTCTTCTCCAGCCGCACCGTGTGCTCCCAGCTATCCCCGAAGTCGTACGTGTACGTCGCCTTCTTGTTGGCCCTCGTGAAATGCTCGTCCAGCCGGTACGCCCCCGCGGGCTCCTGCCCGCCGTCGTCCCACATCGCGTCGACCCCGAATCCCCCCGCCGCGGCCAGACGCAGCTTGCCGAGCTTGAACTCGTGCAGATGAGAGTTGGTCCACCCCATAGCCAGCTGAATGGCATGGTGGAGGTGCGCAAAGCTCGCGTCCGCCCGGATCGCGATCCGCCGCCACACCTCAGGCTCCGTTCCTTTCAGCGTCACCCGCAGCACCAGTGCCCGCTCCACCGGGCCGGCCGGCTTGATCTTCGCCGCCCGCCTCTTCCCGGTGCTCATTCTCCCGCCCGGAAGCCGAGCCTCCATCTTCTTCGCCATGGCCAGCAGCGCGCGACGCAACTCCGGCGGCGCGCTCATGATCGCCTCCTCCAGCCCGCCCGGCTCGACGACGATCGGTCCTCGCTTCCGTTCCCCCGCCTCCGCACCCTCATCGCCCGCGCCGAAGTCGAGCGTCGTCCCGACCTCCCGCACCCGTAACGCCATCTTCCCCTCCGGCGTTCCGATCGTTCGCACCCACGTCCCCTTGCGCCGCTCCGACGGCGACACACCCGCCAGCACCCACATCGCCGCCTGCATGAACGCCAGCCGCCGCGGATCAGGCCGCAGCGTCGCGCGGCCCCCTTCCATGCCCACCGGCACCACGCACCGCCCGTCCGGCCCCATCGGCAAGCGGTGCTCGACCCACACGTCCGCGTCCGCCAGCGGGATCGCCGGCAGCTCATCGATCCACACCGACCAGATCGCCCCTCGAGCCTCCCTGAATATCGCGTCGATGTCCTGCTGATTCCGAACGAAGCGGCTCAAATCTTCGCGCGTTGCGTACAGCGAGAGTCCCTCACACTCACCCGCGGCCCCCATCGGCGACACGAGGCTCCACGGGGCGTCCTCGATCCCGTCCCACGTCATCTCGAACACCAGCTCTTCGTCCGACCACTTCCACGGCGCCGCCGCGGCAAACGCCGCCCCAGCCTCCGCCAGTGCCCGCACGCGTTCGACAGTCATCCCCGGCACGGTCATCAACCCGGGCAACGCCTCGCCGTCCGGGTACAGGTCATTGTCAAGCTCGGCGTAGAAAGCCCGCAGCGCCGGCAGCGGCTTGACCTCCACGCGCACACCCAGCGGCTCCATCGCCGGGCGGAGCTGCTCCGCGTGCGATGCCTCCGCCACGTGCACCGCGCCGGGCAGGTGCCCGCAGGACTTGTCCGTCGCCCGGTCGACCAGCGACGCCAGCACCGCCTCGGGCTCAAACTCACCCGCGTCGTTCGTGTTGATCGGCTTCGACACCCCGCCCGGCGATACGCACACGATCAGCCCCGGTCGCGCATACCGCGGGTGTTTGCCCTGCCCCACCCGGAAATACTGCGGCAGCCGGTGCGTCCCGATCTCCCAGTGCTCATCGGCCCGCTTCGACAGCGATGCCAGCGACGCCTGTGCGAACGGGATCGATTCGGTGGTAGTCATCCGCGCAGAATATCGGCCTACGTGTAACCGACAGATTCTCCACATTCCTAACGCCGCAGAAACGCGGATGCGCCACCGCCCGGGCCTGTCGCGCCACAGCGCGGGTGCCACGATTTGTCCCGCTGTCCTCAGCGGGCAAGCTGTGGGGATGAGCCTACGTCACGAGGCTGGGCACGCACATCGAGGCGAGCTTAGAACAACCCCGGCCCCTCCTCTACTGGCACCATCTTCCCGTTCACCAGCCGCAGGCGCGGCTTGGCCTTCTTCTCCGGCCCGGGCGCCGGGGCAGGCACCGACGGCGTGCGATCAGTCCGAGCCCGCGACAAAGGCGCGGGCGCCGACACGTTCGTTCGTTCTTCCCCCTTCGCCCCTCCGGCCTTCGCGCCCTTCGGCTTGAGATCGTCTTTCTTCTCTACAGGCGCCCCCTTCGAGCTCCTCGCGCCCTTCGCGTTGACACTCCTCCTCCCCGACCTCTTCACCGGCTCCACATCGATCAGCCGCGGCTGCTCTTCCTCGTCACCACTCGGCATCCCCGCCACCTTCAACCTGGTCGCCTCCGTTTTCGTCAGCACAAACGCGTCCGCCGCCGTCTCCCCTCCCTTTGCCCCTTTGCCGATCAGTCCCTTTGCCCCCTCCCCTCCCCCTTCCGCCGCCACCACCAGCACCCCATCCTGATCCGCCGGATCCCCCTCCTTCATCCTCTTCCCTTCCTCATCCAGCTGCACATCCGCGATCGCAGTTTTCCGCTTCGCCTGCGACAGCAGCACCTCGTACAGCTTCTTCGCGTCCGTCCCGTTGATCGCCTCCACCGCCTTGGCGATCTCCCCGATGTACCGCTCGAACACGTCCCGCCTCTCCCCCTCGCGACGCATCTTCGCCCGCTTGTTCAGGTACGTCCCCAGCTTCCGCCCGCACTCCTGCAGCGCCAGCTTCATCTCCTTGCGGATCTCGTCGTAGTCCGCGATCGCCTCCTTGCTCTCGCTCGTGAACGGCACCCACACGCTCGCCATGTGGATCATGATCACCAGCGCCCCTACCGGCACCGCCCCCCGCGGCTGCTGCAGGTCGTAGTTCCGCCAGTTCGTCTCGATCACCGCCTTGAAGCTCGAGCACGCGCTCTGCTGGAAGAGCAGCGGCACCCGGTTCGCAAACCGGATCACCCGCGCCGTCTCGTCCCCCGGCAGCTCGCCCCCGAACGCGATCGCCGCCTCGATCAGGAACGGCCGCCCGCGGTACACGTTCGGCTCGCGGCTGCTCGCCGCGTAGAACTCCGCCCGCACCCCCTTGAACATCCCCTTCAGCAGCTGCTGCACGCCGATCGGCGCCAGGCAGTCCGTCGGCGGCGGCGGGAGCTTCGCCTCCTGCAGCTCGCGGTACAGCTTCTCCGCCTGTGCATGCTCGATGTCCGTCACCAGCGTGCCCTTGTTCGCGCCGATCCGCTCGCACAGCCCCTTCGCTGTCGAATCCGACACGCGGCTGAACTTCTCCTGCAGGAACTTGTACAGCGTGTACGTCTCCCGCTCCGATTCCGCCTCCTTCAGCATCTGCAGCAGCGTCCCCAGCTCCACGCCTCGCGGGTGCGGCTGGATCTCCTTGGTCTCCGGCGGCAGCTCCGCCACCGCGCGCGGGAACACCAGCACCCCGTTCGTCTCCGTCGTCACCGCCGGCGCGGCCGCCGGGCCCGGCTGCACGGCGAGCGCAGCATCACCCGCCGCGACCACCCCTTCCGCCTCCCCCTTCCCCCCTCTGCCCTTCTGCCCCTTCGCCCCTTCCCTCAGCAGCGGCTCATCCCCCTCCTCCTCGCTCACCTTCCCCGGCGGCACGAACACGATCCGTGCGTGCGGGTTCGCGATCGCCGTCAGCTCCAGGAACTCGTCCACGCTCCCGCGCCCCTTCTGGTACCGCCCCTCCAGCTCGATCGACACGCTGGTCCCCGTCGGGTACTCGCGCGGCCCCAGGAGCTCCCCCTTGGCGCTCAGCTCCCTCGTCCCCGCCGTCAGCTCGCGCAGCCGCGCCAGCGGGAAGTCGTCGGTCTCCTCATCGACCGTCACCTCCGCCCGGTTGGTCTTGGTGTTCATCGCCAGCTCGATGTGGTGAGCCGGCTTCTGCGCGCTGGGACGCGTCTGGATCACCATCGGCTTGCCGGTGGTGATCAGCCCGTACATCCCCGCGGCCGAGATCCCGATCCCCTGCTGCCCGCGCGACATCTTCAGCCGGTGGAACTTCGAGCCGTAGAGCAGCCGCCCGAAGATGTGCTCCACCTGCTTCTTCACGATCCCCGGCCCGTTGTCCACGACGGTCACCCGGTACCGCGACGACTGCGCCACCTTCGGCTTCTTCGCTGAGGCGGCGCCGTTCCCCTCCTGCTCCCCTCCCTTCGTCGCTCCGTCGCTCCGTCGCTTCGCCCCTGCCTCCTCCAGGTCCTCGATCACCACCGTGATATCCGGCAGGATCCCCCCCTCCTCGCACGCATCCAGCGAGTTGTCCACCGCCTCCTTCACCGTCGTCAGCAGCGCCTTCCGCGGGTTGTCGAACCCCAGCAGGTGCCGGTTCTTCGCGAAGAACTCGCTGACGGAGATATCCCGCTGCTTCGCGGCCATCGTCTCGGCCGTCGCGCGGGTGGTGGTCTTCTTGCCCATCGTGCGGGAATGGTTGCCGCCGTTGAGACCCGCGGCGACCTCGGGGAGCATCACTGCCTGCGACATGGCGGCCCTCCATGGCCGGCCCGCCGTCAGGCGGACCCGTGGCTGAGGATACCACCCTCATCGGCCCTGAGATGGTGCGAGCCGCACATGTTCCTCGTGTGCGAGACCCGATTGCGCAACGCCGGCATCCTCAGGAACACGCAGTCTTCAAGCACATATCGTTTGGTATGGCCAGTTCGGTGCCCGTGGCACACGCATCATTTCCGACGCTCTGTCCTGGCTGCGAGTACGACTTGGTCGGCGCACGCGGCGACTGTTGCCCCGAGTGTGGACGACCGGTCACGGAGAGAGACATCGCGGCGGCAATCGCGCGGCGCCAGCTGCAATCTGATGCCGTGCGCATTCGACGCAGGATCATCCTGCTGTATGCGGCGGCTGTCATCGCTTACGCGCTCGGTGCGGCTGCCGTGACCCGATCGGCGCGGGTGGGTATCTTCGGCATCGCGGGAGGGCTCGCGGTCGTGGCGGTGGGGTGCGCCTCGGGCTGGGCCGTGTCGTGCTTCTCGCGCCGCTGGTCGAGACCGCTCCATCGCATCATCTGGCTGCACTCGCTCGTCTGGTTGGAGATCCCCTGGCTCTCCATTCCGTTGTTCGCGGGCGCCGCGTTCCTCACCGCCGGCATTACACGTGCGATGGGCAGCCGCGATCCATCCCCGCTGTTCACAGTTGCTCTCGCCGGTTTGAGTCTCTGGGCGTTGGCTCACCTCGTGGCATTCTTCCTGTGGTGGACATGCTGGTCGGAACTCACCGCAAGCGTCGGGCTCCGACTACGACCTGCGCACCGAGCGCTGCTCGTCGCCGCTGTGTTGCTCAGCCTCGCGACTGCATCGGTCCTTGGTTTCTTCGGCATGATCCTGGCGGCGGGCGGCGCCGACGACATCATGGGACTCCGAGATCCGTTCACTGGTCTGGGCGGTTGAGGGTGCCGACAACGTCGAGCCTTGGGCTATCATCTCCGCCCCGAACTCCGCACAGGAATACCCATGGAAACCACGCTCATCATCCTCAAGCCCGACGCCGTCCAGCGCGCCCTCATGGGGCGCATCCTCGCCCGCTTCGAGGACAAGGGCCTGCAGGTCGTCGGCTGCAAGCTCATGAAGATCTCCCCCGACCTGGCCGCGCGGCACTACGAGTCCCATAAGGGCAAACCTTTCTATGACGGGCTCGTCCGGTTCATGACCAGCCAGCCGGTGCTGGTGCTGGCGCTCAAGGGGATCGGCGCCATCGCCATCTCGCGCAAGCTCATGGGCGCCACCTTCGGGTCCAAGGCCGAGCCGGGCACCATCCGCGGCGACTTCGGCGTCTCCAACTCCTTCAACCTCATCCACGGCTCCGACAGCCCCGAGGCCGCGGCACGCGAGCTCTCGCTGTTCTTTGCCAAGGGCGAGGTGCTCGAGTACACCCGCGCCGGCGACGCCTGGGTCTACGACTCGTCCGGCGGCAAGGCCGAGTAACGAGCCCGCTTCCGCTGAGATCGCAAAAACAAACCGACCCCGCAGTCGCGGGGTCGTTCTTTCCTGCCGCCCGGGGCATTAGCCCGAAGTGGCGGCTATATTCGGCTTGATCGTCCCCACCACCTGCGGCTGTTCCTCGAGGATCTGGTCGGCGACCTCGCGCCGGTGCACGTCGATGCTTCGGGGAAACTCGAACGCCACCCGAACGCGATCGCCCTTGATCGAGGCAATCCGGACCACCCCAATAGGGTTCCTCGGATCACCGATGACCACTTCCTCGCCTTCTCGCCTTGTGATCACCAGCATCCTGGACCTCCTGTCCCTCTCGGGCCGGAGCCCGCCACCACTGGCACTATACCACGAACCTCATCGGGCAACAGCCTCATCTCAACAAAATCGAGAATCAATCTCCGTCGGACTCCCTATCAAAACCGGCCGACGGTCAGTCCACCGATTCCACCTTTTTCACTTCGGGCACGTGCTCCTTGAGGTTCCGCTCGATGCCCATTTGCAGCGTGATCAGGCTCGACGGGCACCCAACGCATGCCCCGTGCAGGCGGATCCGCACCGTCCCCTCCGGCGTCACCTCCACCAGCTCCACATCTCCGCCGTCGGACTGCACCGCCGGCCGGATCAGGTTGATCACGCGCGACACGCGGTCGTGCATGCTCTCGGCTTCCTGCGCGCTAATGCTGGCTCGTGCCACATTCAAATCATACGGCTCCCCGGGGATCGGACCATGACACCTCCCACGCGAACTACCCCCGCGGCTCGCCTCGGCGCCTTCAGGCGACGTGCCTTTCCCTACAGTCCGGCATGAGACTCTCTTCATTGATCATGCTCCTGACCCTCTTGCTGGCGCTCCTGGGGGGCTGCCACTCGGGCCAGCGTGCCGACAGCCCCGGGCGCGACGCCCTCGCCGACATGTTCGACAGCGGGCGCACCGTCGCGCAGCGCCTCAAGGCCGTTAATCGCGCCTGGAACGAATCCCGGTCCGGCCAGACCGAGCCCTCGCTCACCCGCGAGCAGTTCAAGAAGGCGCTCTTCCTCCTGAGCGTCCCCGACCCTGTGCGCGTCCGCGTTACCGAGAAGCTCCTCGGCGAGACGTCTCCGGACGGAATCGCCGATGTCCGCAACGTCCTCCGGCTCAGGCTTCCGCGCGAGACCAACACGAGGATCATCGGCCTCATCTGCACGGCCGCAACCGATCGCGGCTGGACCGACTTCACCCCCGCCCTCATCCGCTCGCTCTCCCGGCGCACCCTGGAGCACGACGACAAGCGGGCCGAATACGCCGCCCTCGTCCGGCTCAACCCGGGGGTCCCGATCGAGCAGGTCGTCTACGACACATTCATCGCGCACGCGGAGCCCCCCTCCCGCCCCTCCGCCCCCGGCGCCCACGGGCCCAACCTGCTGGAGGAGCGCGTCCGCACCGACGCCTGGGAGCTGCTCGGGCGGCTCGACAAGGACGGCTCCCGGCGCGCCACGCTCCTGGCCACCGACCCGCGTCTGGCGTCCGCCGCGACCGACGCCGGCTCCGATCCGCTTCTGGCCGACCTCCGCGCCGCCGCGGCGGACCTCAAGGTCGTGCCCATCACCGGCGCCGAGCTGGAGTGGATCCGCTCTCTGCGCGGGAGCACCAACCCGGACAACGCCGCGTGGTGGGCGGAATCCGCCCGCGCCGTCGCCCGCCTTGGCCCCGAGCAGACGGCGGGCCTCCAGATCCGCAATCTCGAGCCCATCCGCTTCGCGGCCGTCGCGCGCGCCGACTGGCTCTCCATGTCGCGTCCCGATCTGCTCGGCACGCTCGCGCAGCGATTGCGGGGGCGCCAGACGCACGCGCGCACGGCCGAGGGGGGCGAGGGCGCGATCCTGCCGGAGACGCTCGACCAGTGGGAGAAGAAACTCTCGTGGGGGGACCTGCTCTCGATCATGGTGATCGACGAGGCCATCCACGAGCCGTCCCTGGTCTCCTCGCTGTTTGCCCAGGCAGAGCAGGACCGCAAGGACCGCACCAACGAGCACGGCGGCGCGATCGAGACCGTGGGCCGCGCCGGCGCGGAATCCGCGCCGCAGCGCGCGGTCTACGGCGCCCGTGTGTACACGCCCGCCGCGGGGGGCGTCGGCGGCGACATGCGGTATTCCCCCACCGACCAGCTGATCTCCGGGACGCCGCGTGCGCTGGCTCACTACCACTTCCACGCGCAGGACCAGCGCAACACGCGCTTCGCCGGCCCCAGCAAGGGGGACCTGGAGTACGCCGCCACGTTCGGCCGGAACTGCGTGGTCTTCACCTCCATCCGCGAGGGCGTGCTCGACGCCGATTTCTACCAGCGGCCCGACGTCCGGATCGACCTCGGGGAACTCACGCAGCCCGGGACAAAGTGACGACGATCGCTCCTTCGCATGTTCCAACTCTGGATCATCTCCCTCTTCATCGTCCTGATCGTCCGCGACTCCATGCGCGAGCCGCTGCTGGCGCATTGGCTCACTCCCGCCGGGTCGGCCGCGGCCGTCCTCGTCCCCTTCGCGGCCGTCGCCCTCACGGTCCATCTGCTCGTGTCGTCGCGCCTCCGCCGGTTGAACAAGGGCGATTTCAACGCCGTCGTCAACGCCGAACTGATCGTTCTCGCCGGACGCTGGGTCGCGGTCTTCCTGCACGCCACCGGCGTTCTGCTCTTCGGCTGGCTCGATCTGGTCCGCTCCCTTGTCGGCAACGTCATCGTTGTTGACGAGGCGATCGCCCTTGCGCCGGCGCTCATCGTGTTCATCCTCGGGTGGACCTCGTTCTACCCGATCGAGCGGGCCATGCGGGAGTCCACGATCATCCGCTCCTTCGACCAGGGCACGCCCATCTACCCCATCCCGAGCCGCGCCCAGTTTGTCGGCCTGAACCTGCGGCACAACCTCCTGCTCTCCGTCGTTCCGCTCCTGCTCATCCTCGGCTGGGCCGAGGCGGTCGACCGGCTGATCGGCTGGGCGGTCGGTCTTGCACAGCGCGGCAGGCTGCACGGCTGGCTCGCGGCCACGCTCACATCCGAGGAGGGCCCGCAGTACCTCCAGGCGGCTTCGCAGCTCATCGGCGTGCTGGGCGTGTTCATCGTCGGGCCCGTGGTGATGCGGTTCCTGTGGGATACCAAGCGTCTTCCGCAGGGGACGACCCGCGATCGGTTGCTGGCGATGTGCCGCGCCGAGGGGATCAAGGTCCGCGAGCTGCTCGTCTGGCGGACGCACGGCTCGATGATCAACGGCGCCGTGATCGGCCTGCTCGCGCCGGCCCGGTACATCCTGCTGACCGATGCGCTGCTGGACTCGATGCCCACGCCGCAGGTGGAGGCCGTGATGGCGCACGAGCTCGCGCACGTCCGCCACCACCACATGGTGTGGCTGGCGGTGGTGATGCTGGTGGGTGTCAGCTTCGCCATGGGGGGCGGCGAGCTGATCACCGAGCTGGCCCACCTGCCGACCGGGCCGACTCCGGCCGGCGCGGCCGTGCAACTGGCCATCACCATCGGCGCCTTCGCTTTCGCGATGCTCATCTTCGGCTTCGTGAGCCGGCGGTTCGAGTGGCAGGCCGATGCGTACGCCGCGAGGCTCCTGAGTTCCCAGGCCGCCCTTCCGGAGGGCGTGGAAGCGCTCGAGAGTCCCCAGGGTCCGCCCGCGGCCGGCGGCGGTCCTCTGATCTCTCCGACCGCCGCCCTAGCCATGGCGTCGGCCCTCGAGACAGTTGCCCGGCTGAACCACATCCCGCGCCACCGTCCGTCGTGGCGGCACGGCTCGATCGCCTGCCGCCAGGGTCGGCTCCAGTCGATCGTGGGGATCTCCGTCGCCCGCTTGCCAATCGACTCGAGCGTCCGGAAGATCAAGCGGGTCGCCGCGCTGCTGCTGCTGACGCTCATCGGCCTGGCGGCCTGGCCCTCGGTGTGGCCCTGATCGCGCTTGAAGCTCCTGGTTCGGAACCCGGCACCCGGCACTCGGAACGTCCCCTCATGCACTTCGTCAAGATGCACGGCATCGGGAACGACTACATCTACCTCGACGCGGTGACTGCGCCCGCGCTCGCCGAGCGGAGCGACCTTCCGGATCTGGCACGGCGCATGAGCGACCGCCACACCGGGATCGGGTCCGACGGGCTGATCCTCGTCTGCCGCCCGACCCCCCCCTCCGCCCCCTCCCCTCCCTCCCGCGCCCACGTCCGCATGCGGATGTTCAACTCCGATGGCAGCGAATCGGAGATGTGCGGGAACGGGATCCGGTGCGTGGCGAAGTTCGCGCACGACCGGCTGGGGATCGGGGCGAACCCGATGCTGGTCGAGACCGGGCGGGGCGTGCTGTCGATCGCACACGAGACGAGTGGGGGGAGGCTCACGCGGGCGACGGTGGATATGGGGGAGCCGATCCTGGAGCCCGGCAAGATCCCCGTGGATCTGGGGCACGTGGTCGCGGGGGAGCGGGCCCACGAGTTCCGGATTGATCTGAGCACGAGGCAGTTCAAGTTCGAATGCGATGCGGTCTTCGTCTCGATGGGGAATCCGCACGCCGTGGTTTTTCAGCCTCCGGACCTGCCCGATCCGTCCGGGCGAGGGACCGGCGCGGAGCAGATCACGTTCTCGCAGGCGCTCAACGAGCTTGGGCGGTTCGGCTCGTGGATCGAACATCATCCGGCGTTTCCGAATCGCATCAATGTCCATCTGGTGTCGCTGCAGACGGATCGCCTGCCGCGATCCGAGGCGACGATGCGGACCTGGGAGCGAGGCGCCGGCCTCACGCAGGCGTGCGGCACGGGCGCGTGCGCTGTGCTGGTCGCGGGCGTGCTGACCGGGCGGCTGCGGCGAGAGTCGCTCCTGCACCTGCCGGGGGGCGACCTCACCGTCCGCTGGGACGAGAAAACAAACCACGTCTTCATGACCGGCCCCGCGGCCGATGTCTTCGAGGGGGAGTGGCCGGAGGGGTGAGGTGTACCCCGGCTCGATGCGCCAGTCGCAGCCGCGAGGGAAGGCCCGGGGACAACCGGAGCTTTCTCTCTGCGTACCCAAAAAATACCTTGACAGATTTCCGATCGACCGTATACTGGCCTAACTGTCGTCCGATCTCGCCACATCGGCGGAACCCCATGCTCCCCCTTACCAAACGGAGAGCGACCTCATGCTCCGCGATCTGTTAAGCCGATAGCGGGAGACAGGCGATGACCACACGACACGGAAGTCGTTCAACAACACGCCGAATCGACGACCCGGCGCAGGCGCTCGCGGTCCTTGCTGAGGCAGCGCTCGACCGAAAACCCGTCACTGGCTGGACGCACAACTTCTATCGGTATCCGGCTCGATTCTCTCCGAGCTTCGCTGCGGCCGCGATCAACGGCTTCTCCAAGCCTGGCGACCTTGTCCTTGATCCATACATGGGAGGCGGCACAGCTGTGCTCGAAGGCGTCGCCGCGGGGCGTCACGTGGTCGGCAACGACCTGAACTCCCTCGCCGCCTTCATCACCAAGGTCAAGATCACCGGCTTAGCGCCCGCCGAAGCCCTCGCGATGCGGCGCTGGGCCGCCAACGACGTACCCTCCTTCACCTACGATCGCCCTCTGGAGGAGCTCGTCGAGTTCATTGACTCGGACAAGACCAGGAATCTGTCCCTGGTCAAGGCTCGCTTCATCAAGAAAGGCGTTGCCGCCGCCCTCGCGTCGATCGTGGAGTTGCCGACACGAAACGCTCAGGACTTCGCACGTTGCGCCGTCTTGAAGGTCGGACAATGGGCGCTTGACGGCCGCGAGCGTCATACGCCCCTCCCTGATTTCCGGGAGCGGTTGACTTCGACGACCGGGGAGATGCTTGAATCGCTCACGATCTTTGCCGCGCATGTGAAGCGGGCCGGCGGTCGGGCCACCATATTGAATGGAGATGCAGCCGAGCTTGATCAGGCCGAGGTCTTCCAGACCAAAGGGAAGCGTGTGGCTCTGGTCGTGACCAGTCCCCCTTACCCCGGGGTGCACGTTCTCTACCATCGCTGGCAAGTCGATGGCCGGCGCGAGACGCCGGCGCCATACTGGATCGCCGGCTGCGACGACGGCCAAGGCGCATCCTTCTACAACTTCGGCGACCGACGTGAGACGGCCGCGGACAAATACTTTCGCACGTCGCTGGGCACGCTCCTCGCCATTCGGCGCGTCATGCGGGACGGTGGCTACATGGTCCAGATAGTCGCATTCAACCGGCCCGAGGCTCAACTGCCCCGGTACCTCGACAACATGAAAGCCGCGGGATTTGCCGAACTCTCGATCGACGGTACCAACGCTATGGCAGACCGCCGCATCTGGAGGGAAGTGCCGCATCGCAAATGGCACGCAACCCTCAATGGCAAGACGCACTCGTCCAATGAGGTCGTGCTCATCCATCGCGCCGTCTGAATTACGAGTTATTGGGTGACCTCCATGAGCTTCAAGAGGGTCCTGGCCACGCGCTGGATCTCGTCCCGCATCTGATCCTCGGTTGGCCCTTCGGCAGCACCACCAGGCTGCGATTCCACCTGCTTCCGCTTCTCGTACATTTGATACAGATGGAAGGCGACGTGCGTCGTGTACTTGTTGATCCGCTGCTTAATGGTCGCCTCTGCGAGCTTCTTTGCGACGAGGCTATCGCGGTACGTGGCCAGCAAGTCCATGTCCTGATTGATAAAGATGGTCAGGGGCGACTTGGCACTCGGGGGCTCAAAAGCGCCCGCTTCGCTACCTGACCACGGTTGCCCCCAACAAGTGTCCTCGGTCCAATCCTTCAGCTCGACGTATCGCAGGTCGTATGGCGGGCGACGCTGCCCACCTCCTGCGAGCTTCGTCGCCACTTTGCGCGGGGTCGGCGGTTCAACAACGTCGGCCAGGAATGCTGTAGAGAGCGCCTTCCCCGGACCCACTGCCTCAACGTCGAACTTGAGTTGTTCCCCGGCGTGAAGGCCTGGCACAGCCTGGATCAACAGCTCGAATCGACCTCCAATCGGTCGTGTCAAGAACGTCGGCGGTTCGATTGATGGCGATTCGCAAGTCACGCGGAAGGACCAGGAGGGCGAACTCCCCGTCACCAACTCGTCCTTGCCGTCCCAGCGCAGCTTCACATGCACATCAGGACCACCGATCAGAATCTTGATCGGCTGACGGCTCGTCACTCTGACAAACGTCGGATCGTCCTTAAGCGGAACCGGAGGCTTGGGTGGCCGTGTCTTCGACGGATTGATAACCACCCGCCGTTCCAGAATGCGCGGTTCGGCGAATCCCTTGAAAACCGCTGTACTTCGCAGCGTAGTTTCAATCGGGTACTCGTCATCGTCGAAGTCCACCGACTCCACGAAGGTGAGCGCCACTTCCTCGCCGCTCATTTGGGAAGTGCGCGTTACCTGGAGTTCCTTCACCGGCGGGTCGATCGTGACGACGTGCGACGCTACCGCCTTCCAAACACTCTCGGGACGCGGATAGACCACAAATCTTCTTCGTTCGTTCGGCTTTAACCGGATGGTCGCCACATCAGGTCGCACCAGGAGCACAGGCTCCGCCGCGAGCACGCCGACCGACGAATCGCCCTCGATAACTACATCCTGTGACTGCATCAGCGTGCCGGACGTCTCGTCATCGCGGGTGACCTCTCCCGGCTGAGTGTGTCCGTGGTGAATGTGCGAGGCCAAGTCATGGTGCGCTTCGATCAACTGATCCAGCGCGGCCTTTACCGCTTCATCGCCTGCTTGCAGGCTTGAGATTTCATCCTCGGCCTCCTCCTCCAGCCGGCGAAGATCAGGATCACCCTTGAGCGTCGCAACGACCCGAGACTCCAAGGCAGAGTAAACCGTGCCCTCATAGAACTGATGCCGCGAGCCCTGCATCAGTTCGGCTACAGCTTCAGGTTTCAGCCCGTCACAATCAACAACGACGACCATTCGATTCCGCAGGTACTTGAGCTCCAAATCGCGGACGATGAACAGATTGTCCCATGCATGCTGACGCTGGCCGTTGATCAGGAAGACACAGCACTGCCGGCCTCGTTTGGGTTCCTCCAAGAACGACGACACCGGACGCTTGTCCGTCTCCGGCAGAATCTCCTCTGCTCCGGCGTCCGCCGGAGCCGCGTCTTCCGCGCCAGGGGCGGCCGCCGCGGCCAGTGCCTTGTCAACCACAACCACCCTGATCGTGATCGTCCCGTGCCCTTCCGAGAGCGCAGCATCCAAGGACTTGTCCAAATTCGCAGTGGTGGGCATTGTGATTCCTCAGGCGCCGACCGGCTGCGGCGGAAAGAGCTTGTCCAAGATCATCGCGTCCCTCTGATCCGGTCCTTTGCCAACCTTTCGATTCTTGAGCGACGAAAGGCGATATCCGTTGCCGTAGATCGGATCTGCTGTCTGACGCTGCGCGTACAACTCGAAAGGCAAGATCGGGTTGTAGAGCACGTGGTTCAACGCAGTGTAGAGCTGGCGCGTGATCGCCGATCCACCCCGGCCAAAGTCGTACCGAATGTGGACGAATCGAGTTCCGCTTGAGACTTTCGCCGCGTCGGCGTCCGCAGCCGATACCCACGGAACCCGCCCATCGGAATGACACGCCAGATACGCGAAATAGTCATCGCGCCGCCCCTTCGGAAAGACGTGCTTGACCACCGTCCAGCCGACGCCATCGGTGGCACCATGGAGCACATCCGTTGCCCGCCGCGAGACCACCCAGGAGTACTTGCTCACGGCGTAGGCCGAGGAACCGCCTTGCCCGAAGACGCCGATCAGGTACGGCTTGTCTGCCTTCGTCGTGGAGCCGAGGGAGAGAAGGGTCCGATGCACAGTTGCCGGGGGCTGACCGATCCCATCGTCCTCGATGGCGATAGCAAACTCTCGTTCTGTCTTGTCCCACAACAGCCGTACGCGAAGCTGTCGCGCCAAGTCCCGGGCTTTTGACCGCGTGGCCTTCGATTGCGGCGAGTCGTCCAACTTGGGCAACTGGTCCATCGGTGGTAGGCCGAAGTATCGGTTCACTGCGTCGCGCGGTGAGGTGGGTGCCTGGGCATTCGAGTCCGTCTGTAGTTCACGCTGGCGCGCGAGCTCAATGATTGCTTCCATCCCATTGACGGCTCGCTCGGCTATCGGATTGACTGGCTGATTTGCAAGCTTGATTCTGCCGGCATTTCCGCGTTCTCGACCCACTGGAATCCAGTGAAATCGGCCGGCCTCCCATCCAGCCTCGGGATCTTCTTCGTTGAATGCGTACTGATCCTCCGGCGTGATGGGCAACTGCCCGAGCACCGCTTCGACATCGGCACTCGTCGCGGCGCGAAGCGCTTGAGCGATGAAATCAACGGGCTTGACGGACTTGCTAAGTTGGGTCGGTTCAATCATGCCTTTGCCCTCACGCCGCTACTGCTTGGGGAGTGTTCGCCAAATCGACTCGACAGCGTTGTGGAAGTCATCCAGCCTGGGAACCGAGTAACCCTGCCGTCCATGCTGGTCGATCAGCCCGGTCTGTTTCAGCCACGCGATACAGACATACGCCTGATAGTTCGGGATCTCGCTGCCGTCCCCCTGATCGTGGACCGGCAGCACTTGGTCTGTCGAAAACACACGACCCTCTTTCCCTGCCTCGGCCAGAGCTGCGGCCAGTGACTTGAGGGAGCTGTGTGGCGCTTTGTGCTGGTATTCCTTCTTCTCCCGCTTGGACCACGCTACCCGAATCAGCTGGTCACCCTGACGAAAGAAGCGGGGGTAGTCCTTCCGCTCCGCCGAGCGCCGGGGAGGCTGCGGGGGCTTACCCGCCGGCACCGAGTTGTTTGAATTGCGGACGGGCTTCGACTTGGGTTCCGGTGCCGACGATTTCACAAGTTCACTTACCGCTTTTGCCCAGGCGGCGACTTTGATGATGACGGCATAGTCGCCTGCCGACGCCGCTTCCGCCGTCAGTTGGCGAAGGCTCGCTTCGGTTTCGCGGAGAATGGCGCCAGCTCGTGCTTCGATCGACATGGGCCCGTAGCATAGACTGAAACCGATCATTCTGCAACATATTTTCGGTCTATTTTCCAAACCCAAAATGTACCAAAAAATACCTTGACAAGCGATGGGCATGACCGTATATTGCCCTAATCGTGGTCCAGTCGGTCCCTCAATCCCCGCCCCCTCCTGCCCCGGTCGCCCCTCCTGTCGCGGACCTCGCCGCCATCTACGCGGCCCTTCTTGATCCCAACCTCTCCCCCCTCGAAATCGCCGCCAAGTTCCACCTCGACCTCGGCGACCTCCTCGAACTGGTCTCTAGGCCCGACCTCCAGCGCCGCGTCGAGGCCCTGGAAGCCCTTGTCGAGCTCCGCCTCCGCCTCATCGTCCCCGAGG